>NZ_JBVHQM010000016.1:0-213232 GCF_055567415.1 Streptomyces sp. NPDC026575
TCGCCTCCCTGCGCGCACAAGGCGACGGCGGCCTGGACCACTCCGCCCTCCTGCGCGGCGTCGAACGCCTCTCCGGACACACCACCGAAAGCTGAACCGGTCACGGGGGTGACCCCGGGCCGCCGTCAGACGACCGGCGCCGCGACTGCCGCACTGCAGTCGCGGCGCCGGTTTGGCCATCCGGGCTTTGTGTGCGCCTGTGTGCATCGGGGCGCGCCCCATCTATCGGGGGCACTTCGGGACGTGATCTACGGGGGCATTTCGGGACGTGACGATCCTCACGCCCCCTTCACGGAACGGCAATGCGTTGTTTACCGTTCAATCGGGTGTGCGGTGCGGCGAAGCACCCGCCCCGAACCGCCCCGGCCAGTTCCCCCCGTCTGGCCGGGGCTTCGTCATGCCGCCTGCGGCATCCGGCCGGGGATTGACGCCTGTGGAGGCTGTCGAGGTGCGGGGGTGCGGAGCCCGGCGCACGCTGGATGCATGTCCGAGCATCCGCCCGTCATCGTGCACCCGCCGACGCCCTCCGGTGGTCGACGGGTGACCGTGCGTGGGCAGATCGTCGGCCTGGCACACGGCCGCGGCGATGTCGCCGAGTTCCTCCGCCGCGCGGGAGTCACCGGCCCGGCCGAGGACATCCGGCTCGACGATCCCCGCCTCGTCGAGTGGCGCGGCGGCTCGCTGGACGACTGGCCGATGCCTTCGCCGTGACGCGCGGCCACCGCCGACCGCGAGGGGCGCCAACTCCGCTGTCAGTGGCAGGGGGTATGAATGACAGGGACAGCGGTCAGATCGTGGCCGGGGCAATGATGGCGAGAATCGAGGGCTGGGCATGAGCGACGGCGGGGACGGCGGGGACGACGGTTCCGGCGGCGACGACTCCTATGGCACCGGCGGCTCGACGAGGGGCGGGTCCGGTTCGCTGCCGAGTCTGGACGTCATACGCAGAGCCATGCGCTGGGAGACCCTGGTCATCCTTCTGATCCTGGTGATCCTCGCCGCGGTGGCGTCCTAGCCGGCGTCATAGGGGTGGCGATTCCGGCGCAGTCGCGGGCGCTGCCATAGGGCTCCGCCTACGGCGCTCCGCACGCTTGCCGGTGCGGTCCTCGGTGTCCGAGCGTGCTGTCCGAATTCCGCCAGCGTCGCCGCCCGGCCTGCCGCACAGTGGACCTTGTGATGAACGAGGACAGCAGGTACGAGGCGGTGCGCAGCAGAGACGCCAGGTTCGACGGTGCGTTCTTCTTCGCCGTGTCCACGACGGGGATCTACTGCCGGCCGAGCTGCCCGGCGACCACACCCCGGCGGCGCAACGTCAGCTTCTTCCCCACCTCGGCGGCCGCGCAGGGATCGGGCTTTCGCGCCTGCCGCCGCTGCCGGCCCGACGCGGTGCCCGGTTCGGCCGAGTGGAACGCCCGCGCCGATGTCGTCGGCCGCGCCATGCGGCTGATCGGCGACGGGGTGGTGGACCGGGAGGGGGTGTCCGGACTGGCCGCGCGGCTCGGCTACAGCGCGCGGCAGGTCCAGCGGCAGCTGGCCGCGGAGTTGGGCGCCGGGCCGGTGGCGCTGGCACGGGCACAACGCGCCCACACCGCCCGGGTCCTGCTGCAGACCACCGGCCTACAGGTGGCCGAGGTGGCCTTCGCGGCCGGGTTCTCCAGCCTGCGCCAGTTCAACGACACCATCAAGGAGATCTACGCGCTCACCCCGAGCGCGCTGCGCGCCGCCCGTCCCGGGAAGGCGCCCCGACAGGGTCCGACGATCCCGCCCGCCACCCCCGGTGTACTGCCGCTGCGGCTGGCCTACCGCGGACCGTACGCGGCACGGGAGATCTTCGACCACCTCCAGCAGCGCGCGATCACCGGCGTCGAGGAGGTGACCGGCGAGCCCGGAGCCCGTACCTACCGGCGCACCCTGCGGCTGCCGAACGGACCCGGCGTCGCCGAGGTCGACGAGTCACCCGGGGCCGGCTGGCTGGAGTGCCGGCTGCACCTGACCGAGCTGCGCGATCTGACCACCGCGAACCAGCGGGTGCGCCGCCTCTTCGACCTGGACGCCGATCCGTACGCGGTGGCCGAGCGGCTCGCCGCGGACCCGGCGCTGGCACCGCTGGTGGACCGGCGCCCCGGCCTGCGTTCCCCGGGCACACCCGCCCCGCACGAGCTCGCGATCCGCGCGGTCCTGGGCCAGCAGATCTCGGTCGCCTCGGGCCGTAGGCTCGGCGATGCGCTGGTCGCCGCCTACGGGGAGCCGCTGCCCGAACCGGCGGGCGGGCTCACCCACCTCTTCCCGCGTCCCGAGGACCTGGCGCAGGTCTCGCTCGCCGCACTCGGCATGCCCGAGCAGCGGCGGAACACCCTGCGCACCCTCAGTGCCGCGCTCGCCGACGGCACCCTCACCCTGGACTCCGGGGCGGACCGGGACGAGGCCGAGCGCCGGCTCCTCGGCCTGCACGGCATCGGGCCCTGGACCGCCGGCTACATCCGGATGCGCGCACTGGCGGATCCCGATGTGCTGCTGTCCGGCGACGCGGCCGTACTGGCCGGCATGCGCCGGGCCGGCGGCCCGACGGACGATCTGAAGGACCGTGCGCGGGCCTGGCGCCCCTGGAACTCCTACGCGATGCACCACTTCTGGAACGCTCCGGCCGCAGCGGAGGAGCCCCGGCGCCGAGGCGCCGCCCGTACCCGGCCCGAACCACCTCCGCAGACCGGCACCCGGACTGAACCGCCTCCGCAAAACGGCCCACGTCCGTAGACGGCCCCCGTACCGACCCACATCCGCAGACCACGGAGAGAAAAGAACAGGACCATGACGCGCTACACCACGCTCGACAGCCCGCTGGGTGAACTCCTCCTGGTGGGCGAGGAGTCGGCCACCGCACCCGGTGGCACCGCACTCACTTCGCTGACCGTACCGGGCCAGAAGGGCGGAGCGGCCCTCCAGGACGGCTGGACATACGCCCCCGACGCGTTCGCCGAGATCGCGCGCCAGCTGCGCGCCTACTTCGACGGAACGCTGACCCGCTTCGACATCGAGTTCACGGCCACCCCGGGCACGGGCACGGACTTCCAGCGGCGCGTATGGCAGGCGCTGGAGGAGATTCCGTACGGGACCACGACCACCTACGGACGGATCGCCGCCGACATCGGTGCGGCGCGGGGCGCGGTGCGCGCCGTCGGCACGGCGATCGGCGCCAATCCGCTGCTCGTCGTCCGGCCCTGCCACCGGGTGATCGCCGCCGACGGATCGCTCTCGGGCTACGCGGGCGGCCCGGAGCGCAAGCGGCAGCTCCTCGGCCTAGAGGGCGCCGTACCGCACGCCGCCTGAGCGCGCCGCCACCGACCGGCCGCGCGCCGCCCCGGAACGCCGACGCCCCACGGGAGCCCGCCATGACCACCACGACCATCCGGCGCCGAGCCCATGGCGCCGTCCTCGCCGACCGGGTCGCGGCCGCCGACTGGACGGCGATCGGGGAGGAACTCGACGCCACGGGGTGCGCCTTGACCCCGCGTCTGCTCTCTCCGGCCGACCGCCGCGCCCTGATCGCCCTGTACGACGACACCGACCGCTTCCGCTCGACCATCGACATGGCCCGGCACCGCTTCGGCTCGGGCCAGTACCGCTACTTCGCCGACCCGCTGCCCGGACCGGTCCAGGCGCTGCGGGAGGCGTTCTACCCCCCTCTGCTGAGGACCGCCCGCGAGTGGGCGGCCAAGCTCGGCAGACCGGCGCCCTGGCCGGACACCCTGGAGGAGTGGCTCGTCCGCTGCCACGAAGCCGGCCAGACCAAGTCCTCGCAGATCCTGCTGCGTTACGGGGCGGGCGACTGGAACGCGCTGCACCGCGACCTGTTCGGGGAGAGGGTCTTCCCGCTCCAGGTCGTCATCGGCCTCAACGAACCGGGCGCCGACTACACCGGTGGGGAGTTCCTCCTGGTCGAGCAGCGGCCACGGGCCCAGTCCCGCGGCACCACCACCGTCCTGCCCGCGGGCCACGGCCTGATCTTCACCACCCGGGACCGCCCCGTACGCTCCGCCCGGGGCTGGTCGGCGGGAGCCGTACGCCATGGAGTCAGCACCGTCCGCGCCGGCCGCCGGCACACCCTGGGACTGGTCTTCCACGACGCGTGAGGCCCGGCCCAGGGATGCGCCCGACCGGGTCAGAGCATGGAGCCGCCGGTGACGTCGATGCGCTGGCCGGTGATCCAGCGGGCGTCGTCCGACGCGAGGAAGGCGGCGGCGTCCGCGATGTCGGCGGGCTTGCCGATCCGGTTGAACACCGAATAGGCCGCCAGCGCGGCCCGGCCCTCGGGAGTCGACCTGCGTACCGCGGTCACATCGGTCTCGACCCAGCCGGGGGCGAGGGTGTTCACCGTGATACCGCGCTCGCCGAGCTCCTTGGCGAGGGCGAGCGTGAGGGTGTCCAGCCCGCCCTTGGCGATGCTGTAGGCGATCTGCGAGGGGTGCGCCGTACTCGTCACCGCCGATGAGACGTTGATGATCCGTCCGCCGTCCCGCATCCGGCGCAGACCGTGCTGGGCGATGAAGAGCGGGGCCTTGGTGTTGACCGCGAGGGTGCGGTCGAACTCCTCGGGAGTCACCTGGTCTATCCGCCCGGGGAAGTTGAGCCCCGCGTTGTTCACGAGAATGTCGAGCCCGGGCTCCGCGCCGCAGGCGGCGAGTTCGGCGTCGAAGGCGGCGAAGAGGGCCTCGGCATCGCCCGGGACCCCCAGTTCCGCACCGATGACGAACGCCCGGCCGCCGGCGCCGGTGATGCCTTCTGCCGTCTCCTTGGCGGCGGTGTCGTTGCTGCCGTAGTGGACGGCGACCAGGGCACCGTCCTGAGCCAGGCGCTGTGCGATGGCCCGGCCGATTCCCCGGCTGGAGCCGGTCACCAGCGCGGTCTTCCCCTTGAGGTCACCCATGGTCGTTTGGCCTTTCCTGTGCTTGTGGCGGGCGTGCCGTCACCGGCTGCGGTCGATCACCGGATGGCGACGGCGCAGGCGCGTGCAGGCGCGAGGGCACTGGCGCGCATGCGGCTTGCGAGCGGTGTGTCAGCTGCGGGCGTCCAGTGCCGTGAGGGTGGAGACGAACACCGGCGCACCGTCCTGCAAGCCGGTGACCTGGACCATTCTGGTGCAGGGCAGCGCCGGCGGGACCCACCGGGCCTCGATCACGCAGGGGGTGCCGTGCTCGGCGTAGCGGAGGAACTCCGTGCCGAGCGCGTACGGGACGAAGCCGTCGGGCGCGGTCAGGGCGTGGGCGGCCTGCTGGGCCGCATCGAGCAGCACCATGCCGGGTACATGATCGTTCGCCGGGTTCACCACCGCGGCGTGGTCGGGCGCGATGCGCAGCAGCCAGCGATCGGGCCGGTCCGTGGGGGAGAGGAGGACGTCGTGGTCGGTGGCGCTGCCGGTCAGTTGCGGCGGGACGGATGCCGGCAGCGGTCCGGGGTCGCGTCGCGCGGTCAGCCGTTCGCCGCGGATCCGGCGGTAGACCCCGGGCGAGGTGACGGTGACATGGGAGTGGCCCGTCGCCACGACCCGCCCCGCCGAGCGCAGGGTCATATCGAACCGGCCGCTGGTCAGTGTGCCGGCCCGCATGCGCATCCGGCTGCAGACGACGTCGATCGTCAGGGGCGTGGCACGGCCACCGGTGTCGAGGTGCGGGGAGTGCGTGGCGAAGATCAGGTCCCCGAGGATGAAGTGGTGGCCGACCGGTACGCCGAGTTCGGTGTGGGAGAGCAGCAGCCCCGCCTGGCGGATGGTCTCACCGGTGAGGATGAGCCGGTGGCGGTCCTGGTTGGCGGTGAAGTATCCGTGGTCGCTGGGCCACTGGGCCGTCACGGAGAAGTGGGAATCGTTCAATCTGCGCCAAGAAGTGACCAGAATGTCGTCGACGATGGGACGGTGCACGTATTCGCGGCGGACCGGGTCTCCGGGAAGGGGCCGGGTCGCCGCGCGCCGGCCGGATTCCAGCGGCGTGCGGCGTGGGGCTTCGCGCCGAACTGTGTCGCTGACGTGCAACGCATCGCTCACGGCTGCCCCCAGGTGTCTCTACGGGATGAGGCTCATCGCTGATAAGATACGTACCATCCGGTTTTATTTTCAATGCCGGACTGGGGGAAAGGGGAAATAGGCTGGTGGCGCGGTGACTTGACCGGTGGCCGGCACCCGCGGAATGTTGAAGGCTTCAACAGACAGGAGGCGCCCTGTGGCACAACAGGACCGCGCGATCCGGACCCGGCGAGTGATCTTGGAGGCGGCCGCGTCGGTGTTCGACGAGCAGGGCTACGACCGCGCGACGATCGCCGAAGTCCTTGAGCGCGCCGGTGTGACGAAGGGCGCCCTGTACTTCCACTTCGCCTCCAAGGAGCAGCTGGCGCTCGCCGTGCTCGAAGAGCATGTGACCGATATCGCCGTGGAGCCGCAGCAGATCAAGCTGCAGGAGTTCGTCGATTCCGGCCAGGTCCTGGCGTTCCGGCTGCGCAGCGACCCGATGCAGCGCGGAGCGGCCCGGCTGGCGGTCGAGCAGGGGTCCAACCGTCTGGACCGCAAGCGCTCGATGCTCTCGTGGACCGTGTTCGTCGAGGGCCTGCTCGGCGATGCGCGCAAGCGCGGGGAAATCCTGGACAGCGTCGTGATCCATGAGACCGCCGAGCTGTTCGTCGGCGCGTTCGCCGGGATCCAGATGATGTCCCATGCGCTGACCAATCAGGCCGACCTCTGCTACCGGCTGACCGTCTTCTTCCAGCACACCCTGCCGAGCATCGCGGTGCCGGCCGTCCTCGCCAGGCTCGATCTGGACCCGGAGCGCGGTGCGAAGCTGGACGCCGCTCTTCGGCGCAGTGCGCAGGTCGACGCCGTTGCCGATGCTCCTGCCGGTGCCGGTGCCGGTGCCGGTGCCGGTGCCGTCGCCGCGGGCTGAGGGGCCTCGGACGAGGGTCGCCGATGCAGCCGGTCCGCGGAGGTGCGGGGCGGTGAAAAATACCGCGCAGGCGGTGTTGTCGGGACGTAAGAGCGCAACGGTGTGAGGCGTATCACCTCTGCTGTCAAGGGTGTTGACCGGGCGGCGGAATGGCCCCCGCGATACAACGTTCGTCATGCACGTATCCATCGCCGTACCGCACTCACCCCTGCCGCCCTGGAGGCCGCACGCATGACGCAGACGACGGACCAGCCGTCCGAGAGGACGGCCACCGCCGCGCCCCCGGTGTCCGACCCCACCGCGGGCGGCCACCGGAGAACCCGCGGCGGCATCGTCCCGGTCCTCGCCTTCGCCGGCATCGCCGTCGCGGTGATGCAGACGCTGCTCGTGCCGGTCATCAAGGACCTGCCGGTGCTGCTCAACACGGCACCCAGCAACGCCACATGGGTCATGACGGCCACCCTCCTCGCGGGCGCCGTCTCGACACCCATCATGGGGCGGCTCGGCGACCTCCACGGCAAACGGCGGATGCTGCTGACCAGCCTCGCGGTCATGGTCGTCGGCTCGCTGATCTGCGGATTCACCAGCGACCTGCTCATCATGATCATCGGTCGGGCGCTACAGGGCTTCGCCATGGGCGCGATTCCGCTCGGCATCGGCATCATGCGGGACGAGCTGCCGCGGGAGCGGCTCGGCTCGGCCATGGGCCTGATGAGCTCGTCGATCGGCGTCGGCGGCGGACTGGCGCTGCCGGTCGCCGCGCTGGTGGCCCAACACGCCGACTGGCACACCCTGTTCTTCGGTGCCGCCGGGCTCGGTGTGCTGTCGATGCTGCTCACCCTCCTTGTCGTACCGGAGACTTCGGTACGCGCCCAGGGGCGCTTCGACGTGGCGGGCGCTCTCGGCCTGTCCGCCGGCCTCGTGACCCTGCTGCTGCCCATCACCAAGGGCAGCGACTGGGGCTGGAGTTCGCCCACCACCCTCGGCCTCTTCGGTATCGCCGTCCTCGTGCTGGTGCTGTGGGGCGTGATGGAGCTGCGTATCGGCGATCCGCTGGTGGATCTGCGGACCACGGCCCGCCGCGAGGTGCTGCTGACCAACCTCGCCTCGATCACGGTCGGTGTGGCGTTCTACGCGATCTCGCTGGTCCTGCCGCAGCTGCTGCAGCTGCCCGAGTCGACCGGCTACGGGCTCGGCCAGTCCATGGTGGTGGCCGGGCTGTGCGTGGCGCCGCTCGGTGTGACGATGATGTTCGTCGCTCCGCTGTACGCGCGGATCGCGGCCCGGCGCGGCCCCAAGGTCTCGCTGCTGATCGGCATGCTCGTCATAGCGATCGGCTACGGCGCGGGCATCGGCCTGATGAGCGCTCCGTGGCAGACCGTCATCATCGCGGTGGTCGTCGGCGCGGGCATCGGCCTGGCGTACTCCTCGCTGCCCGCGTTGATCATCGGCGCCGTCGATCCGTCCGAGACCGGCGCGGCCAACGGTCTGAACACCCTGATGCGATCGATCGGCACGTCGGTGTCCAGCGCCGTGATCGGCATGGTGCTGGCCCATATGTCCCAGCGCGTGGGACCGGCCACGATCCCCACGCTGGCGGGCTTCCGGGTCGCCTTCCTGATCGCCACCGCCGCGGTCCTCGTCGGCGTCGCCCTGGCCTCCTTCCTGCCGTCGCAGCACATGGAGTCCCGCCCGACCCTGGTGGCGCAGAGCACGGACGACGCGGAGGGCGCGGCGTACCCGGGCGGCAAGCATGGCGTGGACGGCGTGGACGGCGTGGACGGCGTGGACGGCGTGGACGGCGTGGACGGCGTGCGCGTGGACGGCGCGGCGGCGGGCGACGGTACGGGTGGCGAGCCCGATGCGCGGACTTCCCCGGAACCGTCCGCCCCCACTGCTGTGACCACCGCGGTCACCACGACCACCACGAACGACCGGCCCGCCGGATTCCGCGGCCGCGTCCTGGACACCTCCGGCGCGCCGGTCAGGGGCGCGAGCATCACGCTGATCGACCGGCAGGGTCGGCAGGCCGGCGTCACCACGGCCGCCGCGGACGGCGGCTACGCCCTCGCCGCGCCCGCCGTCGGCAGCTACACCCTGGTCCTCGGCGCCCCCGGCCATCGGCCGCAGGCCCGCACGCTGGAGCTGTCCG
Source organism: Streptomyces sp. NPDC026575 (assembly GCF_055567415.1). Lineage (NCBI taxonomy): Bacteria > Bacillati > Actinomycetota > Actinomycetes > Kitasatosporales > Streptomycetaceae > Streptomyces > Streptomyces sp. NPDC026575. The sequence goes on from NZ_JBVHQM010000016.1 coordinate 9,079, forward strand.
GCCGGGAGCCGGTCCACCAGGACGCTCGGCTGCAACCGACGGTCATGGTCAGCGGCACGGTACGAGGCCCGCAGGGCCGGCCGCTCGCCGACGCGGCGGTGACCCTCGTCGAGGACGGTGCGGTCGCCGGGTACGCCCTCACCGGTCCCGACGGGGCCTTCGCCTTCGGCGATCTGACCGGCAGTCACTACACCCTCACCGCGTCCGGCTATCCGCCGCACGCCACCCCGCTGTCCCTCGCCGCCGGCGGCGACGCGACCTGCGATGTGGTCCTGGAGCCCGCCCGGCCGTCCGCCGACCGGCGCTGACCGAGCCGAGCGAAGGTGCGGGGCGTCGGCGGGCGCCCCGCACCACCGGCATCGTCGTACAGAACGCCGTGGGCGCACGGGTGGAGCACAACCGCGTCGACGGCTTCAACATCCGCTCGGGCGGCTACAACGCCGGTGTCCGGGCCTGGAACTCCGATGCGGTGCGGTACCAGTTCAACGAGGTCGCGGCGGTCACGGCACCCGGGACTCGATGGCGTACGACCTCGACGGCGGCAACAACGGCAACGTCTACCAGTACAACTACAGCCACGACAACGAGGGCGGTTTCCTGTTGATCTGCAACGGCGAGGGGATGACCTCGGACCGCAACACCGTCCGGTACAACGTCAGCGTCGACGACCGCAACACCGCCTCTCCCTATGGCGTCATTTCGGTCGTCTGCGGCCCCGCGACCCGCACCCTGGTGCACAACAACACCGTCACCACCCGCTTCCCGGGGACGGCCATGGTCAGCAGCAACGGCCCCGGCGGCGTGACGTTCCGCGACAATGTCTTCGTCGGTGCCCCGGCCGGCTCCCCGATTGCCGATACACACAACACCTACGACCACAACCTCTACGCCCGGACCCCCGGGATTCCCGTCGGCGACACCGGCGCGGTTCGCGCCGACCCGCTCTTCGTCACCCCCGACGACGTGCGGCTGCGCGCCGGCTCCCCGGCACTGGGCGCCGGCGTACGGGTCCCGGACGGGGGCGCGCGGGACTTCTACGGCAATCCGGTGCCCGACCCGCCGAACATCGGAGCCGACCAAGGGCCCGGGAAGTAGGCCGAACCTCGCGGTGCGGCGCCCGCAACCCGGGAATTTTCTGCGAGCCTGAGCGGCGCGCCAGGAATCCCGGCTGGTCAAAGAGGTGCCGGGGTCATCGGCGTGCCGGGCACGCTGCCTCGTTAGCGGTGTGTTAGTGCGTCGTTAGCGGACCGGCAGTGCCCGGAGCCACGCTGGAAGAACAACGAACGGACCGCACGCACCCGAACCCGAGCTCGCACCTACCAGACGAGGGGGACACTCATGTCGCTCACCATCAAGACGCCCGGCCGCGGCCGCCGTGTCGCCGCCGGATCGCTGATCGCCGTGGCGGCGCTCGCGCTGACCGCCTGCCAGGACGGGAACGGCACGGCCTCCCGCCCCTCGTCGGCAGCCGCACCCGCCACGTCCCAGAACCAGGAGAGCGGCAGCGGCGCGCAGGCCCCCGGCGCGAAGCAGCCGTCGTCGGCCGGCAAGCAGTCCACGGCCGGCAAGGAGTCCACGGCGGGCAAGGAGTCCACGGCGGGCGAGAAGCCGTCGGCGAACTCGGCGACCCTGCCCGGCGGCAAGGCCACGGGCGATGCCCCGAGCGCCGCGGCCTCGGACACCTCGGCCGTGACGGCGTCGGACCGCTGCACCGCCGCCGACATGTCGTTGCGGCTGGGCCCCTCCGACATCGGGGCGGGCAACATCCACTACCCCCTCGTCTTCACGAACAAGGGCAAGAGGGCCTGTACGCTGCGCGGCTTCCCCGGGGTGTCGCTGATCCAGCGCGACGGCTCGCCGGTCGGCAAGCCCGCGACCCGGTCGGGTGGCGCCGGCGGCGTCGTCCGGCTCCAGCCGGGACAGAGCGCACACGCCGTGCTGCACACCGTCAACGACGGCGTCTCGGACACTCCCTGCTGGAAGGACTCCCAGATCGTCTTCGTCTACCCGCCCGGGTCCAAGGACTCGATGACCACGGGCAGCCGGGGCCTGCGGGTCTGCGGCGGACGGTTCGACGTGACCGCGGTGGAGGCCGGGTCGCTCGGCTGACGTTCGGCACGGTCCCCTGCGGGCGCTCGGTCCATCGGACCGGGCGCCCGCTGCGTCGTGACCCCCGCCACGGTGCGTCACCGCAACGGCCCCCGGTGACCGGCTCGGCGGGTCGGTAGGTGTTACCAAGGTGGACGGAAGCCTTGAACCATCGCTTTCGTTGCATATCCGCCGAGGAGACATCGCCATGTCCGCAGCATCGAGCGTGGCCGACAAGGCCGCCGCGAACGGAAAGCCGTCCGCCGAGGACGAGTCCCCGATCCATATCCTCTGGATCAACGCCGGTCTGAGCTGTGACGGCGACTCGGTGTCGCTGACGGCCGCGACCCAGCCGAGCATCGAGGAGATCGCGCTCAGCGTGCTACCGGGACTGCCCAAGGTAGCCGTGCACTGGCCACTGATCGATTTCGAGTGCGGCCCGGTCCAGGGCGCGGACACCTTCATCGAGTGGTTCTTCAAGGGCGAGCGCGGCGAGATCGACCCCTTCGTGCTGGTCATCGAGGGGTCGATCCCCAACGAGTCGATCAAGCCGGAGGGCTACTGGTGCGGTTTCGGCGACGATCCCGAGACCGGCCAGCCGATCACCACCAGTGAGTGGATCGACCGCCTCGCCCCGCAGGCGCTCGCCGTCGTCGCCATCGGCACCTGCGCCACGTACGGCGGCATCCACGCCATGTCCGGCAACCCGACCGGCGCCATGGGCGTGCCCGACTACCTCGGCTGGGACTGGACCTCCAAGGCAGGCATCCCGATCGTGTGTGTGCCCGGCTGCCCGATCCAGCCGGACAACTTCTCCGAGACGCTGACCTACCTGCTCTACCAGGCGGTCGGCGCGGCTCCGATGATCCCGCTGGACGAGCAGCTGCGGCCCACCTGGCTCTTCGGCGAGACCGTGCACGAGGGCTGCGACCGGGCCGGTTACTACGAACAGGGCCAGTTCGCCACCACCTACGACTCGCCCAAGTGCCTGGTGAAGCTCGGATGCTGGGGCCCCGTGGTCAAATGCAATGTCCCCAAGCGGGGCTGGATGGACGGCATCGGCGGCTGTCCGAACGTCGGCGGTCTGTGTATCGCCTGCACCATGCCCGGCTTCCCCGACAAGTTCATGCCGTTCATGGACGAGCCGCCCGGTGCCAAGGTCTCCAGCGTCGCCAGCACCGTGTACGGCAGCGTCGTCCGCCGGCTGCGCAGCATCACGGCCAGGACCGCCGACCACGAGCCCAAGTGGCGCCACCGCGGCGACCAACTGACCACCGGCTACCGCAGACCGTGATGAGCGCATCCCCGTAGCCGCTGACACGACCCCGGACTCTCCGTCCGACCCCCTCCCCGCGTACAGAAGGGCAACGGCACACACGATGGCACCCAAGACGAAGGCGGCCGGTGACGGCAGCGGTCTGACGGAGATGTCCTGGGATCCGATCACCCGGATCGTGGGCAGCCTCGGCATCCACACCAAGATCGACTTCAAGCAGAAGCGAGTGGCGGAGTGCTACAGCACCTCGTCCGTCTTCCGCGGCTACAGCGTCTTCATGCGCGGCAAGGACCCGCGCGACGCCCACTTCATCACCAGCCGGATCTGCGGTATCTGCGGCGACAACCACGCCACCTGCTCGGTGTACACGCAGAACATGGCCTACGGGGTGAAGCCGCCGCACCTGGGGGAGTGGATCATCAACCTCGGCGAGTCCGCCGAGTACATGTTCGACCACAACATCTTCCAGGAGAACCTGGTCGGGGTCGACTACTGCGAGAAGATGGTCCGCGAGACCAACCCCGGGGTCTGGGAGGTCGCCCAGCGCACCGAAGCCCCGCACGCCGGCGACCACGGCTATCGCACCATCGCCGACATCATGACCGCCCTCAACCCCATCGAGGGCGAGTTCTACCGCGAGGCGCTCCAGGTCAGCCGCTACACCCGGGAGATGTTCTGCCTGATGGAGGGCCGCCATGTGCACCCCTCCACGCTCTACCCGGGCGGCGTCGGCACCATCGCCAGCGTCCAGCTCTTCACCGACTACCTCAGCCGGCTGATGCGCTACGTCGAGTTCATGAAGCGCGTCGTCCCGCTCCACGACGACCTGTTCGACTTCTTCTACGAGGCTCTTCCGGGCTACGAGGAGGTCGGCCGGCGCCGCGTCCTGCTGGGCTGCTGGGGCGCCCTCAACGACCCGGAGCACTGCGACTTCACGTACCGCAACATGACGGACTGGGGGCGCAAGATGTTCGTCACCCCCGGCATCATCGTCGACGGCAAGCTCGTGACCAACGACCTCACCGAGATCAACCTCGGCATCCGGATCCTGCTGGGCAGCTCCTACTACCAGGACTGGCAGGGCCAGGAGCAGTTCGTCACCCACGACCCGCTCGGCAACCCCGTCGACCCCCGCCACCCGTGGAACCAGCACACCATCCCCGCCCCGCAGAAGCGGGACTTCAACGACAAGTACAGCTGGGTGATGTCCCCGCGGTGGTTCGACGGCAAGGAGCACCTGGCGCTGGACACCGGCGGCGGCCCGATCGCCCGGCTCTGGTCCACCGCGCTGTCCGGCCTGGTCGACACGCCGTACGTCAAGGCCACCGGCCAGAGCGTGGTCATCGACCTGCCGCGCAGCATGACCAAGCCCGAGGCCCGCTTCGAGTGGAAGATCCCGAAGTGGAGCAACGCCCTGGAGCGCAACCGCGCCCGCACCTACTTCCAGGCGTACTCCGCCGCCATGGCGCTGCACTTCGCCGAGCAGGGACTCAACGAGGTCCGCGCCGGACGCACCCAGACCTGGGAGAAGTTCGAGGTCCCCGACGAGTCCATCGGCTGCGGTTTCACCGAGGCGGTCCGCGGCGTCCTCTCGCACCACATGGTCATCCGGGACGGCAAGATCGCCAACTACCACCCCTACCCGCCGACCCCGTGGAACGCCAGCACCCGCGACACCTACGGCACCCCGGGCCCGTACGAGGACGCCGTCCAGAACACCCCGATCTTCGAGGAGAACACCCCGGAGAACTTCAAGGGCATCGACATCATGCGCACGGTGCGCAGCTTCGACCCGTGTCTGCCCTGCGGCGTCCACATGTACGTCGGCGACGGCAGATCCGTCCAGAAGATGCATGTGCCCACCGGCCTGAGCGGGCTGTCCGGATGAGCGCCCGTACCGCCCCGGAGCAGACCGCCGCGCCGAACGCCGAGGCGACCGGCCGCCGCGTCGAGGACGTACTGGACCGCCTCGCCCAGCGCGAGGACCGGGAGGCGAGCGCCGCCGCCGAGGAACTCGTGCGCGCCCTGATGGACTTCTACGGCGCGGGGCTCGCCCGGATCGCCCACCTCCTGCAGCGCGACACGGGCGACGGCGGCCCGTGGGCGGCGCTGCTGGGCGACGAGCTGGTGGCCGGCCTGCTGGTGCTGCACGACCTGCACCCCGACGACACCGCCGCCCGCATCGACCGCGCCCTGGACAGCGTCCGCCGTCGGCATCCGGCCGAGGTCGCGGAGTTCGCCGCCGACACCGGCGTGCTGCGGCTGCGTTCGGCGGACTCCGGCGGCTGCGGCTGCCCCAGCACGAACCAGGCCGCCCAGCAGGCCGTCGAGGCCGCGCTCGGCTGCTTCGCCCCCGAGGTGAGCGCGGTGGAGTGGGAGGCCGCCGACGCCCGCACGGAACCGCCGCTGCTGCAGATCTCCAGCCGTCCGCCGACCGCCGCCACCGTCTCGTGAGCGGCCCCCAGACGGCGGCCATGCGGCTGGGGCCGCTGACCGCCCACCGCGGTCTGCGCCGCTTCCGCGCACCGGCACCGCCCGCCCCCGAACGCTGCGAACTGTGCGCCATGGTGCTCGCCGAGCACAACCACCGCCATCTGGTCGACATCAGCCGCCGTGCGCTGGCCTGCGCCTGCACCCCGTGCGCGCTGCTGTTCGAGGCGCCCGACGCCGGGCAGTTCCGCAGTGTCCCCGACCGCTACCTCGTCGACCCCGGCCACACCCTCGACGACGCGGCCTGGGACCTGCTGCAGATCCCGGTCGGCGTCGCCTTCTTCCTGCGCCACTCCGACCTGGACCGGCTGGTCGCCCTCTACCCCAGCCCGGCCGGTGCCACCGAGAGCGAACTCGACCCGTCCACCTGGCAGACCGTGCTGGCCGCCAGCCGACTGGCCGACCTCCTCCGGCCCGATGTGGAGGCGCTGCTGCTGCGCCGCATCGAGGGGCGGATCGAGTGCTATCTGGTGCCCGTCGACATCTGCTACGAACTCGTGGGCCGGATGCGGCTGTTGTGGCACGGCTTCGACGGCGGCGCCGAGGCGCGCGCCGCGCTCGCCGACTTCTTCACCAAGGTCGCCCGCCGGGCCCGCCCCCCGAAGGAGGACGACCGGCCGTGACCGAGCTGTCGTTCGTCTGCACCGGCGTCCGCGCCGACCCCTACGCCGCCGCCCCCACCCTGCTCTTCCGGCTGCGTGTGACCGCCCCCGACCCGGCGGTGCGGGTGCACGCCCTCGCGCTGCGCTGCCAGATCCGGATCGAGCCGGCCCGGCGCGGCTACACGCCCGACGAGGCCGAGGCGCTCGCCGACCTCTTCGGCGACCGCTCCCGCTGGAGCACCAGCCTGCACCCCCTGCAGTTCGCCCAGGTCTCGCTGGTCGTCCCCGGCTTCACCGGCGAGTGCGAGGTGGATCTGCCCGTCCCGTGCAGCTACGACCTGGACGTCGCGGCCGGCCGCTACTTCCACGCGCTGCGCGACGGCGAGGTCCCGATGCTGCTGCTCTTCTCCGGCACGGTCTTCGCCGGCGCCGGCGGCTTCCAGGTCCAGCCCGTGCCCTGGCACAAGGAGGCGTCCGTACGCATGCCGGTGACGGTCTGGCAGGAGATGACCGAGGCGCACTTCCCCGGTTGCGGTTGGCTCCGGCTGCCGCGCGAAACCCTCGACGCGCTGCTCGCCTACCGCTCCCGGCGCGCCCTGCCCTCCTGGCAGGCGACCGTCGAGGCGCTGCTGGCCGGCGCCGACGGCCCCGAGCCGCCCGCACCGCGCGCCCGGCTCTTCCCCGGGGCCGTCCGCCCCGCCACCGAGAGGACCGCACCGTGACGGCCGGCGTCCTGCCCGACGAGGCGGCGGACCGCTTCGCCACCGCCCGCCAGGTGGCCGACGCGGTGCTGTTCGAGGGCTATGTGCTCTACCCGTACCGCGCCTCCGCCGCCAAGAACCGTCTCCGGTGGCAGTTCGGCGTCCTGGTGCCGCCGGGCTGGGGCGCCGAGCACGCGGAGCACTCCTTCCAGCGCACCGAATGCCTCATGGAGCCCAGAGCGGGCGCCCGGCTCGCGGCCGAACTGCGGTTTCTGCACGCCCAGCGGCGCACCGTCCAACGCCTCGTCGCCGACGGGGAGTTCGAGACCGTGGAGCAGCTCGAACTGCCCGACCGGGTGGTGTCCTGCTGGGACGAGGGCACCGAGGAGCGCATCACCCTGGACGTGGACGTCGCCAAGCTGACCGACGAGGGCCTGACGATCCCGTTCGCCCGTCCCGCGCACGAGGAGACCGAGCCGGTCCACGACGCCCAGGGGCGGCAGGTCGGCCGGCTGCTGCGCCACCGAGCCGGGATCGAGGGCCTGGTACGGCTGACCGCCGCCGCCCTCGACGGCCCGTACGCGGCGCTGCGGCTGACCGCGATCGTGGAGAACACCAGCGCCTGGAAGCCGGACCCCGCCGCCGACCGCACCGCCGCACTGCCGTACTCCCTGGTCGGCGCCCATCTCCTGCTCGGCCTGAGCGCGGGCTCGTTCCTGTCCATGACCGACCCGCCCGAATGGGCCCGGGCCGCCGCCGCGTCCTGCCGCAACGAGCACTCCTGGCCCGTGCTGGCCGGTGCGTCGGGCCGCGCCGACGTGGTGCTGTCCTCCCCGATCATCCTGGAGGACCATCCGGCCATCGCCCCCGAAAGCCCCGGCGCGCTCTACGACGCCCTGGAGATCGACGAGATCCTCGCGCTGCGCACCGCCGCCCTCACCGACCAGGAGAAGCGCGAGGCCCGCGGCACCGACCCGCGCGCCGCCGACGTCATCGCGCTCGCCGACACCATGCCGCCCGAGGTCCTTGAGCGGCTGCACGGCGCCGTCCGGGCGCTGCGCGAGGTCACCGACGCCGGCCCGACCGCCCCCGCCGATCCGGCCGCCCCCGACGTGCCGGGCACCCGCCCGGACACCCCCTGGTGGGACCCGGCCGGCGACCGCGGCGTCGACCCCGAGCACGACCGGATCACCGTCGACGGGCGGTCGGTCGGCGCCGGCAGCCGGGTGCTGCTGAAGCCGGGCCTGCGCCGCACCGACGCCCAGGACCTCTTCCTCCAGGGCCGCAGCGCCCGGGTCGAGGCGGTGCTGCACGACGTGGACGGCGGGGTGCACCTCGCGGTGACCGTCGAGGACGACCCGGGCGCCGACATCCAGCGGGAGCAGGGCCGCTTCCTGTACTTCCAACCCGATGAGATCGCCCCTCTGGAGGACGCGTGAGCTCCGCCGCCCCCGCCGCCGGACCGCCCGGGAAGACCCTGATCGCCGGCGTCGGCAACATCTTCCTCGGCGACGACGGCTTCGGTGTCGAGGCCGTCCGCCGGCTCGCCGAACACCCGCTCCCGGAGGGCGTGGAGGTCGTCGACGCCGGTGTACGGGGCGTGCACCTCGCCTACCAGATGCTGGAGGGCTACCACACCGTCCTGCTCGTGGACGCCGCCGCGCGCAGCGGCGCACCCGGCACCGTCTACCTCCTCGACGCCACCACCAGCTCCGCCCCCGCCGCCGGGTCCACCGCTCTCGACGGCCACCACATGACGCCCGACGCCGTGCTCGCGCTGCTCGACACGCTCAGCGCGGGCACCGGCCAACGGCGCCCGCAGCGCGTCCTGGTCGTCGGCTGCGAACCCGCCGATGTCGCCGAAGGCATCGGGCTCAGCGCACCGGTCGAGGCCGCGGTCGAGGAGGCCGTACGGCTGATCCTGCGTCTGGTCGGCGCGGACGCACCGGCAGCCGACGCCGCGGACGAGCCGGCAGCCGACGCCGCGGACGAGCCGGCAGCGGGCGCCGCGAACGAGCCGGAACACCCCGCCGAAGAGCCGGCACCGGTCGCCAACGGACCGGGCACCAGTGAGAGGAACACCACACCATGCTGAAGCTCGCCCTGGGCGGCGCGGCCGCCACCGCACTCGCCCTCGCCATGAAGTCCCTGCTCCCCGACATCAAGCGCTATCTGCGCATCCGGGCCATGTGACGGGCCCGCGGCCGGCCGCCCGCCGCGCTGCACCGAACGGCGTACGCCACCGCGCCGCCCCGGCGAGGCACCCGGGCCGCCCCGCGGTGGCGCCGTCTAATGAAGCCCAGCGCCGCCGGACACAGCCCGGCGGCACCCGGCCGTCCCCGCACCAGAGAGGGACCGATGCACGAGATGTCCATCGCGCTGGCCGTCGTGGACCAGGTCGAGGGCGCGGCCCGGCCCGCCGGGGCCACCGCGGTCCGCAGCGTCCGCTTGCAGGTCGGCGAACTGGCCGGAGTGGTCCCCGACGCGCTGGCCTTCTCCTTCGAACTCGCCTGCGCCGGCACGGCGCTGGAGGGCGCGGAACTCGTCATGGAACCGGTGCCGGCCCGCGCCCGCTGCGGCCCCTGCGCGACGACCTGGCAGGTGGGCATGCCGCCGCGGCTGAGCTGCCCGGACTGCGGCGGGGCGACGGACGGGCTGCTGTCCGGCCGTGAACTGCAGATCGTCACCGTGTGCTGGAACAACGCCCCGGTCCCCGCACCGATTCCTCAGGAGCGCTGAACCATGTGCCGTGTCGTCGATCTGCAACAGGCCGTCCTCGCCAAGAACGACGCCTGCGCCCACACCCTGCGCGAGGACCTCGCGGCCAGGGGCACCGCGGTCGTCAACCTGCTCTCCAGCCCCGGCAGCGGCAAGACCGCCCTCCTGGAGCGCGAACTCACCCTCGCCCGCAGCCGCGGCATCCCCGTCGCGGCCCTCACCGCCGACCTCGCCACCGAGAACGACGCGGTACGGCTCTCCCGCTCCGGAGCGCCCGTCAAGCAGGTGCTCACCGACGGGCTGTGCCACCTGGAGGCCGAGATGCTCGGCGGGCATCTGCACGGCTGGCTCCCCGCCGACACCCGGCTGCTGTTCATCGAGAACGTCGGCAACCTGGTCTGCCCGGCCTCCTACGACCTGGGGGAGACGCTGCGGGTCGTCCTGGCGTCGGTGACCGAGGGCGAGGACAAGCCGCTGAAGTACCCCACCGCCTTCGGCCTGGCCCACCTGGTCGTCGTCACCAAGACCGACATCGCCGAGGCGGTCTCCTTCGACGAGGCGGAGTTCCGCGCCAACGTCGAGCGGATCAACCCCGGCGTCGAGGTCGTGCTCACCTCGGTGCGCGGCGGAGAAGGGGACGGCGTACTGCTGGAACGGGCGCTGGCGGCGCGCGACGGAGCGCCGGTGCACCTCCCCGTCATGACCCGCAAGTCCCACCACGTGCACGATGCCGACGAGGGGCAGCCGCGCGCCGAGGTGTGCCAGGACGGGGACCACCACAGCCATGCCCCGCGGGTGACGGGCGGTCACCCCCACCGGACCGGCCCCGGCACCGTGGCGTCGAGCCGCTCATGACCACCGGGCAGGTCGACCGGGCCCCGGCGGCGGCCCCCTCGGCGGCTGCCGCGCGCCGCCGGATCACCGTGCGCGGCGTCGTCCAGGGCGTCGGCTTCCGGCCGTTCGTCCATGCCCTCGCCACCGAACTGGGCCTGACCGGGCATGTCGCCAACACCGGTGAGGGCGTGGTCGCCGAGGTCGAGGGCCACCCCGCGGCCCTCGCCCGCTTCGCCGAGCGGATCGGCGGCGAGGCACCCCCGCTGGCCGTCGTCGAGGCCGTCGACGGCGAGGACGTCGCCGCGCTCGGCGAGCCCGGATTCCGCATCCTGCCCTCCCGCGGCCACGGCGCCTCCCGCACCCTGGTCGCCCCCGACGCCGCCACCTGCGACGCCTGCCTGGCCGAGCTGACCGACCCGGCCGACCGCCGCCACCGGCACCCCTTCCTGACCTGCACGCACTGCGGGCCGCGCTTCACCATCGTCACCGGGCTCCCTTACGACCGCGCGCTGACGACCATGGACCGCTTCCCGATGTGCGCCAACTGCGCACGGGAGTACGCGGACCCGGGCGACCGGCGCTTCCACGCCCAGCCCATCGCCTGCCACGACTGCGGCCCCCGGCTGCGCCTGCTGACCGCCGACCCCGACGACCGCACCCGGTCGCCCCGCACGGAGGACGGCGCCGACCCGGTCGCCGGCACCCGGCGGCTGCTCGCGAACGGCGCGATCGTGGCCGTCAAGGGCCTCGGCGGCTACCACCTCGTCTGCGACGCCGCCAACGACACCGCCGTCACCCTGCTGCGCCGCCGCAAGGCCCGCGGCGACAAACCGTTCGCCCTGATGACCCGTCATATCGACGACATCGCCCACCTGGTGCGCGTACGGGACGAGGAACGCGCACTGCTCACCGGACCCCAGCGGCCCATCGTCCTGCTGCGCCGCACCCCGGACCCCGCGCCGGTGCCCGGTGCGCCGGTGCTCTCCGAAGCCGTCGCCCCCACCAGCCCCGACCTGGGCGTCATGCTTCCCTACACCCCGCTGCACCACCTCCTGCTCGGCCTGCCCGGCGACCGGCCCGGACCCCGACTGCTGGTGATGACCAGCGGCAACCTCGCCGGCGAACCCATCGTCACCGACGACGCCGAGGCCCTGCGCCGGCTGGCGCACCTGGCGGACGCCTGGCTCACCCACGACCGGCCGATCCGGATCCCGTGCGACGACTCGGTGGTCCGGATCAGCGACGGCGAGCCGCTGTTCGTGCGCCGCTCCCGCGGCTATGCGCCGTTCCCCGTCGCGCTCCCGGTGCCCGTACGGCCCGCGCTCGCGGCCGGCGGCGACCTCAAGAACGTGCTGTGCCTGGCCGAGGGGCACCGCGCCTGGCTGTCCGCGCACATCGGCGACATGGACGACTTCGCCACCCAGCTCGCGTTCGAAGCGGCCGAGGCGCACCTGGAGACGGTCACCGGAGTGCGCCCCCAACTGCTCGCCGCCGACCGGCACCCCGGCTACCGGTCCGGCCAGTGGGCCCAGCGCCACACCGAAGGCCGGCCGCTCGTACGGGTCCAGCACCACCACGCGCATATCGCCGCGGCGATGGCCGAACACGGGCTCGACGGCGGTCGGCCGGTCATCGGCGTCGCCTTCGACGGCACCGGCTACGGCGACGACCAGGCCGTGTGGGGCGGGGAGATCCTGCTCGCCGACTACGACGGCTACCGCCGTTTCGGACAGCTCGCCTATGTGCCGCTGCCCGGCGGCGACACCACCGTACGGCGCCCCTACCGGATGGCGCTGGCGCATCTGCGCGCCGCCGGCATCGACTGGGCCGAGGACCTGCCCCCGGTGACGGCCTGCCCGTCCGACGAGCGGCGGCTGCTGGCCCGGCAGCTCGAACGCAACCTCAACTGCGTGCCCACCTCCAGCATGGGCCGGCTCTTCGACGCGGTCTCCTCGCTCGCCGGGATCTGCCACCGCGCCGGTTACGAGGCGCAGGCCGCCGTCGCACTCGAAGCCGCGGCCCTGACCGCCGGCGAGGACGACGGCGCCGGCTACGGCTTCGCCCTGCACACCGCACCGGAGGGCCCCGAGGGCCTGGCTGCCGACACCCTCGCCGACCCGGCGCCGCTGCTCACCGCGGTCGTCCGGGACGTCCGCGCGGGCACCGCCCGGGCGCTGATCGCCGCCCGCTTCCACACGGCGGTCGCCGAGCTGGTGCGGCACCTGTGCGGGCTGGCGCGGGAGCGGGCCGGACTGGGGACCGTCGCCCTGACCGGGGGCGTCTTCGCCAACACCCTGCTGGCCGAGGCCACCGCCGGCCGGCTGCGCCAGGACGGCTTCACCGTCCTGCGCCACCGCTCGGTCCCGCCCAACGACGGGGGCCTGGCGCTCGGCCAGATCGTCGTGGCGGCGCGCACCACGCCCCTGTACGGCGGGGTGGGCGTGCCCTGAGCCGAGCGGCGCGCGGCAGACGCAACGTACCCATGACGAGGAGAGGCCCATGTGCCTGGCGGTACCCGGCAAGGTATTGGACATCGAGGAGCGGGACGGCACCCGCATGGCCACCGTCGACTTCGGCGGGGTCGTCAAGGAGGTGTGCCTGGAGTACGTCCCCGACCTGAAGGTCGGCGAGTACGCGATCGTGCACGTGGGCTTCGCACTACAGCGCCTGGACGAGGAGTCCGCCCGGCAGACCCTCGCGCTCTTCGAGGAACTCGGCCTGCTCCAGGAGGAGTTCGGCGATCCCTGGGAGGCCGCGGCCGCCCAGGGGATGCCGGAGGCAGGCGGCGCCACGGCAGCGGCCGTGGGCCGGACGGCGCGGGAGGCGCGGCAGTGAAGTACATCGACGAATTCCAGGACCCCGAGCTGGCCCGCCGGCTGCTGGACGACATCCACGCCACGGTGACCCGGCCCTGGGCCCTGATGGAGGTCTGCGGAGGCCAGACCCACTCCATCATCCGGCACGGCATCGACCAACTCCTCCCCGACGAGGTCGAGTTGATCCACGGTCCGGGCTGTCCGGTCTGTGTGACGCCGCTGGAGATGATCGACAAGGCCCTGGACATCGCCGCCCGCCCCGACGTGATCTTCTGCTCCTTCGGGGACATGCTCCGCGTCCCCGGGAGCGATCGCGACCTGTTCCAGGTGCGCAGCCACGGCGGCGACGTACGGGTCGTCTACTCCCCGCTCGACGCGCTGAAGATCGCCCAGCAGAACCCGCACCGCGAGGTGGTGTTCTTCGGCATCGGCTTCGAGACCACCGCCCCGCCCAACGCCATGACGGTCCATCAGGCGGACCGGCTGGGCATCCCCAACTTCAGCCTGCTGGTCTCGCACGTCCGGGTACCGCCCGCCATCGAGGCGATCATGACCTCGCCCAGCTGCCGGGTCCAGGCGTTCCTCGCCGCCGGCCATGTGTGCAGCGTGATGGGCATGGGGGAGTACCCCGACCTGGCCGAACGCTTCCAGGTCCCGATCGTCGTCACCGGCTTCGAGCCGCTGGACATCCTGGAGGGCATCCGCCGCACCGTCCGCCAGCTCGAACGCGGCGAACACACCGTGGACAACGCCTATCCGCGCGCCGTGCGCACCGAGGGCAACCCGGCCGCCCAGGCCATGCTCGCCGATGTCTTCGAGGTCACCGACCGCGCCTGGCGCGGCATCGGCACCATCCCCGCCAGCGGCTGGCGGCTGTCGGAGCGCTATCGCCACTACGACGCCGAGCACCGCTTCTCGGTGTCCGGCATCACCACCCGCGAACCCGCCGCCTGCCGCAGCGGCGAGGTCCTCCAGGGGCTCATCAAGCCGCACGAATGCGAGGCGTTCGGCACCACCTGCACCCCGCGCACCCCGCTCGGCGCCACCATGGTCTCCAGCGAGGGGGCCTGCGCCGCCTACTTCCTCTACCGCCGACTCGGCACCCCGCCCACCCCGCTGGAGGCGACCCCCGTTGTCTGACACCCCCCGCACCGCGCCGAACGGCGGCCCCGCACCGGCCGACCGCCAACTGCCCACCGTCGACATCTCCGGCTGGACCTGCCCCACCCCGCTGCGCGACCAGCCGCGCGTCGTGATGGGGCACGGCGGGGGCGGTGCGCTCTCCGCCGAACTCGTGCAGCAGATCTTCGTACCCGCCTTCGGCGGCGAGGTCCTCGCCCAGCTCGGCGACTCCGCGGCGGTGTCCCTCGCAGGCACCCGCCTCGCCTTCTCCACCGACTCCTTCGTCGTACGGCCGCTGTTCTTCCCCGGGGGCAGCATCGGCGACCTCGCCGTCAACGGCACCGTCAACGACCTCGCCATGAGCGGTGCGCGGGCCGCCTACCTCTCCTGCGGGTTCATCCTGGAGGAGGGCGTGGAGATGCCGGTGGTCGCCGGGGTCGCCGACGCCATGGGAGCGGCCGCGCGGGCCGCGGGCGTCGAGGTGGCCACCGGCGACACCAAGGTCGTCGAGGCGGGCCACGGCGACGGTGTCTACATCAACACCGCCGGCATCGGGCTGATCCCGTCCGGTGTCGACCTGCGCCCGCAGCGCGTCGTCCCCGGCGACGTCGTGATCGTCAGCGGTGACATCGGCGTCCACGGCGTGGCGATCATGAGCGTCCGCGAGGGCCTGGAATTCGGCGTCGAGATCGAGAGCGACTGCGCGGCCCTCGGCGGTCTCGTCGAGACCATGCTCGCCGTCACCCCCGACCTGCACGTCCTGCGCGATCCCACACGCGGCGGGCTGGCCGCGGCCCTGTGCGAGATCGCCACCGTCTCCTGCACCGGCATCGTCATCGAGGAACGCGCCATCCCCGTCCCTGCGACCGTCGCCAACGCCTGCGCCATCCTCGGCCTGGACCCCATGTACGTCGCCAACGAAGGCAAGCTGGTCGCCTTCGTCCCCCGCGAGCACGCCGACGCCGTCCTGGCCGCCATGCGCACCCACCCCCTGGGCGCCGGCGCCACCATCATCGGCGAGACCGTCGCCACCCACCCCGGCATGGTCGTGGCCCGCACCCTCCTGGGCGGAACCCGCGTGGTCGATCTGCCGCTGGGGGAGCAGCTGCCGCGGATCTGCTGAGCCGCCCGGCGCGCGGCGTCCGCTACGGGGGCGGTCACGACGCCGGAGACCACCACCGGCCGCCGGGAAGACGGGCGGCGTCACGCCCGCTGACCTCTTCGCTCATGGCCGCTACCGTGTCGAGCCATGAGCCGGCTGACGATCGCCATGCACCATGTGCGAGCCGCGCTGAGCGGCGCACAGCGCCTCGGCCTCGACACCGTGCCGCTGCTGCAGACCGCCCGGATCCCGCCGCTGCTGCTCGGCGACGACCGCGCCCGTGTCACACCGGAGCAGTTCACCCGGCTGGTCAAGGCCCTGCACCGCGCGACGGACGACGAGTTCCTGGGCCTGGGACCCGAGCCCAGCCGCCGCGGCACCTTCGCCATGATGTGCCACGCCTGCCTGGGCTGCCCCGACCTGGGCTCGGCGCTGGACCGGGCGGCGCGCTTCTACCGGCTCTTTCCCGGCGGGCCCGAGATGGCGGTCGAGACGCTTCCCGCCCCGGTCGGGGACAGCGCCCCGGCCGTCTTCTCCGTACGCACCGATCTGCGCCCCTACGACCAGGGCAACTTCCTCTCCGAGTGCATCCTGATCATCTGGCACCGGCTCTCCAGCTGGCTGATCGGCCGCCGCATCCCGCTGCGCTGGGCGCACTTCGCCTATCCGGCACCGGCCCACGCCCACGAGTACGACGTGCTGTTCGGCTGCCCGGTGCACTTCGGAGCTGAGCGCACCGCGGCCGGCTGGGACGCACACTGGCTCGCCGCGCCCGTCGTACGGGACGAGGGCGCGCTGGCGGCCATGCTGCGCCGGGCGCCGGCCGATCTGCTGAGCCGGCGCGAGTACGGGACCACCGTCGCCGAGCAGGTGCGCGGCACCCTGGTCCAGGCGCTGCGGACGGCGGCCCCGGCACGGCTGCCGGAGGTCGGCGAGGTCGCGGCCCGGTTGGCGGTGAGCCCGGCGACGCTGCGGCGCCGGCTCCAGGCCGAGGGGACCTCGTACCAGCGGCTGAAGGACGCGGTACGGCGGGACGCGGCGATCACCTCACTGGTCGCGGGGCATGAGCCGATCGCCGAACTCGCCGCGCGGATCGGCTTCTCGGAGGACACCGCCTTCCACCGCGCCTTCCGGCGGTGGACGGGCACCACACCCGGCGCCTACCGGCTGAGCGGTGCCGCCGCCGAGCCGATCGACCGCGCCACCTCAGGTGACCGGCTCGCACGTCATGAGACATCGGGTCAACAAAGCTGAGCGTCCCGGTCAGCGCCATCCTTACCGGCGAGTCACTACGGTCGCTGCAACCACCCCAGCATCCGCGTCAGTTGGGAGAGCCGTATGCACCGTCGCCCCACCGCACTCGCCACCGCCGCCCTGGCACTCTCGCTCGGCCTCACCGGCGCGAGCGCCGCGGCGCCGCGGCCGGCCGCGCCCCCGCACGGCAGCCCCGGCGACATCGTGACCGCCGCCCCGACGTCCTTCCATCCGCTGCCCGGCCAGCCCACCGGCACCCGCGCCTGGCACCTGACCTACCGTTCCACCACCGCCGAGGGCGCCCCCAACACCGTCTCCGGCACCGTCATCGTCCCCGACGACGGCAGGACCGGCCCCCGGCCGCTCATCACCTACGCCGTCGGCACCGTCGGCCTCGCCGACTCCTGTGCACCCTCGGCCGGCTTCCCCAAGGGCACCACGATGGAGGCCAATCTCATCCAGCAGCTCACCGCCCGCGGCTGGGCGGTCGCGGTCACCGACTACGAAGGGCTCGGCACCCCCGGCGACCACACCTACACCGTCGGACGCGCCGAGGGACAGGCCGTCCTGGACGCCGCCCGGGCCGCGCAGCGGCTGCCCGGAGCCCGTGCGGCCGGCGTCACCAAGGACTCCCCGGTCGGCATCATGGGCTACTCCCAGGGCGGCCAGGCCAGCAGCTGGGCCGCCGAACTGCACCGGTCCTACGCGCCCGAACTCGACGTCAAGGGCACCGCGACCGGCGGCGTACCGGCCGATCTGGGCAAGGTCGCCGACGCCAACAACGGCAACATCGGCGCCGGCCTCATCCTGATGGCCGCCACCGGGCAGAACGCCGCCTTCCCCGAACTACACCTGGAGAAGTACCTCAACGACAAGGGCCGGCACTATGTCGACTTCATGAAGAAGAACTGCGTGGCCGTCGACACCGTCGCGGGCCTGTTCAAGAAGGTCTCCGACGTCACCGTCAGGAACCCGCTGGACGAACCGGACTGGCAGCGGCGGCTGCGCGCGTCGAACCTGGGCACCCGCGAGCCGGACGCCCCGGTGTACCTCTACCACGGGACCGTCGACGAACTGATCCCCTACGGGGTCGGCAAGCAGCTGCGGGCCGACTGGTGCGCCAAGGGGGCCACCGTCCAGTGGCACTCGATCCCGCTCGGTGAGCACGTCCTCGGCGCGATCGCGGGCTCCCGGCCGGCCGCCGACTGGCTCGCGGACCGTTTCGCGGACCGGCCGACGACCGGCAACTGCGGTTGAGTCACCGCCGCCACGACGAGGTCGCCCACGCGGCCCCACGATCCGCCGAGCGGGGCTGTCACACCAGGTGGCGGCCCCGTCCGGACATCCTTAGGAGCGGCCGCTGTCAGCACGGTGACCTGTAGTGCTCCCGCGGTGCGGCGTCCTGCCAGTCGGAGTTGCCGAGTGGGCCTGTCAGCATTCCGCACAGAGCCGTTGTCCACGCCGAGGGATCGATGCGGATCCTCGTGATGCCGTTTCCGTCTGCGACGTCGATCCGGGTGCCATCGGGGCTGAATCCGACAGCCGCGTCGCGGTGCGTCACGAGCAAGTCAGAACCGATCTGACGGTGACTCGCCACGTCCCACAGTGTCAGTGCCACTTCGGACACACTGCCGTCTCCGACCACCGTCAGGGTGCGACCGTCGGGACTGAACAGCACACGTGAGGCGCCCTGTTCGGGTACCAGGCTTGTCCCGATCCGCTTTTGGGTGGTGACGTCCCACAACGTCACGGAGCCACCACCGAAGTCGCCATTATGGTCATAGCCGACTGTCGCGAGGACATGTCCGTCGGGACTGAGAGCGCCACTTCTGGCGTTGCGGACTTTGAAGGAGAGCTGCTTTCCAGAGGCTGTGTCCCACAAACTGACGGTCTGTTGGCGGTCGGTGAGGGCCAGCGTCGCTCCGTCCGCACTGAGTGCGGCTTGGTCCGCGTATCCGTTGCTCACGGGATCCGGACCGTAACTGCGGGTCTCACCGCCGGTTGACAGATCCCACTTCACCACCCTTGATTCCCCCTGCAGTGTGCCGTAGAGCTCGCTGCCGCGGGAAGAGAAAGCCAGCGTCGGGATACCACTCCTCAGACTGGGCGTGTAGTGCATCTGGGCTACGCGACGGCCACTGGGCACCTGGAAGACCTCGACCGGGGAGCGCTGGAGTGTGCCCGCACGCTCGGCCACAGCAAGCAGCGATCCGTTCTTGTTGAACGCCAGGGTCGTGCCCGTCTCGGCAAGGCGGATCGTGGCGGTAAGGCTTCCTGTGCGACTGTCCCGCAGTTGCACCACGGGCTTCTGAGAGTCCGCCGTGGCGAAGGTGTTCGTGCCGGGACTCACGGCGAACCCGTTGAACGGGGCCTTGACCTCAGGCAGGCCGTGGTGCTCGGCGAGTCGTCCAGTCGTCGTGCGTTCCCAGACGACCACTGATCCGTCCTTGGTCAGGGTGGCAACCCGTTTTCCCTCGCCAGTCGCCGCTTCGCGGTCACCGTTCGTGTCGCTGTACTGGGGCTCGACAGGGGCTTCCGCTCGGATGGCATGGGCGGCTTCCTTTTGGCCGGTCGTGGTCCGCAGCCGCTTGTGTGACTTCAGGTCCCACAGTTCCCAACGCCTCATGTCTGTCGAATGGACTACCGCGTGCCGGCCATCTTCCGTCAGGAGGCCGTAGTTCAGTGACATATTCCCTGGCGGAATCCAAGGGTGGGAAGATCCTGGCTCATAGACCCTGGCCTCACCTACCAGGTCCGCCGTCTCGCCGTAGTTCACCACCACACGGTCATCCGCGGTGTAGCCCTCGAAACTCCCACTCGATGTGGAGATCGTCTGCCGAGTTCGCAGGTCCGGCAACCCGAGCACCTCCACTTTCCGATCCCTTCCGCAGGTAACCGTCTTCCCCGAGGGCGCCATTTCGGCCACGTCGCACGCAAGGATCTTCAGCGTGCGATGGTGAGGAACGTCCCACACGGCTATCGATGCGCCAGCGCCGAATGATCCCCCGGCTATGAGGAATTCGCCATTCCGGCTCAGGCCGCCACCGTTGTGGCCGATTGCACCTGTGCTCCCAGTCTGCGGAACCGAGAAGCTTTCCTTGGTTCGCAAGGTGCCGGTGTCCACCAGATCGATCTGCTCGCCGTGCCGTCCGGTCCGCAACGCCAGCGTCTGACCGTCGGCGGTAAGGGAACGAGCCCCGCCGTCACGCCAACTCAGCAGAGCTCCTTGCAGAGTTCCCTTACTGCGTGCCGTATCCATATCCCAGATCTGGACGGTGCCGTAATCCCGCTCGATGAAGAGCAGCCCGCCATCAGGGCTGAAGAGCAGTCGGGACACCGCACCCTTTTTGGGGGGAATGATGGTGCGGACCTTGTTGAAGCTTTCCAGGTGCGCGGCGAGCGCGCTCCGAGCCTCGGTCGTGGGTGCCTGCCCGTAGGCAGCCAAAGCCAACTGAACGGCTTTCTCCGGCTCGGTCCTGGACAAACCCAGCGAGGCAGCGGCAAGCTTCCGGGAGAGTGCCGTACGTCGCTGTGCCTCGGCATCGCCCTGTGCAGAAACAGCCAGCGAACTCAAGCCGACCACGACCGCAGTGACGACGGAAAGGCCGGCCCGCAGACGCCTGGCACGCCTCCCGGCCGCACGACGGCTTTCACTGACATATCGGGTCTCTCGCTCGGTCAGGCCGATGTGGTGTTCCTTGCCCCGAGGATGCTCTTGCCACTCTTCGGCAAGAGCCAGTTCCTCGGCGCGGAGCAACAGACCGTCCTTGCATCCCATTTCCCACCACTCGTGAGCCAGATTGCCCAGGCGTGTATGGAAGGCATCCCAGCGATAGTGCTGCGTGACGAAGGAAACGATGCGCTGAATCCCCTGATCGGAATCCTCGCCACTTCCCCCGATCATGGGGAAACTCTGATACGCGCTGAGCGGCTCCCAGCCGTGCTCGTTCATTGCGGCCGTGAAGTCAGTGGCCAGGTCCGGGTCGATGATGACCGGCAGAATCCGCTTGCGTAAATCGATTGCCGTCATGCATTCGTCCCGGCAGTAGGGAGATCGCAGCGAATCCCCACTCACCAGGAGGATGAGGGCATCGGAGGTGCGGATTCCCTCATCGATGGCCTGCCGCCACTTCTCGGAGGGCTCGATCGCCTCCCAGTCCACCCAGACGTCGCGCAGCTGCCCTTCCAGGCGCTCTCGGATCCCACGGGCGACCGCGCCGTCTTTGCGTGAATAGCTGAGGAAGACCTTGCCGGTGGCTTCCGGCAACGGGGCGTCGGACCGTGGCTCGGAGGCTGCATCGAGGAACGGGTCCGGCTCCATGCCGCTCCGTGATGCGAGTTCCCGGAGAAGGGCCGAGGCGAGAGCCGCGAGGAGCGCTGCGCCGGCAACGAGTCCCGCCCAGTACGGCTGACGTTCGTATGTCGGGCCGAACACACCGGCGGAGAACTCCGCGTCGAGCCGGCGTACCGCGTCTGCGGCTCGCTCCATGCCTGCTGCAACCTCGGCCGTGCCGAACGCGAGCTGGCGGCCCACGGTCCGAAGGAGCCAGGCGCCGCCACCCGCCATCACTGCGGCGACGACGGCGTGGGTGGCGAGAAACCATCCGGAGGTGCGTGCAGTCCGTCGGCCTGCCCTTCCGGCGTGTTCCTGCCCAAGGCGGAGACCGTCGACGGTCACTTCCAGACCGGCCCACCAGGCTGTGAGCACGACGGCGAGGGGCAGAAGCGTCACGGACCCCCAGAAGTGGAAGCTCCCGGACGGTGCGACGGTGACCAGCCACGCGAAGGGGACGGCCACGGCGAACGGCACCGCGAGAGCCTCCGGCCGCAGCAGACGCCGCCAAGCCCACGAAGCCGCAACCTTCCCGGCGCTTCCGGCCTTCCAGACGGCTATCGGTGAAGGACCTGGGAAGTGCACGGCAAGCGGCACGTAGAGCCCCAAGAGGGCAGCCGCCGGCCCGAGGAACGGGTAGAGGAGCGCCCAACTGGTCAGGCAGGAGGCAAGCCAGGCCGCACTCCTCGTGATGCTCAGTCGGCGCGCCCGTGAGGCCGACTCGTCTGGTGAAGAAAGCGCCTGGCGCGCCACACCTACCCCCGTGTGCGATCGTCCACCGTCAAGACGAGGCGCAGACTACCGAGAGTCGCGAGCGTGTGGCGTCCTGTCCTTCAAAACGACCGGTCATCCTCACAAAGCGGGTTCTCGGCATGAGACCGCGCCTGTCTCCTGCGACGGCAGCACGGACCGCCGGTGCCGGAGCAGCCCTTGGCCACACGGCGGGACGGGCTGCTGCACCGGTCCGACGAGCCGGAATCGCCCTGTCCGTCCCGAGGGCGTCGCCCCGCGGCGCTGCCGCGTCCCCGTGGTCGCCGGACCCGCCGTGCTCAGATCTTCTTCAGCAGCCGGGAGCCGAACCAGTCGTCGGGGTCCTGGACTCCCGGCAGGGCGAAGAAGTAGCCGCCGCCGATGGGCGTGATGAACTCGGCCAGCGGCTCGTGTTCGAGGCGCTGCTGCACGGTCGCGAACTGCCGCTCCGGGTCCTGCTGGTAGCCGCAGAAGACCAGGCCGAGGTCCATCCGGCCGTGGGAGTCGAACCCGTTGTTGTAGTTGTAACTCCGCCGCAGGAAGCGGGAGTCGTCGGTCTCGGCGGTCCGCGGGTTGGCCAGCCGGATGTGCGCGTCGAGCGGGATGATCTCGCCGTGCGGGTCCCTGCGGTAGTCCGGCAGGTCCCTCTCCTCCTTGCCGCCCAGGGGAGCGCCGCTCGCCTTGCGCCGTCCGAAGATCTTCTCCTGGCGGTCCACCGGCACCTTGTCCCACTTCTCGACGTGGAAGCGGATCAGCCGCAGCACCTGATAGCTGCCGCCCAGCGCCCAGTCCGGCTCACCGCACGGCGGGGTCACCCACAGCAGCCGGTCCGTCTCCCTGGCCGACTCGGTGTCCGGATTGACGATGCCGTCCTTGAATCCGACGAAGGTACGCGGCGACCCCGAGGGCCGGGACGGATTGAGGAAGGCGTCCGACCGCCAGCGCGGCCGCAGCAACCCTTCCGTCTCCCGGGCCACATCGCGCAGCACATGGACGATGGCGTCCGGGTGCTGGCCGCAGATCTGCAGCGACAGATCGCCGTGGCAGCGCGCCGGCTCCAGCCGGTCGTCGGGGAAGGCCGGCATCGCCTTGAGATGTCGCGGCTTGTGACCGGAGAGCCCGAAGCGGTCGTCGAACAGCGAGGCCCCCACGCCCAGCGTGATGGTCAGCGAGTCCGGGGTCGGCTCCTCGGCGGCGACCTGCTCGTCCCTCGGCTTCACCCCGGCCGCCAGCACCCGGGACCGGTGGGTGAGCGTCCGGAACAGCTTCTCCAGGCCCTCGCGGTTCTCGGCCAGCACATCGAAGCCCGCGAAGCCGGCGAAGAGCTGCTGGGGGGTCACGATCCCGGCCTGATGGCGCCCGTGGAAGGGGACCCTGTCGGGCAGTGTCCGACCGCCGTCGCGTACCCGGCCCGCCGACCGGTCCGCCGCGGTGGCCTCCTGGCTCAGCCCCGCGGCCGCCACCCCGGCGAGCCCCGCCGCGCACTTGAGGAATCCTCGGCGCCCGTCGTCCCGCATCGGGGCACGCTCGTCGCCGGCCTGATCACGTCTCATCGTCCCGCCATCCTGACTACGTCATCCGGCACCCGCGTGCCTGCACGTCCCTGTCCGCCATGCTCGCCAACCCCGCCAAGAGGACCGGGACCAACACGGCCCGGGCGGCGGATATCACGCCTGCGGCGCCGTCCGGTCGCCCGAATGGCGCAGGCGGACCGCCCTCCCGCGCGACAGCGCCCCGCCGCGCTTCTAGCGTCACCCCTGTGACCTGCCCGAACACGGCCCCGAACCCGGCACGGAGGAGCGCCGGGGCGGCCTGTCACATGCCCCGCACCGCCCATGAGCCCCGGGACCCCCAGCTATGAACGCATTCACCGACGAGAACAGAACCACCGGCGAGGGCACCCAGTTCGAAGAGTCCACACCGGGTGAGGAGACCGTACGGGGGGACGGGGGCCCTCAGGCCGACGCGGGGGCACCGGCCGAGGAGTGCCCGCCCGCCGTCGAGCCCGCCGCACTGTCGCTGCGGATCGAGAGGGGACATGCCGAGCCCGAGGAGCTCGCCGCGATCGCCGTCGTCCTGTGTGCCCAACTCGCGGGCCTGCACGCGCTCACCGCGGACGCCCCCGCCGAGGAGCGCCCGGCCGACCGGCGGTACCCCCGGGGGCACTCGGTGCGCCCCACCGCGTGCTGGTCGGGCTGCTGGACCTGCGCCTGAGGCCACACCGCGCGGCGTGCTCCCGGGGGAGCGGAAGGACGCGGCCCGATGATCGTCGCGTAGGGTCCAGCGAGGCGGCAGAGCGCATCGAGGGGAACCGTTTTCGTGGCAGAGGGTCAGGCATCCGAGGGGGACGGCGCGGCGGGCGCGCCGGAAGTGCGGGCGCAGGAGCGCCGGTTGCGCCGGGACCTGGGGTTCTGGGGGCTGACCGGTATCGGCTTCTCCAACATCGTCGGCTCCGGCTGGCTGTTCGCGGCCATGTACGCGGCGCAGACGGCCGGACCGGCCGCGCTGCTGTCCTGGATCGCGGCCGGCCTGCTGTGCGGACTCATCGCGCTGGTCCTGATCGAACTCGGCGCGTCCCGGCCGGAGGGCGGTGGCACGGTCCGCTGGCCGCTGTTCGCCAGCGGCCGGCTCGTCGGCACCCTCATCGGCTGGTCGACGCTGCTGTCCGTGGGCGGTACCGCGGCGGAGATCAGCGCGATCATGCAGTACGCCGCCCACTACCTCCCGGGCATCTACAACGGCCACACTCTCACCCTCGCCGGCCTGGCGCTGGCCGCCGGACTCAGTGTGCTGCTGACCGCGCTGAACTGGTTCGCGGTGCGGATGTTCGCCCGACTCAACAACCTGATCACGGTGTTCAAGATCGTCGTCCCGGTGGTCACCGTGCTCGCACTGATCGCCTCCGGCTGGCACTCCGGCCGGCTGACCGACCACGGCGGCTTCGCGCCGTACGGCTATGTGGCCTGCCTGACCGCGCTGGCCGGCGGCGGCATCGTCTACTCGGTCAACGGCTTCCAGGCCCCGCTGGACTTCTCGGGCGAGACCCGCAACCCCCGCCGGACCATCCCGGGCGCGGTCCTCACCGGCATCGCCCTGGCCGTGGCCATGTACCTCGCCCTGCAACTGGCCTACCTCTTCACCGTCCCCGAGAACCTCCTCGGCAACGGCTGGCAGGGCGTCTCCTTCGACTCGCCCTTCGGCCAGCTCGCCCTGATCCTCAACCTGCACTGGCTGTCCAGCCTGCTCTACGCGGACGCGGTGATCTCGCCCGGCGGCTCGGCGTACGTGGGCGTGGCCATCGACGCGCGGCACACCTACGCGCTCGCCAAGAACGGCACCATCCCCCGGTACTTCATGAAGGTCAACCAGCGCTATGGCGTCCCGCGCCGGGCACTGGTGATCAACCTCCTGGTCATCGTGGTCTTCCTGCTGCCGTTCGGCGGCTGGCAGGACATCGTGAGCGTCATGGGCGACATGTATCTGCTGATCTACGCGGCCTCCGCGGTCGCGGTCGCGGTGTTCCGCGCCGAGCCGGGCGGGCGGACGGCGGGCTGGGTTCCGGGCCTGCGCTGGATCGCGCCGCTGAGCTTCGTGGTGGCCGGCGAGTTCGTCTACTGGTCGGGCTGGCACGACCTGCGCCTCGCCCTGCCCCTCGTCCTCGCCGGCCTGCTGATCTTCCTGGCCATGCACCGCCCCGGAGCGCGCGACGCGGCGGCCATCGAGCGCGACGGCGCGGGCCCGAGCCGCCCCCTCGGCGTCGAACTCCGCACCGGCGCCTGGCTGGTGGCCTATCTCATCGGCCTGATCGTGCTCTCCTGGCTGGGCACCTTCGAGGGCTCCGGCCGCCTGCCCGCCCCCTACGACTCGATCGCGGTGGCCGCTCTCGCCCTGGCGGTGTTCTTCTGGGCCGTACGCTCCGGCGTCCGCCATCGGACGGCGACCGCGTAAACCCGTCCCGGAGCGGCGGCAGCGGGACAGGCGCGATCGGCGGCGATCGCTCCCCGTAGTCGTCCGGCCGCGCGAGACGGTGCGTGCCGGGGCGCCGGGCCCGGCCGCCCGCCATCAAGCGGAAGTCGCACCGCGGAAATAAGATGAATCGGACAGGTGGGCTCACCGGAGCCCCATCAGGCCAGGTCAGGAGGCCCATGCGGACCGCCGCACGGAGCGTGCACCCCCGCAGTGGCCCATGCACCGATGCACCTTGGAGCGATCCATGCTTCGGCGTCGTCCCCCGCGGTCGGCGAGCGCCGACGATCTGCTGACCACCCTCGGACGGCTGACCGCCCAGGCGCGGGAAGGCGCCGAGAAGCAACGGGCCCGGGTCGAGCTGGCCGAGGCGCTGCAGCGCGAGATGCTGCCCACCCGACTGCCGGAAGTACCCGGACTGCGCACCGCCGCCTGCTACGCGCCCGCCCGGCACGGGCTGGACATCGGCGGCGACTGGTACGACGGCTTCCCGCTGCCCGACGGCTCACTGGCCTTCTGCATCGGCGACGTACAGGGCCACGACGTGGAGGCGGCCGCCTTCATGGGGCAGATCCGCCTCGGGCTGCGGGCCGTCGCGGTCCACGCCGCCGACCCCGGCGAGGTGCTGAGCCGGGCCAACGACCTGCTGCTGTCGGTCGACTGCGGGCTCTTCGCGACCTGCACCTTCGTCCGCTTCGACCCCGTCGCCTGGGAGCTGTCCAGCGCCCGGGCCGGCCATATCCCCGGCATCTGGGCCACCAGCGACGGCCGCTCGGGCCTCACCAACGACCCCGGGGGAGTGCCGCTGGGCATCGTGCCGGGCGAGGTGTACCCCGTCACCCGCCGCCGGCTCGACACCTCCGGCGCGTTGGTGCTGCTCACCGACGGGGTCGTCGAGGGGCCGTCCTTCCCGATAGAGGCCGGACTGCAGCAGGTCACCCGGCTGGTGTGCGCCAACGCCGACGGCGATCCGGCCACGGTGGCCGCCGCGGCGATGAGCGTGGCCGAGCTGACCGGGCACAGCGACGACTCGGCGGTGATCGTGCTGTGCTTCGACGGCAGCGGCCCACAGCCCCGGGTGAAGCCCGGACCGGGCGCGCGTGTCGCAGCCGACGCCCGGCCGTCCGCGTTGTCTGATGGCTGATGTGGTGCGCACCGAAGAACTCCGACGTCTCGCACCGGCAGCCCTGACCATCTTCGTTCTCACCGCCGTCTACTTCGCGTCCGCATGGATCGGCCTTCGGGAGTCGGTGGTGGTCGGCGGTGCCGTGGTCACGCCCTTATGGCCGCCCACGGGCATCGCGCTGAGCAGCCTGCTCCTGCTGGGCATGTGGACCTGGCCGGGCATCGCCCTCGGCACGCTGGCGATCGTCGCGACGCTCAGCCCGCTCGATGTCACGGTCCTCGGCGTCATGGCGGGCAACACCCTGGCCCCGGTGTGCGCCTGCCTGATGCTCCGCAAGGTGGGCTTCCGCGTCGAACTGGACCGTCTGCGCGACGGGGTGGCCCTGGTCGTCCTCGGCGCGTTCGCCGGCATGCTGATCAGCGCGACGGTGGGTAGCGGAACCCAGGTGCTGACCGGTTCGCTGCCGACCGGGGGCTTCTGGCGGACCTGGGCGGCCTGGTGGGTGGGCGATGCGATGGGCGTCCTCGTCGTCACCCCGCTCGTCCTCGCCCTGCGCACCATCCGCCGGCCCTACGGCATCCCCGCCTACCGCTGGGCCGAGGCCGCGGCACTGCTGGCCGCGGCGGTCGTGCTGTCGTTCATGGCGACCAGGAGCCCGCTCTCCCTGCTCTTCCTGGTCTTTCCGCTGATCGTGTGGGCGGCGCTGCGCTTCCAGCTCGCGGGCGCGGCGCCCTGCGTGCTGCTGGTGTCCGTACTGGCGATCACGGCGGCGACCGCGCGCATCGGACCGTTCGAGGGCCAGAGCCTGCTGGAGGCGATGGTCAACCTGCAGGCGCTCAACGCCTCCGCGGCGCTCACCGCGCTGCTGCTGTCGGCCATCGTCACCGAGCAGAACGCCATCCGGCGCAAGATCGAGCTGGCCTGCACGGAACTGGCCGAGGTGGTGGACCGGCTCGCGCCGGGGGAGAGCCGGCGCCGCTGGCCCCCGGGCACCGACCAGCGCTGACCGGCAGGCCCCCGGCCGCCCTCAGTCCCGCAGCAGCTCCCGCAGGTCGTAGCCCACCGGCTCCTCCAGCTGGGCGTAGGTGCAGCTCTCCGGCGTACGGTCGGGGCGCCAGTGGCGGAACTGGGCGGTGTGCCGGAACCTGTTGCCCTCCATGTGGTCGTAGCCGACCTCGCACACCCGCTCCGGGCGCAGCGGCACCCACGACAGGTCCTTGCCGCCGCTCCAGCGGCTGGGCCCGCCCGGCATCCGCCGGGACGCGTGCGCCGCCTCGTCCGTCCACGCGCCCCAAGGGTGGCCGGCGACCTCGTCCATCCGCAGCGGTGCCAGTTCCTCGACCAGCTGCCGCCGCCTGGCCATGGGGAACGAGGCGCACACCCCGACGTGCTGGAGCCGGCCCGCGCTGTCGTGCAGGCCCAGCAGCAGCGACCCGACCACCGGTCCGCTCTTGTGCAGCCGGTAGCCCGCCACCACACAGTCCGCGGTGCGGGCATGCTTGATCTTGAACATGGCGCGGTCGCCCGGCCGGTAGGGCAGGTCCAGCGGCTTGGCGACCACCCCGTCCAGCCCCGCCCCCTCGAACTGGGTGAACCAGCGGCCCGCCAGCTCCCGGTCCGTCGTCGCGGGCGCGGTGTACACCGGCGCCCGGGAGGGCCGCAGCGCCTCGACCAGCGCCTCCCGCCGCGCCGACTGCGGCTGGTCCATCAATGCCTCCGTGCCGAGCGCCAGCAGGTCGAAGGCGACCAGGGAGGCGGGCGTCCGCTCGGCGAGCGTCCGGACCCGGGAGTCCGCCGGATGGATGCGCTCCAGCAGCTCCTCGAAGTGCAGCCGGCCGTCATGGGCGATGACGATCTCGCCGTCGATGACACAGCGCGGCGGCAGTTCGGCCCGTACGGCCGCGACCACCTCGGGGAAGTAGCGGGTGAGCGGCTTGGTGGTCCGGCTGGCGATCTCGACGTCCGCCCCGTCGCGGAAGACGATGACCCGGAAGCCGTCCCACTTGGCCTCGTACTGCATGCCGGCGGGGATGTCGGTCACCAGCTTCGCGAGCATCGGCGACACCGGGGGCATGACGGGCAGATCCATGCCCCCGATCCTGCGCGCTGGGGGCGCTCACCGCGCGCCGAGGGCACGGCCCGCCGCCCTTCCGGCGCGCGGTGCCGCGGCGCGCAACCTAGCGTGGAGGCATGGCCGGAGGCGAAGCTGTCGAGCTGGACGTCGCGGGGCGCACGGTGCGGCTGTCGAATCCCGGCAAGACGTACTACCCCGAGCGCGGCTTCACCAAGTTGGACGTCGCGCAGTACTACCTTGCCGTCGCGGACGGGGTGCTGCGGGGCCTGCGCGACCGGCCCACCACCATGCAGCGCTTCCCCGACGGCGTCGAGGGCGAGTTCTTCTACCAGAAGCGGGCCCCCAAGGGACTGCCGGACTGGCTGCCCACCGCCCGCATCGCCTTCCCCAGCGGCCGGTTTGCCGACGAGATGTGCCCCACCGAACCCGCCGCCGTGATCTGGGCGGCCAACCTCGGGTGCCTGACCTTCCACCCCTGGCCGGTACGCCGCGCCGACACCGAGCACCCCGACGAGCTGCGCATCGACCTCGACCCGCAGCCCGGCACCGACTTCGCCGACGCCGTCCGGGTCGCCTACGAACTGCGGGAGCTGCTGGCCGAACACGGACTGCGCGGCTGGCCCAAGACCTCCGGCGGCCGCGGGGTGCACGTCTATGTACCGATCCTGCCGCAATGGACGTTCACCGAGGTCAGACGGGCTGCCATCACCGTCGCCCGGGCCCTGGAGCGCCGGCTGCCGGACCTGGTGACCTCGGCCTGGTGGAAGGAGGAGCGCGGCGCGAAGGTCTTCGTCGACTACAACCAGATGGCCCGCGACCGGACCATCGCCTCGGCCTACTCGCTGCGGGCCAGGCCGCGGGCGACGGTCTCCACCCCACTGCGCTGGGAGGAGCTGGCCGACGCCACGCCCGAGGACTTCGATCTGCGCACCGTCCCACCGCGCTTCGCCGAACTCGGCGATGTGCACGCCGACATGGCCGACCACGCCTTCAGCCTGCAGTCCGTCCTGGAACTCGCCGACCGGCACACGGCGGAGGAGGGACTGGGGGACCTGCCCTATCCCCCCGACCACCCGAAGATGCCCGGCGAGCCGGCCCGGGTCCAGCCGAGCCGGGCGCGCAAGACCAGGTAGGACGTGCCTTCCGAGGGGCGGGCGGCCTGCCCGGGGCGCACCTCCCACCCGGCCGGCCGAACCCGCCCCGCTCACACCACTTGCGGACCGGCCTCGCCGTTCGCGCGCCGACCGGGGCGGCGGGCCCGGGTCCCGGCATGCGCGCCGCCCGTCCGGGCGGGAACATGCCGCACGTGGTGACCGAGCGGAACGCACCCGAGGTGAACGGTGAGCGTGCGCGGCGCCCGCCGTCGGATGCGGGCCGCACGTGAGCGAGTCGGCGATCGACTACGAGGCGGGTCTGGACCACCCGCACCCTCGCCTACAGCAGCGCGGGCCATCCGCCGCCGGCCCTGCGGCACCCGGACGGCGCGGTGCAGCTGCTGGACCAGGCGGACCGATCCGCCGCTGGGGCGCGGCCCGAGCATGTGGCCCGTCCCGAGGCCCGGGTGGCCTTCGCCGACGACACCGTGCTGGTCCTGTACACCGACGGGCTGATCGAACGCCGCGGGGAGGACATCGACGTCGGTCTGGGGCGGCTGGCCGCTGCGTTGACCCGGCATCGGGGCGCCGACGTCGAGGCGCTCGCCGAGCTGCTGCTGGCGGAGCTGCTGCCGTCCGGTGGCGCCACCGACGACACGGCCCTTGTCGTCATCCGGCTCTGACCAGCACACTCGCGGGCCCGCCGGGCCCGTTCACTACCGCGACTGGAGCAATTCCCTGGGCCGTTGGAGTGGCCGGTCGCCGTGTCTGCGGGGGGTGCGGCCCAGCGCGGTACTTATCGGAATGTCCCATTTCCTGCCTAACTGGAGAACGCAATGCGCAAGTCGATAGGCCGTTCCGTCGCCGCCGCGGCGATCGCTGCAGCCACCGTCGTGCCGCTCGCCGGCACGGCTGCGGCTGCTCCCCAGAGCCCCGCGGCGTCCTCGTCGGGTCACGATCATCATGGCAAGAAGCATGGCAAGCACCATCACCACGGTGGCTACCACCACCACGACGGTAAGCACCTTGGCCTGCTCTCGTTGATTTTCGGCCTGCTTGGTCTGCTCTGAGCGGGACCAGCACATCGGGCCGCCGCGGCGCTGAGTCGCGGCGGCCCGAACGCGGTCAGCCGGCGGCGCCCACCTCCTGCTCGGCCTGCCGGCGCAGCTCCTTCTTGTCCGGCTTCCCGGCGTCGGTCAGCGGCAGCGCGTCGACGAAGGTGATCCGGGCCGGCTCGTACATCGCACCGCGCTCCAGGCGCACCTTCTCGCGCAGTTGGCTCCCGTCGACGGTGCTGCCGGGCACCCGCACCACCACGGCGTGCACCTGCTCCATGCGGTGGGCGTCACGGACGCCGAAGACGGCGCTCTGGAGCACCTGCGGATGCGAGTTGAGCACGTCCTCCAGCTCGGTGGTGTACACATGGCCGCCGACCACGACGATCATGTCCTTGATCCGGTCGACGATGGTCAAGTAGCCCTCGTCGTCCAGGAATCCGATGTCCCCCGTGTGCAGCCAGCCGTCCCGCAGCACTTCGGCGGTCAGCTCGGGCTGCTTCCAGTACCCCTTCATGATCATGGCGGAGCGGACGCAGACCTCGCCGTGCTCGCCGGCGGGCAGATCGCGACCCGACTCGTCGCGGATCGCCACCTCGACGTCGGGCAGTACCTTCCCCGCGGAGCGGAGCCGGTCGGGGCGGTCCGGGTCGTGGTCCTCCGGGGTGAGCATGCTGATGCCGCCGGCCTCGTTCTGCCCGTAGCCCTGGAGCAGCACCGGACCGAACATCCGCACCGCGTCGGCTATGCGGGCCGGGGACGCCTGACAGCCGCCGTACGTCACCATCCGCAGGCTGGAGGTGTCGGTGTGCCGTGCGGACGGATGGTCCATCAGCTGGTAGAGCAGCGGCGGCAGCAGGAACATGTCGGTGATGCGCTCGCGGGCGATGGCGGCGAGCACGGTCTCGGGGTCGAAGTCGTCGAGCAGGACGATCGTGCCGCCCGTGTACAGCGTGTTGTCGGCCAGTGCGCCCGCGGCGTGGGCGAGGGTCGTGCAGACCAGCTGCCGGCGCTCGAACTCCGGCTGCTCCGCCAGCGCTCCGTGGAACCAGCGGACCTGCTCGAAGGTGGTGCAGATGCCCTTGGGGTGGCCGGTGGTGCCGCCGGTGTGGCGGATGGTGGACACGTCGTCGGGCCGGGCCAGGCTCGCGAACGGCTCGTCGGACTGCCCGGCCGCCAGCTCCAGCAGGTCCGTGCCGAGCTTCGCGGGGCCGAGTACGAGGACGTCCGGCACCGGCGCCAACTCGGTGACCTCGGCGGCCCGCTCGGCGTAGCGCGGGTCGACTATCAGGGCGCGGGTCTCGACGTCGCGGACGATGTGGGCCTGGGACTCGGCGGAGAGCTTGTTGTAGAGGTGGTTGACCCGGGCGCCGATCAGGTTGGCCGCGTAGCGGGCGGCCAGGGTCTCGGGGAGGTTGCCGCTGAGCAGGGTGACGGTGGTTCCGCGCTCGACCCCCTGGGCGCGCAGCGCCCGCGCCATGCGGTGCACCAGGGCGCGGAACTCGCCCGCGGTTACCCGGCGCCCTTGGTGGACCAGGGCTTCGCGTGCCGGGTTCGAGCTAAGTGCATCGAGGTTCTCCTCCACGTAGGTGCGGAATGTCCGGTCGGTGAGGGACATGATGACGGGCTTCCTCCTGACGCCGGCGGACGCGGTCACCGTCGCCGGGTGCGATACCGATGGTTAGTTGCTGGAGGCAACTAAAGGTCAGAGTAGTCCCAGGAGATCGACATCTCCAAGTCGGAGCGTGCGGCGCGGCTGTTGCGCGTCCGGCCACCGGGCCCGCAGACCTTGCGGCGTACGGCCGCCGGCCCGCATGCCCGGTCGCGAAGCCCGGCCGGATTATTCGCTCCGAATATCGCCAACTCGGTCGCAGGGCCGGAAGCGGCGGCGGATAATTCTCCCTCGCGCACGGGACGCCCATGCCCTGCGGCTCTCGCTCTCCCTGCGGGGCCGTCCCGTGTCGAGGGATGATGGAGGGCATCGGAAACACGGCGAGAATCGGCCGATGTACGGAGAGCGCCACGGCTGTCGGTCAGCGGTGACCGGCGGAAGGAGTGCCTGGATGGGTGCGACCGACGCGTTCCCCGAGGGCGCCGCCCCGGTCGGGGCTGCACCGGGGCAGCCGGGCGGCCTGCTCGACGTGCTGGGCGTGGCCGCCGTGATGCTGGACGCGGAGGGGCGGATCACCCTCTGGAGCCCGCAGGCCGAGGAGCTCTTCGGCTGGACCGCGCAGGAGGCGCTCGGTCGGCCGGCCGGCCAGCTGCTGGTCGGACCCGACGACATCGACCTGGTGCTGCGGCTGTTCTCCCAAGTCATGGCCAGCGGCGAGAGCTGGGCCGGGGTCTTCCCCATCCAGCACAAGGACGGCAGCACCCGCCTCGTCGAATTCCGCAACATGCGCCTGCTGGACGAACGCGGCCGGTCCTACGCGCTGGGCATCGCCACCGACCAGGCCGTACTGCGGCGGGTCGAGCGGGACCTGGCGCTGTCGGTACGCCTGGTGGCCCAGTCGCCGATCGGGCTGGCGGTCCTGGACACCGCCCTCCGCTTCGTCATGGTCAACCCCGCGCTGGAACGCATCAACGACCTGCCCGCCGACCAGCACATCGGCCGCCATGTCCGCGAGGCGCTGTCCTTTCTCGACACCGACGTCATCGTGGCCCGGATGCACGAGGTCCTGGAGACCGGCCGGCCGCTGCTCGACCAGTTCACCGTCGGCGGCACCGCCGCCGATCCGCACGCAGACAAGGCATGGTCGGTGTCGTACTACCGGCTGGAGGACGCCCACGGCCGGGTGCTGGGGCTGGCCACCTCCGTCGTCGACATCACCGAGCAGCACCGTTCCGCCACCGAGGCCGCCCGCGCCCGCCGCCGCCTCGCCCTCATCGCCGACGCCTCCGCGACCGTCGGCACCACCCTCGACGTCGACCAGACCGCGCATGAACTGGCCGACGTCATCGTGCCCGAACTCGCGGACATGGCCGCGGTCGACGTCCTCGACGCGATCCTCGACGGCCGGCGCCCTAGTGTGCTGTCCCGCGGCGGTCCCGCCCGCTTCCGGGCGCTCGCGGTGTCCACGGCCTACGACACCGGCGCCGTGCGCGCCGCCGACCCCACCGGGCAGATCGCCTCCTACGAAGCCGACCGGCTGATCACCCGCTGTGTGACCGAGGCCCGCCCGGTCGTCGTCCCCCAGGTGGACGACGACGACCTGCGGCGGATCGCGGCGGGCCCGCAGGGCGCCGCCTTCCTCAAGCAGGCCGGACTCCGCTCCTACCTGGCGGTGCCGCTGATCGCCCGCGGCGAGGTGCTCGGCGCGCTGTCGCTCTACCGCGTACGCAACCCCGAGCCGTTCGACGAGGACGACGCCGTGCTCGCCGTCGAACTGGCCGCGCGGGCGGCGGTGTGCATCGACAACGCCCGTTCGTACCAGAGCGAGCGCCGCACCGCGCTCACCCTCCAGCGCCATCTGATGAACCACCGGCCGCCGCAGCCCACGGCCATGCAGATCGCCTACCGCTACCAGCCCGCCCAGGCGGCCAGCGAGGTCGGCGGCGACTGGTTCGACGCCATCCCCGTGGCCGGCGACAAGACCGCCCTGGTGGTCGGCGACGTCATGGGCAGCGGCATCAACGCCGCCGCCACCATGGGGCAGTTGCGCACCACGATCCGCGCGCTGGCCGACCTCGACCTCGACCCCGCCGAGGTGCTCCGCCACCTCGACCACATCGCCGGCGGTCTCGATCCGGCCTTCGCCACCTGCCTCTACGCCGTCTACGACCCGCACCGCAGCCTGTGCCGGATCGCGGTCGCCGGGCACCTTCCGCCCGTGCTGGTCCGACCGGGCCGGCAGCCGGAGCTGCTCGATCTGCCCACCGGCGCCCCGCTCGGCGTCGGCGGGGTCCCCTTCGAGCAGACCACGGTGCCGCTGCGCGACGGCGACCACCTGGTGCTCTACACCGACGGCCTGATCGAGACCCGCGACAAGGCCATCGACACCCGCCTGGACACCCTGCTCACCCTGCTCGCCGAGCCCGGGCCGGACCTGGAGGACCTGTGCGACCACCTCCTGAGCGCACTGCGTGACGAACACGGCCACGACGACGTCGCCCTGCTCATCGCCCGGGTGCACGCGCTGGAGGAGTGAGCCGGGCCGGACGCCCGACTCGGCCGCGCTGCCGTGGCGGATTCGCGGGGGCCGCTACGGATTCGGCGGCTGTGCCGGGCCGCCTCCAGAGGCGGCCCACCCCGCCCGCTCCAGCCGCGAAATCCGCTACTGCGCCGTAGTGCAGGTGTGGATACGGGCCATGATTCCGCTCGACACCTACGGATTTCGTTGTCTCACCCTCTTAACAAGACCTTGACGTGGGTCGAACGCGGGGGTTTTATTCGGTCACCAAAGCGGCGCCTGCGCTTCGCCAGGTCTGCATCGCGTTTTGGCGCACTTCTCGCAAAGTGCCCCCCTCTGCCGCCGGATCGATGGGATACGGATAACCGATATGCCCTACACGCCTGTTGCCTCCGCAGCCCCTGAGCGGGACACCCGTAGCGCGGCGGAGGGGAGTACCGCCAACGGCCCCAAGCTCACCCGGTCGATCGGTGTGGTCGGCGGCACGCTGCTCACGCTGTCCTGCCTGACCCCGGCCTCCTCGCTCTTCGTGATCGTGCCCGACTCGTTCGCCAGCCTGGGCACCGGCACCGCGCTCACCATCGCCATCGCCGGCCTGCTGTGCATCGGGGTCGCCTTCACCTACTCCGAGCTCGGCACGCTGATCCCCAGCTCCGGCGGCGAGTACGCCATGGTCGGCACCCTCATGGGCCGCCTCGCCGGATGGCTGGTATTCATCCTGTCGCTGATCGTCGTCATGATCGTGCCGCCCATCATCGCCCTGGGCACCGCCGACTATCTGGCGCCGATCGTCCACCTGGATCCGCAGTACACCGCCGCCGGCGTGATGCTGCTGGCCACCGCCATGGGCCTGCTCGACCTGCGCGCCAACGCCTGGATCACCGGCATCTTCCTCGTGCTGGAGGTGGTGGCCTGCGCGGTCGTCGCCTTCCTCGGCTTCAGCCACACCCAGCGCTCCGCGTCGGTGCTCGTCCACCCCGTCATCGACGCCGGACACGGACACACCACCGCCGTCACCGCCGGTCTCATCGTCACGGGCCTGGCCACCGCGCTCTTCATCCTGCAGGGCTTCTCCACCGCCGTGTACCTCGCCGAGGAGATCGAGAACCCGCGCCGCAACGTCTCCCGCACCGTGCTGTGGACCCTCGCCATCGGCGCGGCCGTCGTCCTGATCCCGGTCATCGCGATCACCCTCGGCGCCCCCGACCTCAAGACCCTCGGCGCCGGAGACGTCGCGGGCATGGTGCAGGACTGGAGCAACTCAGGCGTCGGCACCTTCGTCAGCCTCTGCATCGCCCTGGCGATCATCAACGCGGCGATCGTGATGGTGATCCAGAACTCCCGCGTGGTCTTCGCCTCGGCCCGCGACGCGGCCTGGCCGACCTCGGTCAACCGCGCCTTCTCGCACGTCGGCCGCCGCTTCGGCTCGCCCTGGGCGGCCACCCTCGTCGTCGGTGTCCCGGGCGCGGCCCTGTGCTTCGTCAACCTCGACACCCTCAGCGAGGTGACCGGTGTCGCCGTCGCCGCGATGTACGTCTTCGTCGCCCTGGGCGCCCTGGTCTCCCGTCGCGGTGAGCACAAGCACCGGCTGGCCTGGCGGATGCCGCTGTGGCCGGCGGTCCCGGCGCTCCTCGTCGTCGCGCTCGCCTGGGTCCTGACCCAGCAGAGCACCAAGAGCCTGGTCGTCACCGGGGCCATCGTCGCCGCCGCCGCACTGTACTGGGCCTGCTACCTGCGCCCGCGGCAGGAGACACACTGGGTGATCTCGGTCCCGGAGGACGAGCAGGCCGCGGCGGACGAACCGTCGCCCGCGGGGGCGGTCGCGGAAGCGGGGTAGTCCCGGCGGGGGAGCGGTACCCGCGAGCGGGGCCGGGGCGTATGCCTCGGCCCCGCTCGCCGGGTTTTCCGGTCCTTGAGCAGTACGCCTCGGGTCCTCCTGCGGGGGCGGGCTCGGTCGGCCCCGCAGCCGTACGCCTCGGGGCCCGCCGCGGGGGCTTGGCTGGCCCTTCAGCTGTACGCCTCGGAGCCCGCCGCGGGGTCTTGCCCGGCCCTTCAGACGTACGCCTTGGCGTCCGACTGAGCCTCGACCGGCCCTTCAGCCGTGCAGGGTCTCGACCGGCCCTTCAGCCGTACAAGAGAGCCAAGCCCGCCCGGAGCAGCTGTCCGGGCGGGCTTTGGCTTTCGTCCTGCACGTCGGCTGCTGTCCTGCACTTCTCGCCCTGCGGCTTCCTCGCGCTCTTGCTTTGCTGGCCCTTCTGCTTTTCCTTCCGCTGCTTTTTCCCCTCCGCTGCCTTTGCCTCTCCGCTACTTTTTCCCCTCCGCCCACCCCCCTACGGGGGGTGGGCGGGTGTAGAGGTGAGGGTTGGTGGGTGCCGGGGGCAGAGAGGTGCCGTGACGCGGGCTGGGCGGGTGGGGTGTGGAGAGGTGCCGCGCTGCGCGGAGGACGGGCGCAGAGGTGTGGAGGAGGGTCGCGACCCGGGGCGCAGAGGTACGGAGGGGTACCGCGCCGCGAGGTGTGCCGGTGGGCCGGTGTAAGGCTGCGGCGGCCCGGGGCGGGCGCAGAGGCGCGGAGGGGTACCGCGCCGCGAGGTGGGCCGGTGTAGGGCTGCCGCGGCCCGGGGCGGGCGCGGAGGTGTGGAGAGCTCCCCCGGCCGGGGCGGGCGCGGAGGTGCGAAGACGGGGGCGCAGAGGCGCCAGGACGTGGGTGTCCACCCCGTCGCGGGGGGAAGGGGCGTCAGGCCGCGGGCTCGCGTGCTACGCGCGTGCGGGTTCGCGCGCTACTGCACTGTGCGCTCGCGCGCTGCTCATCGGCGGGCTCGTACGCTGCTCATCCGCTCACCGCGGGCTCGCGCGCTACTGCTCCGCAGGGCGGGAGAGTGCCAGTGCGTCCAGCAGCAGGCATACGTGGTCGACCGCGTCCCGCCCCGTGGGGGAGTCGGCCGCGGGTGCGTCGTCGAGCAGCCCGGCGGTCATGCGCAGCAGCTTCAGCAGCCGCTCGCCGGCCCCGTCGGCCGGTTCCGCGTGTGCCAGGACGGACCGGACCTGCTCGCCCGTGAGGGGCAGACCTGTTTCGAGGAAGCGGAACAGCGCCACGGCGACGCGCCGGTCGGCGTCGTGCGGCTTCCACAGGCCGAGCGCGTGGTGGTCGATGAGCCCCGCCGCCTCGGCGCGGATCTCCTCTGGAACATGCATGCCCAAGAACGTCTCACACCGCATCGCCGGGCCATAGGGCGGCAAGGTGCACCTCACAGCGGCCCGTCCGTCGCCATCAGGCCACCCGTGGACGGCGCTGACCAGGCACGTTGTGCCGGCGTCGGGATGTCCCGACCGCTACACCTGCGCCCATCAAGAGTTCAAACCTGTGGGGAGAGTTACATGCACAATCCAGAAGCTGGGCGATTTGTTCCCGGTCTGATGCCGGGCGGTGACCGGCGCGTTTGTCCCCTTAGTCGAGGACATTCGCATATGTGCGTCAGTAAAACCTACCCGAGGGTCTTTCCGCCCTCTGGCGCCCGACCGCAGATCACGGGACGATCCTCGAACAGCCCGTGAAGCCGTCCTAAGCGACACGGGTCCCAGCGGCCGCTGCGCTCCGCAGTACGCGGCTCGCCCACCGTATGCGGGAGGTGTAGAAAGAGGACATGGCCGGACGCTACGGCCGCCCGCGTTCGGTTCTCAGGATGCGAACTGTCGCAGGTCAGGTCTTTCTCCTGCAGGTGGCGATCGTGGTGCTGCTGGTCGCCGCCGCCATGGCGGCGCTCGTGCTGCAGTCCCGGACCGACTCCGAACGCGAGGCCCGCAACAGATCGGTGGCCGTCGCCGAGTCCTTCGCCCATGGACCCGGCATCGAGCCGGCGCTGAAGAGCGCCGACCCGACCGCCGTACTGCAACCGCGGGCCGAGGCCGCCCGCAAGGCCACCGGCGTCGATTTCATCGTCGTGATGAACACCGAGGGCATCCGCTACACCCACCCCATCACCGACCGGATCGGCAAGAAGTTCGTCGGCACGCTGAAGCCGGCGCTGTCCGGCGCCGTGGTCACCGAGAAGATCGTCGGCACCATAGGCCCCCTGGTCCAGGCGACGGTCCCGGTCTTCGGCCATGACGGCAAGGTCGTCGGACTGGTCTCGGCCGGCATCACCATCAAGAAGGTCAGCGGCGTCGTCGACGACCAGTTCCCGCTGCTGTTCGGCACCGCGGCCGGCATCCTCCTCCTCACCACCGGCGGTACCGCGCTCGTCAGCCGGCGGCTGCGCCGCCAGACCCACGGCCTGGGGCCCGCGGAGATGACCCGCATGTACGAGCACCACGACGCGGTGCTGCACGCCGTACGCGAAGGCGTGATCATCGCCGGCGGCGACGGCCGGGTGCTGCTCGCCAACGACGAGGCGCGCCGGCTGCTGGATCTGCCGCCGGACGTCGAAGGGCGCCAGATCGCCGACGTCGGGCTGGACCGGGCCACCGCCCAACTGCTCGCCTCCGGCCGGGTCGTCACCGACGAGGTGCATCCGGTCGGCGAACGGCTGCTGGCCGTCAACCAGCGCTCGACCGACCAGGCGGGCGGCCCGCCCGGCAGCGTCACGACACTGCGGGACACCACCGAGCTGCGGGCGGTCACCGGCCGGGCCGATGTGGCCCGCGGGCGCCTCAAGCTGCTCTACGACGCCGGCACCGAGATCGGCACCACCCTCGACGTGGTGCGCACCTGCGAGGAGCTGGCGGAGTTCGCCGCGGCCCGGTTCGCCGACATCGTCACCGTCGACCTGGCCGAGGACGTACTGACCGGTGAGGAGCCGGCGGTCTTCGCCGGCGCGGGCATCGAGGTGCGGCGCACCGCGGCGGCAGGCATCCCGCCGGACAGCGGCCTGTACCCCGTCGACAGCCCGATCCGCTTCGAGCCGTCCGCCTCCGTAGGCGCCGCCATCACCAGCGGCGAGGCGATCCTCGAAGCCGACCTGCCCGCCTTCTCGGGGTGGCAACTGCAGAATCCCCAGCGTGCCCGGAAGATCGTTGCCCGCGGCATCCACTCGATGATCGCCGTACCGCTGCGGGCGCGCGGTGCCATCCTCGGCGTGGTGATGTTCTGGCGCTCGCAGGTGCCCGAGCCGTTCGAGGAGGAGGACCTCTCCCTCGCCGAGGAACTGGTCGCCCGCGCCGGCGTGAGCATCGACAACGCCCGCCGCTACACCCGCGAGCACACCATGGCGGTCACCCTGCAGCGCAGCCTGCTGCCGCGTGCGCTGCCGGAGCAGAACGCCGTCGAGGCCGCCTACCGCTATCTGCCCGCGCAGGCCGGGCGCAGCGGGCTCGGCGGCGTCGGCGGCGACTGGTTCGACATCATCCCGCTGCCGGGCGCCCGGGTGGCGCTGGTCGTCGGCGATGTCGTCGGGCACGGTCTGCACGCGGCCGCGACCATGGGCCGGCTGCGCACCGCCGTCCACAACTTCGCCAATCTGGACCTGCCGCCCGACGAGATCCTCTGGCACCTCGACGAGCTGGTCACCCGGATCGACCAGGACGAGGGTGCCGAGGGCGCAGAGGGAGCCGGGGTCACCGGCGCCACCTGTCTCTACGCGATCTACGACCCGGCGTCGGGGACCTGCACGATGGCGCGCGCCGGGCACGTCCAGCCCCTGGTGCTGCGGCCGGACGGCACCGCCGAGATCGCCGAGGTGCCGGGCGGTCCGCCCCTCGGGCTCGGCGGTATGCCCTTCGAGTCCTGGCAGCGGGAACTGCCCGAAGGCAGCCGGCTGGTCCTGTTCACCGACGGGCTCGTCGAGGACCGCGACCGCGACCTCGACGACGGGATGGAGCTGCTGAGCCGCACCCTCGCCGACCACGCCGAGCGGACACCGGAGGAGACCTGCGAGGCCGCGCTGGGCGCGCTGCTGCCGGAGCTCCCCAGCGACGACATCGCGCTGCTGGTCGCCCGCACCCGGGTGCTGGACACCGCGCACATCGCCGACTGGGACGTGCCGCCGGACCCGTCGGCCGTGGCCCAGGTCCGGGCCGCGGCGGTCCGCAAGCTCGTCGACTGGGGTCTGGCGGACGAGGCGTTCACCACCGAGCTGATCCTCAGCGAGCTGGTCACCAACTCCATCCGCTACGCCTCCGGACCCATCCGCGTACGGCTGATCCGCGACACCTCCCTGATCTGCGAGGTCTCCGACCGCAGCAGCACCTCACCGCATCTGCGGCAGGCCGCCACCACGGACGAGGGCGGCCGCGGCCTCTTCCTGATCGCTCAGATGGCGGAGCGCTGGGGGACCCGCTACACCGCGGGCGGCAAGGTCATCTGGACGGAGCAGGCGCTCGCCGACGGCGGTCTGTTCGCGGCGGCGGCCGACGGCGAGGATCCTTTGAGGTGAGGGCACGGCGCGCAGCAGAAGGAGGCCGTGATGGATTACCCGCTGCTCAACGCTTTCTGGACGATGTGCCTGATCTTCCTGTGGGTGATGTGGCTGTTCCTGCTGGTGAGGATCGTCGGTGACATCTTCCGCAGCCAGGACATCAACAACTGGGCCAAAACGGGGTGGCTCATCCTGGTGATCGCGCTGCCTTTCGTCGGCGTCTTCATCTATGTGCTGGCGCGGGGCCGCGGACTGAGCGAACGTGAGGTCGCGCTGGCCCAGCGGCAGCAGAGGCAGCTGCGGGACTACATCCGCGAGACCGCCAAGGCGCAGGACGAGACCATCCGGCCCGAGGACTCCCTGGCCAAGCTCGCGGAGCTGAAGAACCGCGGGGACATCACCGAGGAGGAGTTCCAGAAGGCCAAGGCCAAGGTGCTCGCCTGAGGGGGGACGGGCGCTGCGGGCGGCGGCGCCGGGCGCGGTCGCTGCGCGCCGCGCCGCCCACGGCCCGCGCGGCCGACTTCAGTGCCGACCTCACGGCTGATGTCCGGCTTCTCGGCTGCTTCCGGGCCGCTCTTCACGGCTGTTAATCTCAAGTTGCGTGAATCGCGCAACTTGAGAGGCGGAGAGTGACGTGACCAGTGGGGAACGCTCGGCCACCCGGCGCCGCCGGGAGCGGATGGTCGAGCTGCTCGGGGCGGGCGACGTCAGCGTGCACGACCTGGCGGGCGAGTTCGATGTCTCGCTGTCCACGATCCGCCGCGACCTGGCGACGCTGGCGGCGCTCGGCCGGATCACCCGCACCTACGGCGGCGCGGTCGACCACCGCGCGGTGGAGCGGTCCCGGCACGACAAGGAGCGCACCCGGCGCACCGAGAAGGACGCCATCGCCCGCGCCGCGGCCGCGCTGGTCCGCAGCGGCGATGTGGTGCTCCTCGACGCCGGCACCACCACCGCGCGGCTGGCGCACGAGCTGCGCGACCGCACCGACGTCACCGTCGTCACCAACGGGCTCGCCGCGCTGGTCGAGTTGGCGGACGCGGAGGTCGAGGTCGTGGTGCTGGGCGGGCGGCTGCGGCG
Organism: Streptomyces sp. NPDC026575; assembly: GCF_055567415.1. Taxonomy (NCBI): domain Bacteria; kingdom Bacillati; phylum Actinomycetota; class Actinomycetes; order Kitasatosporales; family Streptomycetaceae; genus Streptomyces; species Streptomyces sp. NPDC026575. The sequence goes on from NZ_JBVHQM010000016.1 coordinate 52,040, forward strand.
GCCCAACGAGGCGCTGCTGGGCACCCGTACGGAACAGGCGCTGCGCCGGCTCACCCCGGACATCGCCTTCCTCGGTGTCGACGGCCTCGACCCCCGGCGCGGCATCAACTGCCCCGACCTCGAACAGGCCGCCCTGAAGGAGACGATGGCCGAGTGCGCCCGGGCCGCCTGGGTGCTCGCCGACCACTCCAAGATCGGCGGGGGAGCGGGCTTCCCCCACTGGGCGGCGATGCCGGCCGGTACGGGGCTGATCTGCGGGGTCGAGGAGCGGCGGCTGGGCGCGTACGCGGACGCGGGGTGGTCGGTGCGTACCCCTTGACAGTGCGTGGCGCCACTGGCCACCCTGAGTGCGCATGTTGCGTGAACCGTGCAAGTAAGAATGCGCGGTTCAGCCACTTCGGGAGGATGCCTCATGGCCCAGGTGCTCGTCATCGGAGACGACCTCACCGGAAGCAATGCGACCGGCGCGCTCTACGCACGACGGGGCCTGCGGGCCGTCACCATCGGCGCGCTCACCCAATGGGAGCGCTACGCGGACCGGGTCGACGTCCTCGTCGTCAACACCGCCTCCCGCCACTGGCCCCCCGCCCGCGCCTACGCCGCCGTCCGCGCGGCCGTCGAGACGGCGGGGGCCACACCCCTGATCGTCAAGCGCGTCGACACCACCCTGCGCGGCAACCCCGGCAGCGAACTCGACGCGGTGCTCGACGCCCTCGCCGCCCATGAGCCCTCGGCCCGGATCCGGACACTGGCCGTCCCCGCCTTCCCCGACGCCGGCCGCACCACGGTCGGCGGTCTGCACCTCGTCGACGGCGTGCCGCTGACCCGGACGGCCGTCGCCCGCGACCCCTTCGACCCCGTACGGCATTCGCGGGTCGCGGCCGTGCTGGGCACACAGAGCCGGCGCACCACGGGTGAACTGGCATTGGACGTGGTCGAGCGCGGCCCGGCGGCGGTCGCCGAGGCGCTGCGGGCCGACCGGGCCGAGGTCATGGTGTGCGACGCCACCGAGAACGCCCATCTGCAAACCGTCGCGGCGGCCGCCGCCCGGCTCGCCGCCGAGGACCACATCCGCTGGGTCGCGCTGGACTCCGGCCCGTTCGGCGCCGCCCTCGCCACCGAGCTGGGCCTGCGGTCCGCGGGCGGCGCACCCGTCCGGATCCTCGCCGTCGTCGGCAGCGTCACGGACCGCACCCGCACCCAACTCGCCCGTACGGAAACGGCACTCGGCGCGCGCTGGGCCGACCTCGATCCCGCCGACCCGGACCCCGACCGCGTACTGGCGGCCCTCCGGGCGGCGGGGGAGAAGGCCATGGTGCTCGGCGTCCGGGTGGCACCCCCGCCCGCGGCGCCGGCCACCGGGGCGGCGCCGGCCTGCGACCCCGGCACCGCCGCACGCATCCTGCGCTGTCTGTCCGAGGTGGCCCGGCGGGCCGTCGCCGAGCTGTGCCCCGGCGGGCTGTACGCGTCGGGCGGCGATGTCGCCGCGGCCGTCACCGCGGCGCTGGGCGCCGACGGCTTCGCCATCGAGACCGAGGTACTGCCGCTGGCCGTGGCCGGGCACCTGGTCGGCGGCCCGCACGACGGACTGCCCTTCGCCACGAAGGGCGGCCTGATCGGCGGCCCCGACGCCGCCCGCGACTGCCTGGAGCACCTGCGCGCGGCCGCCACCCGGCACACCCTCCGCGCCACGCCGAGCTCCGGCTGACCGCCACCTGACCGCCACCTGACCGCCACCGGGCCCCGCGCGCCCGTGAACACCGCACCGAGAAAGGCGAGCCCATGACCACCCCTCAGCCGGCAGCCGGCCACCCGACCGCCTCCGACCGCGCGTTGCCCGTCCTCGCCGTGACCCTCGGCGACCCCGTCGGCATCGGCCCCGAGATCACCGCCCGTACCCTCGCCGACCCGGCGACCACCGCACTCGGCCGCGGACTCGCCGTCGGCGACGCCGCCGTACTGCGCCGCGCCGTCGCGGTATGCGGCCTCGACGTCGAGGTCCGTGCGGTCGGCGCCCCCGGGGAGGCCCGGTTCGAGCCGGGCACCATCGATGTGCTCGACCTCGGTATCGCGCCCGCCGACCTCCCCTGGGGCCGGGTCGACGCGGTCGCCGGCCGCTCCGCCGTCGCCGCGATCGAGGCGGCCACCCGTGCCGCGCTGGCCGGCGAGGTCGACGGCATCGTCACCTCGCCGATCAACAAGGAGGCCATCTGGGCCGCCGGTTCACAGCACCTCGGCCACACCGAGATGCTCGGCGAACTCACCGGTGCCGCATACTTCGACACCATGTTCGTGGTCCGCGGCCTGAAGATCTTCTTCACCACCCGGCACCTGGCCCTGCGCAAGGCCCTCGACCAGATCACCGAGGAGCGGGTCGCGGACGCCATCCGGCACGCGGTCACCGCCCTGCGGGTGTTCGGCCATGACGAGCCCCGGCTCGCGGTCGCCGCGATCAATCCGCACGGCGGCGAGGGCGGCCACTTCGGCGACGAGGAGATCACCGTCCTGCGCCCGGCCGTGGCGAAGGCGGCCGCCGAGGGGCTCGGCGTCGTGGGGCCGATCCCCGCCGACTCGGTCTTCCACCAGGGCCTCGAAGGCCGCTTCGACGGGGTGCTGTCCCACTTCCACGACCAGGGCCATATCCCCGCCAAGACCGTCGACTTCGACGGTACGGTCTCCGTCACCGTCGGCCTGCCGATCCTGCGGACCTCCGTCGACCACGGCACCGCGTTCGACATCGCGGGCAGCGGCCGCGCCTCGCACGGCACGATGGCCGCGGCCTTCCGCGCCGCCGCCGAGTTCAGCCGCTGCACCGACCGGATCCGCGCCGCCTACGGAACGGCGGCCGCCCGATGACGGACCCGACGCCGCAGTCCGCCCCTGCGGCCGCCCCCGCCAAGCGCTGGGTGTACGTCATCCCGGTCGCCGCGGTCATGTACATGTTGGCGTACCTCGACCGGAACAACGTCTCCGTCATCCTCCCGTACATGCACGGCGACCTGGAGCTGTCCAACGCCGACAAGGGCCTGGTCGGCGGGGTCTTCTTCCTCGGCTATGTGTTCCTGCAGATCCCGGCCGCGATCCTCGCCCAGCGCTGGAGCGCCCGTAAGACCGTGTCGCTGCTGATGGTGGCGTGGGGGCTGGCCGCCGCGCTGTCCGGGCTCGTACAGACCAAAGCGCAGTTCTACGCGGCCCGTTTCGTGCTGGGCTTCTTCGAGGGCGGCGTCTGGCCCGCCGTCCTCATCCTGCTCGCCTCCTGGTTCCCGCTGCGCGAGCGCGCCCGTGCCAACGCGCTGTGGATGGCCTGCCTGCCGCTCTCCTCCGTTCTGATGGCACCGCTGTCCGGCTGGATGCTCGACCACGCCGGCTGGCGCTGGGTGCTGGTGCTGCAGGGCCTGCCGCCCCTGGTGTGGGCGGTGGTCTGGTGGTTCACCGTCGCCGACCGGCCGGCGCAGGCCCGCTGGATCTCCCGCGCCGAGGCCGACCACCTGGAGCGCTCGATCGCCGCCGACGAGGCCGCCAAGCCCTCGGCGGGCAGCGGCTCGTACCGCGATGCGGTCCGGCAGAAGCCGGTCCTCGTGCTCATCGGCGTCTACTTCTTCTGGATCACCGGCTTCTACGGCTTCAACCTGTGGCTGCCGTCGGTCATCAAGGAGCTGACCCACGACGGATCGTCCACCGAGGTCGGGCTGCTCACCGCGATCCCCTTCGCCGTCGCCCTGGCCGTCATGATCGCCAACGCCGCATGGTCCGACCGCACCGGCAGACGGCGCCAGGCGGTGGCCGTCCCCCTCGTCGTCGGCATCGCCGCCCTGCTGCTGGGGCAGGCCGTGGACGGTGCGCTGCCGCGGATGGTGCTGCTGTGCCTGACGGCGGCCGCGGTCTACGCTCCGTACGGCCCCTTCTGGGCGATCCCCGGTGAGCTGCTCCGCTTCGAGGTGGTGGCCGTCGCCATGGGGCTGATCAACGCGCTCGGCAACCTCGGCGGCTTCGCCGGCCCCTATCTGGTCGGCTGGCTGACCGACACCACGGGTTCGAGCGTGACCGGCTTCGCCGTACTGGCCGCTTTCCTCGCCGTGGCCGTGGCGCTGGTGGCGTTCGGGCTGCGCCCGAGCACCCGCCCCGTACGCCGGCCGGTCGGGCAGGCGGCGGAAGGAGTGAGCTGACCGCAGCGGCCGCCGGAGGCGAACGGCGCACCGGCCGCCGCCCGCTACTCCGACCCGCCCAATTAACGGTGAGTCAGGTTTTGGCGGAGGGCGTAAGGGTGATTCCTGAATGGGTCGATACACCCCTTTGATCCTCCTGAGGAGCAGACATGCGCATCCGCGCCGCGATCGCCGCCAGCGCCTTGGCCACCACCATCGTCATGGGCGGTGCGAGCGCCACCCTGGCTCACGGCAAGGACCACAAGCACCGCCACCACCACTGCTGGTTCTTCGCGGGCATCAAGCACGGCGAACCGGTCTTCAGCGAGGGCTGCGGCAAGGGCCGCAAGTAATCCGGACCAGCACCCTGCCGGTGCCGGCCGCCACCACTCGGGAGTGGCGGCCGGCACCGACGCGTTCGGCGGCGCCGAGCCTGTCCGGCGGGTCGGCTCCGGTGCTCCTTCGTCCCGCACGTCCGTCGGGTCCGTCAGATCCGGGTGGGACCGACCTGCATATGGATGTGGTCCTGGTGGGCCGCCCGGAGCGCGGCGTCTCCGCCGTAGTCGGGGTAGATGACAAAGCCGCTGCCGCCCAGCTGCGGCATCGGCCATTTGTTGGCGGCGCCGATGCCATTGGCCTCGCACTCGAACGTGGCGTACCGGAACGCCGTGCTGAACAGGCCGTACGCCAGCGGGTCGACGGAGGGGTCGATACGGACGTTGCTGCCCGGACGCGGCGGCAGCTGCCCCCAGTTGGTCTTGATCGACTTGGCGAACGAGGTCCCGTCGTCCGTCCCGCGGATGCCCGACAGATCGAGTGCGCGGCCCTGGTTGTGGCAGTCGTTCGGTGGGCCGGAGCCATGGCCGATGCCCAGGTGGAGCAGCTCCGTCACGTCGGGTCGCGAAGAGTTGGTCCACCGTGTCAGCCGGTAAAGGGCCAGCAACATGCGCTGGTCGACGTTGTCGAAGAACTCGGCCGTGGGGTTGAGGGCGTTGGTGTATCGGATCCCGTCGAGAGTCGGCGGGCCGACGGTCACACGCTGACTCGGGGTCGGTGACACGATCCCCGTCGGCCCGTCCACGAAGACCGGGCTCTTGAGGGTGAGTTTGCCGCGCCGGATCAGGTCCGCCATCAGCCGGTTGGCCTCGATGAGGGTGAGGAGACGGGCCGGGGCCAGGGCGCCGGACGGTGTCGGGGCCAGGCTGAAGCCGGAGAGCGTGCCGCTGTCGTCGACCACGTCGGCGTCCACGTCGTAGCGCTGGTAGGCGTCGTCGCGGAAGAAGTAGGCGAACCGTCCTCCGGGGTAGAGCGCGGCTGTCAGGTCCGTAGTGAACACTCCGGGCCAATGGTCGGCGATCTTGAGCGGATAGCCGGGGTCGACACTGTCGGCGGTGATGTCATAGCGAACGTACTCGTCGCCGTTGAACAGATACAGCTTGCCGTTGCCCCAGTTCACCGCGGTGTCGATGCCCTCCTGCCAGTTCATCCCGCCGTCCGAGCCGTCGGGCAGGCCCGCCCAGTCGGCGGCCAGGGTGGCGGGCGGGTTCGGCGGCAGGAACGCCGGATCGGTCTTGCCCGTGCGGTGGTCATAGCGCACGTACGTCCCGCCGGTGAGGGCATAGGCTGTATCGGCGCCCCACCACACAAAGGCATCGGGCGAGCCGTCGAGCTTCGGCCAGTTCGTCCGCACGTCCAGTGAGCCTTGTTCAAAGGCGCCGGTCACCGCGTCGTAGCGATGGTAGGTGTCGTCGTCGAAGAAGAGATACACCTTGTCGAGCTGCGGCGGACTGACGACCTTCGGCCAGGCGATGGCCGTGGTGAGTGCCACCATGGTGCTGACTCCTTTTCTGCTGCGGCGGGTTGGGCTGGTCGCCCGGTGCCGCGGCCGACGGTCACGGCACCGGGTCCGGTCTGCGGATCAGAGCCCGCCTCCCCACGCGACGACCGGGGTCGGCCGGCACTCCTGACCACGGGGGTCGTGGCAGATGAGCGGGTCGGGATCGTCGACATCGTGGCCGAAGTATTCGCCTACCTGTATCCGCTTCAGGCTCTGCGTCCCGTCGTCCTCCACGAACGGGACGAGCACCAAGAACGGCTCGTAGGGATCCGAGCGGTCGATCACGCGCTGGACCGGCAGAGTGAGTTGCATAGTTGATCTCCTCTCGTCGGCGTACCGGGTCTGCACCGGTGACCGGGCGGGGCCAAGTCACCGGTGCGCTTCGGTCAGCTCTGGATGAAGTGGAGGACGTCGTCGAGGAAGTTGTCCGCCTCGACGCCCGCGGTGTCGCCGTACGTACCGGCGGATACGGCTTCGGTCCGGTCGACCGGCGGTACCTGTCGCGGCATCTCCAACGCGGTGGGCTCACCGGCCCGGTCCACGTCGTGTTCCGTGCGGTTGGTCTTCATGGCCTTCCTTCCGTCGCTCGGGGGGAGACTCAGATGGGGAGAACGCTGGAGAGCAGCTTGGTGAGGAAGCCGTCTGCTTCGACGCCCGGGGCCTCTCCGGCGATGCCCGGTGTGGTTCCGGTGCGGTCGATCGGCGGCGCCTGCCGTGGCAACTCCAGCGTCGTGGGCCGGATGGGCCGGTCCGTCTCTCGTTCGGTCTGGTCAAACATGGTCGCTTTTCCTTTCGCACGCTGTCAGGGAGGCAGCGATGGAGGTCATGCGCCGGTGAGCGGGAAATGCCGCGATCACCGGCGCGGAGTGGCGTTCAGATCGGGAGCTTGCTGGCGATCCAGTCGGTGAGGAAACCGTCCGCCTCGACGCCCGCGGCGTCCCCGGTCACGCCCGGTGTGGTGGTTGCGGTGCGGTCGATCGGCGGCGCCTGCCGCGGCATCTCCAGCGACGCGGCCTTCTCCGGCCGGTCCGCTTCCCGTTCGATCCGGTCAATCATCGTGCTCTGCCTTTCCCTTGCACGTCATGCCGACGGAACGCACGTGCCGGCACTCTTCGGACCCACTCGTGCGACCGTGGCCGCGGTGGTGGTCCGGCGCCCTGGTGACGTGGTGAACTCCCGGTCGACCAGGGGGTCTTGCGTCACAGCGCCCCGCCGTCTACGAGCCACGGGCGAAGCACATCTGCCGGGCGATCCCGGTCAGGTCGGCGCAGCGCGCCGCCTCGACGCCGGTGTCGCCGTGGTCCGCTGCCGGGGCGTTCCAGTCGTCCCGGCGAACCGGTGGCGCCTGGACCGGCAGGGAGATCTTCGGCCGATCGTCGTTGTTGTTGTGCATGGTCTGCTCCTCCTGTGTTCTCCGCTCCGGGCGGAGGGTTCAGATTTCGCCGAGGAACGTGTGCGCCGGCGCCAGGCTGACCGGCGGAAGGTCGCTCACGTCGATCGTGAACAGGTAGTTGACCTTGGCCCGGTGATCGTCCTCCGGGTCCATGAAGGTGACGATGACGTCCTGGCAGTCCGAGCCGATCCGGCAGTAGGGACTCTTGGAGACCCGCACCGAGTCCAGGGCGTAGAAGTTGTTGCTCTTCCCGGGAACGTGTTGTGCGGACAGCAGGCCGTCCTTGATGGAGGCGGCGAACTGGAACGCGTTGGTGCCGGCGTAGTTCATCGCCCGGTCGGCGGAGCTCTGTCCAAGGTTGCGGAACTGGTAGTAGACCTTGTCCAGCAGCGCCCGGATCGTCTTCTTGAGGTCCTCCGGATTGGCCGGGGCCTCTCTCTTCGCGGCGTTCTTGGTGGCTTCGGTGACTGCCTTCACGACGTCGTTCACCAGCGCGGTTTCATTCCAGGTGGCGATGCCGCGACTCTTGACCTCGACCACGGGGACGACCTGGCCGGAGAAGAGCCGTACCGTGCGGTCCGTGAGCACCCCGGGGATGGACACACGGGAGATGTAGTCCCGCTCGCCTTCGGCCCTGACGTGCCCCACGATCGCCTCTCGGAGAATCTTGTGGACCCTGGACACCGGCGGGTAGAAGTGGTCGAGGAGGTCCTGCTGGGTGTCCCGGGCCGGCTCGCCGGCCTTGGTGGGGTGCTGGGGAGGATGCTGCTCCTCGGGCATCGGCCCGCCCCAGCTCATACCGGTAGGCATCTCGGCCTCCAGCGCGTAGATCGGTGTCCGGTCCAGCTCCAGCGTCCAGGTCAGCTTGTCGGACTCCCAGGGGTTCTCCGCCAGGTACGCGCTCAGCTGCAACGGGTCGTAGACCCTCGGCTGGCGGTAGACCGTCTTGCCGTCCACCGGGTCCTTCTCCGGAATCGGTGGCATCAACTGCCGGAAGGTGTCCCTGCGCGCCTCGGTCCCGAAGTCGAACCCGATCGTGCCGATCGCGTAGACGAGGGGGCGCGAGGCGGAGCTTCCGCCGCACGAACACGCGGTGTCACCGCCACAGGAGGGGCGGACTCCGGCTCCTTGTCCGCTGCCGACGGGGGATGGTTCTGCCGGTGGTAGCGGTGTGGTGGCCGCTGGCTTCCGGCTCTCCTCGGTCCCGGCCGTCTCGTGTGCAGGGACGTCCACGCCTTTGCTCTCCATGGCGCTGGCTCCTTCCATCGGTTCCGCGTGGGACGTCTCCGCACGGGACGTCTCGGTCGTAGGGGGTTCGCCGGCGGGTCCGGCCCCCGGCGTGGGGTGGCCCTCCGGCCCGGCGCCACCGGCGGGCGCCGGGGGCACAGGCCCTGGGGGCGTGCGCTCCGCCTCCTCTCCTGTGGCCTCGGCTGCCTCGTAAGCAGTGGCATCTGTGCGATCGGTGTCCATGGCATTGACTCCGGCTGTTGATTCCGTGTGGGGTTCCTCCGCCGTGGCCGCTTCGGTGCGCGGGGCCCCCGATGCAGCGTCCGATGTCCCGGACGGGGCCGGCGTCGCGTCGGACGGCGTCACGGACGCGTCATATCGCCCCGTGACGAGGTCATACGCGCGCGCGGCGTCCAAGGTGCCGACCAGGCGTCGGCGGCACTCGGGGGCGTCACCGGGGGAGCACGGGACCGTGGAGGCGGTCTTGAGGATCGCCTCGGCCGCCGCCTTCGGGTCCGCCTCGTGCCCCGCGCGCAGCTGAGCGGCCACGAGCAGCGCGGCAACCCCGGATACCAGGGGGGTGGCGAAGCTGCTGCCGGTGAGCGCCACCCGGCCGCCACCGGGTGCGGCACCCTCGATGTCCTGCCCGGGGGCCAGGACCCCGTTCGTGCGGTAGGCGTCGCCCCAGTTGTTGATCTTCAGCGGTTCGCCGTCGGTGCCCAGCGCTCCGACCGCGAGCACCGACGACACGGCGGCCGGGACCTGCAGACAGTCGCATCCGTCGTTGCCGACCGCGGCGACGACCAGGACGCCGTGGTCGTCGCAGAGCCGCAGCGCCCGCTCCAGCAGGCTGTCCGCCTGGGCGTCCGGGGTGCGCTCACCACCGCTGATGTTGATGATGTGGGCGCCCTCCTGGACGGCCCGCTCGATCGCCCTGGCCAAGTCCAGCTGCGGGACACGGCCTTTCTCCGAGTCCCGGAACACCGGGAGCAGCCGCCCCCGGCACTTCGGGGCCAGGCCGGGGACGACGCTGCCGCGCCCGCCGAACAGCAGGCTGGTGACGTGTGTGCCGTGCAGCAACATCGGCCCGCCTCCGGCGGGCTCCTCGACAAGGGTGTCGAGCCTGGTCAGATCGGCGTCCGCGAAGCAGGGGTGGGACAGGTCCACCGGACCGTCCAGTACGGCGATGCACACTCGGGCGTCACCGAGCAGCTCGTCCTCGCGCACCGGCAGGCGGGCAAGGACCGATCTGGCTTCCATCCGGCTCCCCTCTCCGCCAATGGCTCAGGTCACGGGTGCCGTTCAGGACCAGACTCCGGCCGGCCCGTCCGGCGGGCGTCCCCCGGATTGTCCAAAGGGCGTTCCGCAAACGTCTCCGGTTCATCTCCGAGCCGTTGACTGGCCGGTCAGACCGCCTCGACCCACCCGACGAAACCGGCTGACGGAGATGCTCGAACGGCGCACGAACAGCCGGTGAACGCGATGCCTGCGGCATATCCGGATGCGCGATGCAGCCGCCGGTCGCACAGTGGACCTTGTGAATTCGAACAGCGTGTACCTGGAACTACTTAGGACCTTCGAGTTCGCATATGCCGGAAGCCGTATTCCCCTCCCGCTGGGAGCCCAGCGCCTGTTGGCCTTGCTGGCCCTGCAGAAGCACGGCGTCTACCGAGGGGCGGCCGCCGAGCAGCTCTGGCCCGACTGCACACCCAGCCGGGCGGCGGCGAATCTGCGGTCGGCCCTGTGCCCGGTCCGGCGGATCCGGTCCGCGACCGTCATCGACAGCGCCGGTCAACGCCTGCGGCTCTCGCCCTCGGTGGACGTCGACCTGGACGCGATGCGGAAGACGGCCCAGCGGGTGATCGCCGGACTGAGCCCGCTGCCGGCGGACTGCGACGCACTGGTGGGCGAGCTGAACCGGGAGTTACTGCCGGGCTGGCCGGACGACTGGCTCACGCTGGAGCGCGAGCGCTGGGACCAGGCACGGCTGCACGCCCTCGAAAGCCTCGCCCAGCAACTCCAGACCGCCGGGGAGTACCTGCCCGCCCTCCAGACGGCGCTGACCGCGATAGCCATCGATCCGATCCGGGAGACCGCCCACCGCATCGTCGTGGAGATCCATATCGCCGAGGGCAACATCGCCTGCGCGCTCAAGCGCTACCACACCTACCGCGAGCTGCTGCAGCAGGAACTCGAAGTCGCGCCCTCGCAGCAGATGACCCGGCTGGTGCAGGAAGTGATCTCCACCTAGGCCCTGTCGCCACCTTCCCCGTCTGCCCGCGACGCCTGGCACGCGCGCTCGCCGGAAACCGGCGCGGCGGCCACGGCCGTTACCGGCGCCGGGCGATTCGCGCCCGATACTCCACGGCCGCCTCGGGTATCCATGTATCCGGCGCCGGTCGGCTCGTGCCGATCACGCCTGTTGGTGCAGCGTTCAGTGAAATCTTGAACGACACAGGTGGGCCGCACCCCCAGCGGAGCACCGGGCGAGGAAGGGACGACCTCACGATGGGCAGTACCGCGGGCAGGGCCACCGCCGTCGACGGCGTACTGGAGGTACCCGTCATCGACATCACCGACTGGCACACCGGCACCGACGCCCACCGCGCCGCCCTCGCGACGGCCGTCGACCGGGCGGCGAGCACCGTCGGCTTCCTTCAGCTGCGCGGGCACGGCATCCCCGAGGCCACGGCGCGGGCCTTCGCCGACGCGCTGGACGCGTTCTTCGCGCTCCCCCTGGAGGACAAGGAGCAACTGCGGCCGCCGTCCCCCGACATCAACCGCGGCTACACCCCGCCCCGCACCGAGAAGCTCAGCCTGAGCCTGGGCGTGCCCGCGGCCGCCGAGGACCTCTTCGAGGCATTCAACGTCGGCTCCGAAGCGTCCGCCTATCCGGGCCTGGGGCTGCCCGAAGCGCTGTACCCGGCCAACATCTGGCCGTCCGTGCCGGGCTTCCGCCAGGCGGTGGAGGAGTGGTGCGCCCGCGCGGGCGGACTCGCCCGGCAGCTGACCGGGATCTTCGCGCATGCGCTGGGCCTGGAGGAGGGCTACTTCGCGCCGTTCACCGACCACTCCCTCGACGTGCTGCGCATGAACCACTACCCGCGCCCCGAACGCGAGACCGTCCTCGACCGCGATCGGATGGGGATGGGCGCGCACACCGACTACGGCATCGTCACCGTGCTGTGGGCCGACCGCGTACCGGGACTGCAGATCCTCGACACCCGCGGCGACTGGCACGACGTACTGCCCGAGCCCGGTTGTCTGCTGGTCAACCTCGGTGATCTGCTGGCTCGTTGGACCAACGGCCGCTGGCTGTCGACGATGCACCGGGTCCTGCCGCCCACGGACGAGGCGGGACGGGTCGTCCGGCGCCGTTCCGCCGCGTACTTCCACGACGGCAACTGGGACGCGGAGATCAGCTGCCTGCCCGGCTGCGTACCGGCCGGCACCGAGCCGCTCTACCCGCCCACTACCGTCGGCCGGCATCTGTCCGAGAAGCTCGCGGGTTCCCGCGCCGGCCGGCTCAACGAGAACGCGCCCCGCGAGGCCGCGCGCCTGCGGGCCGCCCGCGACGACTGATACCGCCACCCGGTTCCCGGGCGCCCCCCGGTGCCCCCGCACACCGCCGACGCACCCTCCCGCAGATGAGCGGCCACGAACACTCCGTACGCCGCGCCCTGGTGGCCCCGGCCTTCCGCGGCCGGGAGCTGCGCGAGACGTTCCTGCCGGTCATCGAGCGCAACGCCCGCGAGCTGATCGACGCCTTCCCGGCCCTGGCCCTCGCCGACGGCATCGAGCCGGCCGACACCGGGGTCTTCACCCGCGGGCCGCAGGAGCTTCGGGTACGGCTCGCGCCCGGGGCGGGGGCGGTCGGCGGGGCCTGAGTACGGCGCGGCCCGGTCGAGTGCGGTCAGCCGGCATCCGTGAGCGGCCGCCGCAGTACGTACAGGCCGACGGCCACCGCGAGCACGATGACGCATCCGGAGAAGGTCAGGCCCGCCCCGCGCAGGCCGAGTTCCAGGGTGAGCGCTCCGACGCCGACGACCGGCAGGGAGATGCCGAGGTAGGCGACGAGGAAGAAGGCCGAGATGGTGCCGCCGCGATGCTCCGGCGGCGCCGCGCCGCCCACCGCGGTCAGACCGGCGCGGAAGGCCAGACCCTGGCCGGTGCCGCCGCAGACCGCGCCGACGACCAGGACGGGGAGCGCGGTGACGGCCAGGGAGGTGGCCACCAGCAACAGCCCCACCACCAGGACCAGGCAGCCGACCGGCAGGGCGCGGCGCACACCGATCCGTCCGGTCAGCAGCTGTCCGGCGGTCGAGGCCAGGAACACCGTGAAGACGACCAGTCCGGTGACGGCCAGGTTGTGCTCGTCCAGGGTCTGGCTGACGAAGGCCGGGGCGACGGCGGTGAACAGGCCCAGCAGCGCGAATCCGGCGAAGGCGGCAACGGCCGAGGGGGCGAAGACCCCGCGTACCTCCGGCGGCACACGGAGCCCCTGGGGCCGCAGGGTGCGGGGCCGGTGCGGGCGCGTGACGGTCTCCGGCAGGAACCAGGTCACCGCGGCCGCCATGGCCACCAGCACCAGGTGCACCAGGAACGGCAGGGCCAGCGGCCAGGGCGTGTACTGGGCCAGCAGCCCGGACAGCAGCGGGCCGCAGCCGAGGCCGCCCATGTTCGCGGCGGTCGCGGCGAAGCCGGCGCGCGCTTCCTGGCCGGGCCTCGCCAGCTCCAGCACGGCCGCGGTGGCGGCGCCGCTGAACAGGCCGGCGGCGAACCCGGACAGCACCCGCCCCACCAGCAGCAGCGGTAGCCCGCCCTCGAAGAGGAAGCACAGCGCGCTCGCCGCCGACAGCCCCAGCGCACACAGCAGCACCGGTCGCCGGCCGGTCTCGTCCGAGACGTTGCCCGCGAGGAGGAGGACGGTGATCACGCCGAGGGCGTAGACCGCGAAGACCACGGTCACCATCAGTTCGGAGAAGCCGAGCTGTTCGCGGTAGAGCCCGTACAGCGGGGTCGGCAGGGTCGTACCGGCCATGCCGACGGCGAACACGCCCGCCGCCGCCGGATAGCCGAGGGTCCGTTCCCCGCCGGCACGATCGGTGATCATGGGCTCAAACGTAGGCGCAGGCGGGCCGTGAGGTCGAGGACCGGCGGCCCGGAAACGCACGGTGCCCCCGCCGGACGGCGGGGGCACCACACGAGCCGGGGCCCGTGCTCAGTGCTTGGCCGACGGGGCGTTGGCCGCCGTCACGTTCACCGCGGCCCAGGCCCTGTTCACGGTCTTGTACTCGGTGCTCCGCGCACCGTACAGGTCCTTGGCCGCGTGCAGCGTCGCGGTCCGGGCGTCGTGGAAGTCGGTCGTGGAGACCATGTACCGGGTCAGCGCCCGGTAGAAGATCGCCGTCGCCTTGCTCCGGCCGATGCCGGTCACCTTGGAGCCGTCGACGGTGGGGGAGTCGTAGGCCACCCCGCCGATCGTCTTCTTCCCGCTGCCCTCGGCGAGCAGGTAGTAGGCGTGCGAGGAGACGCCGGAGCCGGCGTGCACCTCGGTGTCGTAGGACTCCTTCGACCAGTAGTCGACGGTGCCCTCCAGCTTGTCCAGGGACGGCTTGTCCAGCCGGCGCAGGAACTTCTGCTCCAGGCCGAGCTTCTCGCCCATCAGGTAGTTCGGCGGGTTCTTGGGGTTGTCGGTGGCGAACTCCACCGCGCTGCCGAAGATGTCCGCCAGCGACTCGTTGAGCGAACCGGGCTCGCCGAACTGGTTGCCCTCGGCGTCGACGCGGGTGGGCTGGAGGTTGGCGGTCGCGTCGACCACACCGTGGCTGAGCTCGTGGCCGGTGACGTCCAGGACGACCAGCGGCTTGGCGAAGGTCTTGCCGTCACCGTCGCCGTAGAGCATGCAGCCGCAGTCCGAGGACCAGAAGGCGTTGCCGACGTTCTTGCCGAAGTGCACCAGGGCGCGGGCGCCGCGGCCGTCGTTCTTGATGCCCTTGCGGCCGAAGGTCTTCTTGTAGAAGTCCAGGGTGCTGGTGATGCCGTACTGGGCGTCCACGGCGGCGGTGGCCCGGTCGCTCGTGGTGCCGTTGCCCCAGCGGTTGGTGGTGGAGGTCAGCGCCTTGCCGCTGGTGAACTTCTCCAGCTCCTTGTCGCCGGCGTCCCGGGTCTCGGTGTTGCCGCGGGTGGGGTCCTTGAGGGTGAAGGACTTCTTCGCCGTCTGGGTGGTCGACAGCGGCACACTGCCGACGAAGAGGGACGAGCCGGTTCCCTTCGCCGCGGACGGGAAGCCGGGGGCCGTGGCCGCCTTGCCCGTAGGGGGCGCGGGGGGAGCCAGCAGCCCGGTCACGGGGTTGAGCCGCTCGCCGCGCTCGCGCAGCTTGTCCAGGAGGGCGGGGGAGAGGAACGAGTCGTTCTCCGGGGCGTTGCTGAGCACCGCGCCGGTGGTCGCGTCGAGGACGACCGTACGGGCGCCTCCGGCCTCGGCGGTACGGCTGTCGGCGACCTGCACCTGGTAGGCCAGCGTGGTCTGGTCGTCCCGGGCGGCCAGGACCAGTTCGGGCTCGCCGGCGTCGCCCTTGGCCACGGTGGCGGCCTTGGACCGGGCCTGATCGGCCGACAGCTTCGGGTCCGTGGTGCGCACGTCGACCCGGTGGTTGAAGGCCCGGGTCACGCCCTCGTACGCCGAGGTGGCGGTCAGATGGACGACGAGGTCGCCGCCCAGAACCGGCAGTCCGCGGTGCGTCCGGACGAAACGGACATGCTGCCGGCCGTCCGGGTCCACCATGGTGTCGGTGGCCTTGAGGGTGTCCTGCTTGCCGACTCCGGTGGCCGTGGCGTGTGCGTACGCGGCCGCACGTGCCGCGTCAACGACCTTGCCGGTGGAGGGAGTTGAGGAGGGGGAGTGGGGCTGCGGGGACGCGGTGGTCGCGCCGACGGCGGTCGCCGCACCGGCCGTGAGGGTCGCGGCCGTCGCCACCGCGACGGCTATGGCCAGGCGGCGGCTGCGTATGTGGGGTCTACGCACTGATGGGGGTCCTTAGCGCTGTGGGGCGGTCGACAGGTCAACCGCCCGTACACGCGGTGTTGTTGTGCACCGCGGGGGTCGTGTGACCCCGCGCAAACCCTGTATGCCCTGGCATGGGCATGTAAAGTTAAATGATCAGTATTCGAGATTTGTGGTCTAAATTTGACAATTGATCACCTTTGGGTAGCTGCAAGGTGACCAATTGTGGTCTGACTCAACAGACATGAAGAGGCGCGAAAAGGTTGCCCGGCCGCCGGCGGGAATTGCCGGTACCGGGCCGATGAACGCGCGAAGCCCCCTTGGCCGTCACCGAAGGTGCGCCGGTACGCGCCGGTCCGCGCCGGGGCGCAGCCCGGAGCGGCGCGGTCACCGCGCGGGGAAGGGTGTGCCCTGAGGGGCGGGGCGTAGCAGCGGGGGCATGCTGAGCAGCGGCGCCGCTACGCGCCGAGCGAGGCCGGTCTCGACGGCAGGTGATCGATCGAGGCGGCAGGCGATCGAGACGTCAGGCGACGAGGCGACGGGTGGGGGAGACGGCGGGTGATCGGGGCGGCGGTGCGCACGCCAGGGCCCCGCCGGCCCTGATCCACCGGAGAGGGCTCTAGGCGTCGCTGTTCGGGCGGCCCGGCTTGTCCGCCGCGGCGGCCGTCCCCTGCGGATCGAAGAGCTCCTCAAGGGAGGCGTCGGCCCGCTCCCCGCCCCGGACGGCCTCGACCACGGCCTGGTGGAAGCTGCGGCTGGCCTCTTCGGACGGGCACGGGACGGGGCTGCCGACCATGGTGTACCAGTCCGAGGACCCGGTGTGCTGCACGGCCACATGGGCCAGGTTCTCCGACCAGGTCGTATGGATGGTCAGGTCACCGTTGATCACGCCGATCTCTTCGGTGCGAACCGCGCCGGGTAGGGCGTGGATCCCGACAGTGGTCCAAGATGCCCAGGTCATGATGTTCCCCTCGGCGACAAGGGCCCCGGCCGGCGGCCGGGCGCGGTGCCTCAAGTCTGGCACTTGCCGTGCGGCTGCGCAGCGTATGCGGGGCCGCGGATTCCGCTGATATCCCACTCGGCCCGCCGGGCCGGCCCGGAGGGCCGCCCGCCGATGGGTGATTTCTCCTTCAATAATCCCGGATGCCCGCCGCGAGGCGCCGGGCGGCCGGATCGGTGGACGGCTCAGTCGATGACCGTATGGAAGAAGGTGACGCCGGCGCCGAAGGCCGCGCCGCCGACGAGGGCCGCGGACGCCAGCGTGCCCCCGTTGAAGCAGGTGAGCACTCCGGCACCGAGGGCGGTGAGGGCGCCCAGGAGGAGGATGACGGCGGCGCGCTGACTCAGCAGAGCCGATCTGTTGTGCACCGCCGAGCTGTCGTGCCGTGGCGAACTGTCGTGGAGTGCGGATCCGTTGTGCAGTGCTGATCTGTTGTCGGACACATCAACTCCGATCTGCGCGGGAGCGATGGCACGCTCGGGGCGGATGCTGATGCTGTACTCGATCTTCTCATTTCTCGCCCCACAAGGCCCGTATCACACGAGGAGATTCGGTGTCGGCATCGGCTGACGGGTGATCGCGAGCATCGCCATGTCGTCGTCGCGCGGCCCGCCGGTCCAGCGCTCGACCTCCCGCGCCAGGAGGTCGATGACCTCCCGCGGCTCCTGGAACGGGCCCCGGCCCGCGAGCTGCGCGGCGGGGTCGTAGAACGCTCCGCCGGGGCCCCGGGCCTCGGTCACACCGTCGGTGACCAGCAGCAGAGTGCCGCCCGCCGGGAAGGGCCGGTCGGTCGGATCCGGCCGCGGCACGCCCAGTCCGCCCATGCCCAGTGGCAGGCCCGGCTCGCCGGTCTCCACCGCCCGGACCTCGGTGCCGTGGCAGAGATACGGCGCGGGATGGCCGCAGTTCAGCAGCCGCAGCCCGCCGCCCTGCGGCAGGATTTCGCAGATCAGGGCCGTGATGAAGCCCTCAAGGCGGACCTCCTCGGAGGTCTGGTCGCTCTCCCGCAACAGCGCCCGCTCCATCCGGTCGGCGAGCGCCGACAGCCCCGGCTCCTCCTCGGCGGCCTCACGGAAGGCGCCCAGCAGCACCGACACCGCGCTCACCGCGTCCAGCCCCTTGCCCCGGACGTCGGCGATCAGCAGCCGGACGCCGAACGGAGTGCGCTGCACCGCGTAGGCGTCGCCGCCGATCCGGGCCTCGCTCTGGGCGGCCTGGTAGCGCGCCGCGATGGTCAGCGCACCGATGCGCTCCGGCGGCGCGGGCAGCACGGCGCGCTGGGCGGCCTCCGCGACCGTGCGCATGACGTCCAAAGAGCGCCCGTGGCGGGCGACCACCCAGTTGACCCCGACCCCCATGAGCGCGGCGAAGACCGTGTTGATCAGCTCCAGATAGCCCACGACGTCGCCGGCGGTGCCGTCCTTCACCGTCAGCACGGCGACACCGACGATGATCACGACGCCGATCACGAGGGTGTGCTGGAGCGAGAGCAGCGCACCGGCCGTCACACTGGCCGCCGTCAGCATCGGATCGCCCCAGTACTCCGCCGGCGACAGGGTGTCCCAGATCAGCCCGCCGGCGACCAGGACGCCCGGTGCGAACTCGACGTACCGGGGCCATCGGGGGGAGTACGACGGGAGCGGTTCGTTCGGCATACCGCGCGGCCCAGATCCCCGGCGCTCAGCGGTGCTCGGGGTTGGCGGAGCCCGGTCGGCAGCCGGCGTCCCACTCGGTGCGCTGATTGCCGTGCGCGGGGATGCCGCCGGCCCGCTTGAGCATCGCCGCGAGATGCATCAGGTTCCACGTCATGAACGCCGTGTTGCGGTTGGTGAAGTCGTTGTCCGGACCGCCCGAGCCCGGATCCAGATACGAGGGCCCGGGCCCGGCCTCGCCGATCCAGCCCGCGTCGGCCTGCGGCGGAATCGTGTAGCCGAGGTGCTGGAGGCTGTAGAGGACGTTCATGGCGCAGTGCTTGACCCCGTCCTCGTTGCCGGTGATCAGACAGCCGCCCACCCGGCCGTAATAGGCGTACTGGCCACGGTCGTTGAGCACGCTGGAACAGGCGTAGAGCCGCTCGACGACCCGCTTCATCACGGAGCTGTTGTCGCCGAGCCAGATCGGTCCGCAGAGCACCAGGACGTCGGCTGCCAGCACCTTCGCGTACAGCTCCGGCCAGGCGTCGGACGCCCAGCCGTGCTCCGTCATGTCCGGCCACACACCGGTGGCGATGTCGTGGTCGACGGCGCGGATCACCTCGGTGGTCACCCCGCTCTCCGCCATCAGGGCGCGGCTCTTGTCGACCAGTCCCTCGGTGTTGCTCGTCTCCGGGGATCGCTTGAGCGTGCAGTTGACGAACAGGGCGCTCAGGTCGTCGTAGCGGTACGTGGGGGCCATCAGGAACTCCTTGCGCGGGACGGACGGACCCTCGGCCCCCAGCCTTCAGCTGCGGGGACCGAGGGGCCACCGGGCGGGCCCGAACGTGTGTCACTCCTTCGAGGCGAGCCGGGCGTAGGCGCGCACATCGGCATCCGGGTCGTCGGCGACCGCGGCCAACGCGCCGCGGGCGTCCGCGCGCCCGCTGTGGGCCCGCAGCGCCAGCACCGCGGCCTTGCGGACGTCGGCGTGGCCGTCGCGGAGGGCGGAGCGCAGCGCGGCCACGCCGGTCTCGGGGCGGGCGGCGGCAAGGGCCTGCGCGGCGCCGGCCCGGACCTGCCAGGCCGGGT
Organism: Streptomyces sp. NPDC026575; assembly: GCF_055567415.1. Taxonomy (NCBI): domain Bacteria; kingdom Bacillati; phylum Actinomycetota; class Actinomycetes; order Kitasatosporales; family Streptomycetaceae; genus Streptomyces; species Streptomyces sp. NPDC026575. The sequence goes on from NZ_JBVHQM010000016.1 coordinate 71,371, forward strand.
CGCCGAGCGCCGCGACGACCGGCGCCTCGTACGAAGGCGGGCAGCCGGTGGTGGCCAGCGCCCCGAGCGCCGCGGCCCGTACCAGGACGTCCGCGTCGTGCACCAGCGCCGCCAGGTCGGCCGCCCCGCCGACCGTGCCCAGGGCGTGTGCGGCGGCCACCCGGACCTCGCGGGAGGCGTCCTTCGCGGCCCGCCGCAGCTCGTCGGCGGCGTCCACGGAGACCAGCGCGCGCACGGCCTGGATCCGGACGTCCACGTCGGGGTCGGCGAGCGCGGCGGCGAACAGCGGACGGTCACCGAGACGGAGCGCGCGCAGCACCTCCACGGCCGACGACCGGACGAGCGGGTCGGGCCCGCGTACCGCAGCGGCCAGCGGCGCGCGCAGCCCCGGTTCCACCACCAGCACCTCGACCAGTTCGCGGAGCGAGGCGCCGGCGGCCGCCCGTACGGCGGCGTCGGTGTCGGCGAGCGCCGCGGCGAGGGCCGGGCCGGTGCCCGGCGGCACGCTTTCGGTCAGCGCGTCGACCGCCGCACGGCGAACGGCGGGGTCGGGGTCGGCGAGGTACGGGCCGAGCGCCGCCAGGTCCGGCTGGTCCTCGGCAAGGGCGAGGAGTTCGAGGATCCGCGGCGAGGGGGCACCGGGAGCGGGCCCCGGCCCGGCGGCGCGCCCGGCGTTCCCGGGCCGGGAACCGGAGACGGAGCCCACCGGCGGCGTGTCCCGCCGCCCCGCCGTCGCGACCTGCTCCGGATGCACCTCGCCGAGGAAGCGGGCGGCGCCGCCCACGGGGGCGTACCCCTCGACCGGGACGAGGTACGGCTCCACCGGGCGGGCGGTGAACTCCATCCGCCCGGCGGCGGACTTCCGCAGGTCCAGGTGGCACAGCCAGTCGCCGTCGCGGGTCCGCGGATGGTCGGTGCGCTGGTGGTAGAGGCCCCAACGGGACTCGGTACGGGCCAGCGAGGAGCGGGCGGCCATCTCGGCGCAGTCGCGGATGAAGCCGACCTCGGCGCAGCGCATCAACTCGTGCGGGGTGCGGGCGCCCATGCCGGCGATCTCGGCGCGCATCCGCTCGAAGTGCTCGACGGCCAGCGACAGCCGGGCGCCGCTCTTGGGCGGGGCGACATAGTCGTTGACGAACCGCCGCAGCTTGTACTCGACCTGCGGCTGGGGCGGGCCGTCGGGATGGCGCAGCGGCCGGTAGATCAACTCATGCGCGGCGCGCAGCTGATCCGCGGGCAACTCGCCCTCGTACGCGCGGAATCGGGCGGCGTCCGCGCCCGCCAGGTCGCCGTAGACGAACGCGCCGATCATGTAGTTGTGCGGGACGCAGGCCAGGTCGCCGGCCGCGTACAGCCGGGGCACGGTGGTGCGGGCGTGGTCGTCGACGCGGACCCCGGACGCCGAATGACCGCCGCACAGCCCGATCTCGGAGATGTGCATCTCCACGTCGTGGGTGCGGTAGTCGTGCCCGCGCCCGGCGTGGAAGGTGCCGCGGGTGGGCCGCTCGGTGGTGTGCAGGATGGTCTCCAGCGCCGCCACCGACTCCTCCGGGAGGTGGCTGAGCTTGAGGTAGACCGGCCCGCGTGCGGAGGCGGTCTCGGCCGCGAACTCGGCCATCATCTGCCCCGACCAGTAGTCGGACTCCACGAACCGCTCGCCGTGCCGGTTGACCTGGTAGCCGCCGAAGGGATTGGCCACATAGGCGCAGGCCGGGCCGTTGTAGTCCTTGATCAACGGGTTGATCTGGAAGCACTCGATACCGGTCAGCTCGGCGCCCGCGTGGTACGCCATGGCGTGGCCGTCGCCCGCGTTGGTGGGGTTCTCGTAGGTGCCGTAGAGGTAGCCGGAGGCGGGCAGGCCGAGGCGGCCGCAGGCACCGGTGGCGAGGATCACCGCGCCCGCGCGGACCGCGACGAAGCCGCCGGTGCGGGTGTGGAAGCCCACCGCCCCGATCGCCCGGCCGTCGGGGCCGGTCAGGACGCGCACCGGCATCACCCGGTTCTCGATCCGGATGCGCTCGCGCATCTCGCGGCGGCGCAGCTGCCGGTAGAGCACCTTCTTGACGTCCTTGCCCTCCGGCATCGGCAGCACATACGAGCCCGAGCGGTGCACCTGCCGGAGCGCGTACGCCCCGTGCTCGTCCTTCTCGAACTTCACGCCGTACGACTCCAGCCGCCGCACCATCGCATAGCCGCGGGTGGCGGTCTGGCGGACGGTGGACTGGTCGACGACGCCGTCGTTGGCGCGGGTGATCTCGGCGACATAGTCGTCGGGTTCGGCCCGCCCGGGGACGACCGCGTTGTTGACGCCGTCCATGCCCATGGCCAGCGCACCGGAGTGCCGGACGTGCGCCTTCTCCAACAGCAGGACCGACGCGCCGTGTTCGGCGGCGGTGAGCGCGGCCATGGTTCCGGCGGTGCCGCCGCCGATGACCAGGACGTCGCAGGACAGTTCCTCGGCGGAGCCCGGAGCGGGGATCTCCATCAGATTCCTTCCAGGGCACCCCCTGCCTTCAGGCAGGGGGTGAATTGGATCATAATGCTGCTTTGACCTGCGCGTATTTACGAACGCGCTGTTAAAATCGGGGTGTTGAGGAGGTGATTCCGTTGATTCGTGCGTACAAGTTCCTGCTGTACCCGACCGTGCGTCAGGCTCAGTCGTTGGGTGAGATGCTGCGGGATCACGCTTCTCTCTACAACGGGGCGTTGCAGGAACGCCGGGATGCCTACCGGCATGTTTCCAAGACCTCGGTCAAGTACGGGCAGCAGTCCGCGCAGCTCAAGGACATCCGGGCTTTCGACCCGGAGAGGCAAGGGCGTTGGTCCTTCTCCAGCCAGCAGGCCACCTTGCGCCGTCTGGATAAGGCGTTCGCGGCGTTCTTCCGCAGGATCAAGGCCGGAGAAACGCCCGGCTATCCCAGGTTCCGCAATGCGTGCAGGTTCGACACAGTGGATTTCCCCAAGGACGGGGACGGCTGCCGGTGGGACTCCACCCCGCACGATGCGCAGACTCGTGTCCGATTCCAAGGTGTCGGGCATGTCAAGGTCAAGCAGCACCGGCCAGTGATCGGCAAGGTCAAGACCGTGTCCGTCAAGCGGGAGGGAAGGCGCTGGTACGTCGTCCTGACGGCCGACCAGGACCAGCCTGAACCGCTCCCGGCGACGGGGGCGGTGGTCGGTATCGACATGGGAATCGCCTCGTTCCTGACCACCTCCGACGGTACGCATATCGACAACCCCTGGCATGGCCGCAAGGCCGCGAAGAAGCTTCAAGCCGCACAGCAGGCACTCGCCCGCTGCGAACGCCGCTCGAAGCGCCGCCGCAAGGCCGTCGAACGTGTTGCCGCCCTGCACCGTAAAGTGCGCCGTCAGCGCCTTGACCATGCGCACAAGACCGCGCTGGATCTGGTGCGGGATCACGATGTCATCGCATACGAAGACCTCAAGATCCGCAACATGAGCAGAACTCCGGCCCCCAAGCCGGACCCCGAGATGCCGGGTGGTTTCCTGCCCAACGGGGCCGCGGCGAAAGCCGGGCTGAACCGTTCGATCGCTGACGCCGGATGGGGGGTGTTCCTCGCGATTCTGACCGCCAAGGCGGAAGGTGCCGGACGAGAGGTGATCGCAGTGGACCCCCGCAACACCTCCCGCACCTGCCCCGAATGCGGGCATGTCGCCGAGGAGAACCGGCCCACCCAGGAAAAGTTCCACTGCCAGGCATGCGACCACACCGCGCACGCCGACATCGTGGGGGCTTCCAACGTATTGCGGGCCGGGCTGGCCCGTCGTCAAGCCGCACCGGCTTGACGAGAAGCCCCCTCCTTCAGGAGGGGGAGTAGTCACGGTGGTGCCTCTCATCGCAGCAGGTAGGGCATGTTGACGGTGACCGCGCCGGTGGGGCAGCGAGCGGCGCACGGGCCGCAGTACCAGCACTCGTCGACGTGCATGTACGCCTTGTTGCTGGCCGGGTCGATGGCGAGCGAGTCGAGCGGGCACATGTCGACGCAGAGGGTGCAGCCGTCGATGCACTTCGACTCGTCGATGGTCACGGGCACATCGGCCCGCTGGGGTACCAGGGACATGGCGGTCTCCAAGGCAGGAGCGGCAGAAGGGCAGGGTGAGCGGGCGAAAGGGCCTCAGGCCGTGCGGCGCGACCGGCCCCGCGAGCGCCGGCCGCCGTGGTCCGGACCGGCCTGCGGTGGACCATACCGAGGCATCCCGGGTAGTGGTGTTGCCGCAATGTTGCGCCACCCACGGCCCCTCGAAAGGCGCGCTGACCTGCTGTTTCGATCCTGCCGAGGGCGGCTGCGCCACCTGGTGCGCGACCGCCGGGGGCACCGGATACCGCCGTCCGGCGCAGTGCCCGCGGCCGCCGCGCCCGTGTCGGCGGCCGGCCCCCGCGCCGTCCGGATAGCGTCGACGGCGGGCAACGGCGGGCAACGGCGGGCAACGGCGGGCAACGGCGCACGAGGAGGACGCATGAGCGTATGGCCGTCCGTGCTGTTCGCGCTGCTCGCGGCGGCCAGCAACGGTCTGGCCACGGCGCTGCAGCGCCATGCCGCGCGCACCATCCCGCTCTCCTCCGGGCTGCGCCTGGGCCTGCTCGTCGATCTGCTGCACCGCGCCGCCTGGCTCGGCGGGATGCTCGCGGTCATCGCCGCCGCCTGCTTCCAGGCGCTGGCGCTGTCGCAGGGCGCGCTGTCCGTGGTCCAGCCGATCTTCGTCCTCGAACTGCCGCTGACCCTGATCATCGGACGGCTGATCCTCGGTGGACGGATCTCGCGCGCCGGCTGGACGGGGGTGGCGCTGATCGTCGTCGGCCTGGGGGCCGCGCTCGCGGCCGCCGCGCCCACCATCGGTACCGACCACGCCCCGTTCAGCCGCTGGGTACCCGCCCTCGCGGTCTGCGCCGCGGTGATCGGCACGGCGGTCGGCGCCGCGCTGCGCCGGGGCGCGGGCGGCGTGCGGGCGGCCTGCTTCGCCGCGTCGGCCGCGATCGCCTACGCACTCACCGCGGCCCTGATGAAGGACGCCACCCACGTCTGGGAGACCGGCGGCCCCGGCGCGTTCTTCGCGTCCTGGCAGACCTACGGGTTCGCGCTCGTCGGCGTGCTGGCGCTGTTCCTCTTCGAAAACGCCATGCAGTCCGGCCCGCTGACGGCCTCCCAGCCGGTGCTCACCCTCGGCGACGCGCTGGTGAGCCTGTCCCTGGGCATCACCCTGTTCGACGAACGGATCCGGACCGGCTGGTGGCTGCTCCCCGAAGCCCTGGGCATCGCGCTGGTCCTGTGGGGCGCCCTGCTGCTCTCCCGCGTCGCACTGGCCCGTGACCTGGTGGGCCCCCAGGAGCAGGAGCCCGCGGCCCGCAAGTGACCCTCCTCGGCGAAGATCGTTCCCCAGTGGTGAACGACAACCGCACCGTGAAGAACCCCACCCCGAAGCGCCACACCGCGAGGATCCGTACCGCGCGGGCCGGCACCGCCGCGGCCCTGGCCTTGTCCGCACTGGCACTGGCCGGACTCGCCCACGCCGACGGACACACCATGCCCAAGGTGACCGGCCGGGGCCTGGTCGACGCCTTCCAGGCGCTGGACTACGACACCGGCATCCGGTTCAAGGACGGCCGCGGCGCGGGCCGCCATGTGCTGTGGCCGGCCTCCTGGAAGGTCTGCGGCCAGCAGCCGGCACCGGGCACATCCATGAAGGGCCGGCAGATCACGCTGACCGTGGTCAAGGACCAGGAACGGTGTGCGCACGGCGCCGGGTGAGCGCCGTCGGCCGCTCCCAACCGCCCGCGCATGCACGGGACTTGGCGCCACCGGGCACCGTCCGCCCGGCTAACCTTGCCACGTACACGCACATGCGGGGCGGGGCGCCCTCGCCACCACCGCCGTCAGCGCGGCACCGAACGGGCCGCGCTCCTTGATCCGTGGTCACCCAGGGCCGGGCCGATCCGATCCGGTCCGGCCCTGGGCCCCCTCGACGAGGACAGGGCAGAACGACACCACCACGGCCGGGTCCCGGGGGAGTCCAGGGTGCCGCCGTGGAGCAGGGAGAGATACGTACATGAGCACTGCCACCTCCCCTCCCGAAGCCGGGTCGCGGGCGATACCCGGGCCGGGGGGCCTGCCGCACCGTCAGATCCTCACCATCCTCAGCGGCTTGATGCTGGGGATGTTCCTCGCCGCACTCGACCAGACCATCGTCAGCACCTCCATCCGGACCATCGCCGACGATCTGCACGGCCTGAGCCAGCAGGCATGGGCGACCACCGCCTATCTGATCACCTCGACCATCGCCACCCCGCTCTACGGCAAGCTGTCCGACCTGCACGGCCGCAAGCCGTACTACCTGGCCGCGATCAGCGTCTTCGTCGTGGGCTCGGTGCTGTGCACCTTCTCCACCTCGATGACCGGGCTCGCCGCGTTCCGGGCGGTGCAGGGCCTGGGCGCCGGCGGCCTGATGTCGCTGGCGCTGGCGATCATCGGTGACATCGTCCCGCCCCGGGAACGCGCCCGATACCAGGGCTACATGCTGGGCACCTTCGCGACCTCCAGCGTCGCCGGACCGCTGATCGGCGGCGCCCTCGCCGGCCAGGACCAGCTGCTGGGCATCACCGGCTGGCGCTGGGTCTTCCTGGTCAACGTGCCGATCGGCGTCATCGCGCTGCTCGTCGTCGCCAAGGTCCTCAACATCCCGCACACCCGGCGCGACCACCGCATCGACTGGTGGGGGGCGCTCACCATCTCCCTCGGCGTGGTCCCGCTGCTGCTCGTCGCCGAGCAGGGCCGGGAGTGGGGCTGGTCCTCCGCCCGCTCCCTCACCTGCTACGTCGTCGGCGCCGTCGGCATCCTCGCCTGGATCCTCGTCGAGCGGCGGACCGGCGACGACGCGCTGATCCCGATGCGGCTGTTCCGCAACGGCACCTTCAGCAAGATCAGCCTGCTGTCCGTGCTGATCGGCATGGGCATGTTCGGCGGGATGCTGCTCATCCCGCAGTACCTCCAGATCGTGAAGGGCGCCAGCCCCACCACGTCGGGCCTGGAGATGCTCCCGCTGATGGCGGGCATGATCATCGCCTCGGTCGCGTCGGGCCAGATCACCGCCAAGACCGGCCGCTACAAGGTCTTCCCGCTCATCGGCACCGCGCTGATGGTCGCGGGGATGCTGCTCTTCCACCTCCGCGTCCAGTGGGACACCCCGCTGTGGGAGACCATGGCCTACATGCTGGTCTTCGGCCTCGGCCTGGGCGGCTGTCTGCAGAGCCTGGTGCTCGCCGTGCAGAACACGGTGCCGCCGCGGGACATGGGCGTGGCGACCGCCTCGTCCACGTTCTTCCGGCAGATGGGCGCCACCGCCGGTACCGCGGTCTTCCTGTCGGTGCTGTTCGGCACGGCCGGTGACAAGATCTCCGCGGCCTTCCGCAGCGCCGCGACCACCGAACGCTTCCAGGCCGCGCTGCACGATCCCGCCGTGGTGCGCGACCCGGCCAACAGGCCCGTACTGGACATGCTGGGGCACCAGGGCAACGGCGACTCCGCCGGAGTACTCAGCGATTCGTCGTTCATCCAGCACCTCGACCCGCGCCTCGCCGAGCCGTTCAAGCGCGGCTTCGCCGACTCGATGCACACCGTCTTCCTGATCGGCGCGGTCGTCGTCGCGCTGGCCTTCCTGCTGATGTGGTTCGTCAAGGAGGCGCCGCTGCGGCAGGTGTCCGGGCTCCAGGCACGTGCACAGGCGGAGGCCGCCGCTGCGGATGCCGTCGGCACGGGTGACACCAGTACGGACGACGCCGGCATCGTGGACGGCGCACCGGCGCCCACCGAGCCCCCCGCGGCCACCGGCCCGGCCGGCCCGTCGATCCACGGCACCGTGCGGGACGGTGCCGGCCGGCCGGTGGCGGACGCCGCCCTCACCGTGATCACCGTCGGTGGTCGGCAGCTCGGCCGTACCTCCACCGCGGCCGACGGCGGCTACGCCCTGCCCGTGACCGGCGCCGGCACCTATGTGCTGATCGCCTCCGGGGACGCCCGGCGGCCGCAGGCGGTGACCGTCGTGGTGGGCGAGCAAGCCCTGACCTACGACCTGACCCTCAGCGGCGCGGCGGGCCTGGCCGGCGAGGTCCGTACGGAGCGCGGCGACGCCCCCGTGCCCGATGCGCTCGTCGTGGTCACCGACGTCCGCGGCGAGGTCGTGGCCTCGGGGCGGACCGGCCGGGACGGCGGCTTCGCCTTCGACGAACTGGTCCCGGGCGGCCACACCCTGGCCGTCAGCGCCGAGCACCACCGCCCGGCCGCCCTCCAGGCCGAGGTGGCCGCAGGCACCCGCAACCGGTACCGGATCCGGCTGAAGCCGGGAGCCCGGGTCCGCGGCACGATTCGCACGGCGGACGGCGGGCTGGTGGACGATGCCCGGGTGACCCTGCTGGACCCGGCGGGCCATGTGGTGCGCACCACCACCAGCGACCGGGACGGTGCGTATGTCCTCACCGACCTCGACGGTGGCGCCTACACGCTGATCGCCGGCGGCTACCCGCCGGTGGCCGCCTCGGTGCGGGTGCGCGCCGCCGGGTGCGGCGACTGCGATATCGACCTGGGGCACGACGCGGTGACCTGAAACGCGGTGTGCGGGCCCGGTGCCGGACCGGTGCCGGGCCCGCACCGGTTTGGCGGACGCGTCCCCGCCTACGTACAGTTCCGCCGAAGCACGAACAATAGAACGTACGATCCCAGGAAAGCGGCAGCGGCGATGACGGTGACCGAAACAGGCCGGGCCGATGGCGCGGGTATCGACTCGGAGCGGATGGCGGTCTGCCTGAGCGTGCTCGAAGAGCTGGACGCGCTGCCGCTGGACCACCCCGACGCGGTCGCCATACGCCGCGCCACCGCGGGCATCTACCGCAAGGTCAAGCAGCGCCGGCGGCAGGAGCGCCGGGCGGCGAAGACGGCCAACGACAAGGCGGTGACCGCGGCCACGGCCACCGGAGCGCCCGACCGGATCGACGACGAGACCCAGGGCCTGGCCCTCACCAGCTCCGTGACCACGGAGATCGCCGGAATCCTGGAGCGCCCCCGGTCCTGCTACATCTGCAAGTCCCGCTACACCGAGGTCGACGCGTTCTACCACCAGCTCTGCCGCCCCTGCGCCCAGGAGAACCGGGACCGCCGCGACGCCCGTACGGACCTCACCGGCAGGCGCGCGCTGCTCACCGGCGGGCGGGCGAAGATCGGCATGTACATCGCGCTCCGGCTGCTGCGCGACGGCGCCCACACGACGATCACCACCCGCTTCCCGAACGACGCCGTCCGCCGGTTCAAGGCGATGCCGGACAGCGCGGAGTGGCTGCACCGGCTGAAGATCGTCGGAATCGACCTGCGCGACCCCGCCCAGGTCCTCGCGCTCGCCGACGAGGTGAGCGCCCAGGGCCCGCTCGACATCCTGATCAACAACGCCGCGCAGACCGTCCGGCGCTCGCCCGAGGCGTACGGGCAGCTGCTCGCCGCCGAGTCGGCGCCGCTGCCCGCCGGTGAGCTGCCGGCCTCCCTCGTCCTCGGCAACTTCGGCAGCGGCGCCCCCGCCGCCCTCCCCGCCGCCTCGGCGGCCGGGCAGGGCGGGCTGACCGCCGAGGACGTCACCGCCCTCGCCCTGACCACCGGCTCCACCTCGCTCGCCCGCATCGAGGCGGGCACCGCGATCGACGCGGGCGGGCTCGTCCCGGACCTGCACGCGACCAACAGCTGGATCCAGAAGGTGGACGAGGTCGATCCGGTCGAGCTGCTGGAAGTCCAGCTGTGCAATATGACCGCGCCGTTCCTGCTGGTGAGCCGGCTGCGCCCGGCGATGGCCGCGGCCGCCGCGCGCCGCAAGTACGTGGTCAACGTCTCCGCGATGGAGGGCCAGTTCAGCCGCGGCTACAAGGGTGCCGGCCACCCCCACACCAACATGGCCAAGGCCGCGCTGAACATGCTCACCCGCACCAGCGCCCGCGAGATGCTGGAGACCGACGGCATCCTGATGACCGCCGTGGACACCGGCTGGATCACCGACGAGCGCCCGCACCCCGACAAGATGCGCCTGGCCGAGGAGGGCTTCCACGCCCCGCTCGACCTGGTCGACGGCGCGGCCCGGGTGTACGACCCGATCGTCCGCGGCGAACTCGGCGAGGACCTCTTCGGCTGCTTCCTGAAGGACTACGCCCCGTCCGCCTGGTGAGCCGGCGCCCGCGCCTCAACCGGGCGCGGGCAACGTAGCGCGGAGCCGGTCCAGCAGCGCCCTGGCCGCGGGGCCGGCCGGTCCCCGCGTCCGCCAGGCCAGCGCGACCCGGCCGCGCGGCTGCGGCTCGGTGATCCTCAGCGTGCGCAGCCCCAGGTCCGCCGCCGCCTGTGCCGGCAGCTCCGGAACCACCGCCACGCCCAGGCCGCGGGCGGCCAGCTGTGCCAGCACCTGCGGGGCGGCCGCCTCGAAGGCGATCCGGGGCCGGATGCCCGCCTGCACGCAAGCCCGCTCCAGGACACCGCGCAGGCCCGTACCGCGCGGCAGACTGATCAACGGGCGGTCGCCCAGCGCGGCCAGCGGGACGCATCTGCGCTCCGGGGGCGCAAGGAGGGGATCGTCCGGCGCGACGGCGGCGACGAGCGGCACATCGATCAGCATCTGGAGGGAGACGCCCTGCGGGGGCTCCTCCTCCGCGAGGCCGATCACCGCGATGTCCAGTGCGCCGGCGTGCAGCGCGGCGAGCATCCGCTCCGAACTGTCCTCGGTGAGCGCGATCTCCACCTCGGGATGGTCGTCGTGGAAGTCGGCGAGCAGGGAGGGGACGTCGAAGGCGCCGATGGCGGCGCCGGAGATCAGACCGATCGCCACCCGGCCGCGGAGCAGCCCGGTGAACTCGTCCACGGTGGACCGGATCCCCTCGACGGCGGCGAGCGCGGCCCGCGCGTAGGCGAGCACCGCCTCGCCCACCTGCGTCACCGTCACCGAACGGCCGGAACGGTCCAGCAGCGGCTGACCCAGCTCCCGTTCCAGCTGCCGGATCTGGGCGCTCACCCCGGGCTGCGCCAGATGCAGACGGGCCGCGGCGCGGGTGAAGCTCGCCTCCTCCGCCACCGCGACGAAGTACTGCAGCTGCCGGAGTTCCATGGTGCGAGATTCTAGAACCGGTGGTTATGGAGTGGAGAACCACCCGCTCTTGGACTTATGGCTGCGGGACCAAGATCATTGGAGCATGGACATCAAAGCGGCGATCGCGGCCGAACGCCGGGAAATCGCGGACATGTTGGCAGGTCTGACGGACACCCAGTGGGACGCTCCCACTCTGTGCGAGGGCTGGCGGGTGCGGGAGGTCGCGGCCCATATGTCGATGGGATTCCGCTACTCGTTCCCCAAGGTGGCCGCCGAACTCGTCAGGGCGGGCGGCAGCATCAACAGGGTGGCCGACCGGCTCGCCCGGCGGGACGCCGCCGGAGCCACGACGGACGAACTCGTCGCCTTCCTCCGCGACAACGCCCACCACCCCTGGAAGCCGCCGGTCGGCGGGCTCGCCTCCGCGCTGGGCCATGACGTGGTGCACGGCCTCGACATCACCGTCGCCCTCGGCCTGGACCGCCGGGTCCCCGAAGACCGGGTGCGCCTCCTCCTGGCCACCGTCACCCCCAGGTCCGCCAGGTTCTTCGGGGCCGACCTCAGCGGCGTCGCACTGCGCGCCGACGACCTCGACTGGTCCTTCGGCGCCGGAGCCCCGCTGTCCGGCGCCGCCCAGGACCTGCTGCTGGTCGCCTTCGGCCGCAAGCTCCCCGCCGGACGCCTCCGGGGGGAGCGGCAGGCCCGGTTCGAGGCCCGCTGAGGCGACGGCCTTTCAGTCGGCCAGACCGTGCCGGGCCAGCAGCGGCCCGATCTCCGGATCGCGTCCCACCACCGCGCGGAACGCCTCCATGGGGTCGACGCTGCCGCCCTTGGCTAGCAGTTCCCGGCGGAAGATCTCACCGCTCTCGCGGACCGTCCTGCCGTTCTCGTGGAACCAGCGCACGGCATCGGCGTCCAGCACCTCCGCCCAGCGGTAGCCGTAGTACCCGGCCGCGTATCCGCTGCAGAAGATGTGGGCGAAGTAGCCGGTGCGATAGCGCGGTGGGATCGCGGCCACGGCGAGCCCCGCGCGCTCCAGCGCGGCCGCCTCGAACGCCTCCGCATCGCCGTCGCCCGGCAGTCGGCCGTCGGCGGACAGGGTGTGCCAGGACCAGTCCAGCACCGCGGCGGCCTGGTGCTCCACCATCCGGAAGCCGGCGCCGAAGTTCTCCGCCTCGCGCAGACGGGCCGGCAGATCGGCCGGCATCGGCTCTCCGGTGGCATGGTGGCGGGCATAGCGGGCCAGTACCTCGGGCCGGTCCGCCCAGACCTCGTTGACCTGCGAGGGGAACTCGACGAAGTCGCGCGGCACCTGCAGACCGGACAGCAGCGGATAGCGGACGTCGGAGAACAGGCCGTGCAGCGCATGCCCGAACTCGTGGAACAGCGTGGTGACTTCGCTCCAGGTCATGAGTACCGGCTCGCCCTCCGGGGGCCTGGCGATGTTCAGGTTGTTGACCACCACGGGCCGCTGGCCCAGCAGATGCGACTGGACCACCAGGGATTCCATCCACGCCCCGCCCCGCTTGGACTCGCGGGCGTGGAAGTCGCCGATGTACAGCCCGAGCGGGCCGCCGTCGGCGTCGCGCACCTCGAAGACCCGGGCGTCCGGGTGGTACGCCACCAGGTCGGGGCGCTCGGTCAGGGTGATCCCGTAGACCAGTTCCGCGGCGTGGAAGACCCCGTCGCGCAGTACCCGCTCCAGCTCCAGATAGGGCCGCAGTGCGGCCGCGTCCAGGTCGAACCGCTCCTTGCGGACCCGCTCGGCGTAGTACTGCCAGTCGGCGGCACCGATCTCCGCGACACCGGCGGCCTCGGCCAGGGCCGCGCGCTCGCGCTCGGCCCTGGCGACGGCGGGGGCGGCCAGCCGGTCGAACATCTCCTCGACGGCGTCGGTGGTGGCGGCGGTGCGGTCGGCGAGTTCCCAGGCCGCGTGGCTGGGGAAGCCCAGCAGGGCGGCGCGCTCGGCGCGCAGCCGGGCCAGTGCCACGGCGATCGGGCCGTTGCGCTCGCCACCGCGGCGCAGTGAGGCGTCGAGCAGGCGCGCACGCAGTTCGGGGCTGTCGAGCGCGGCGAGTTCGGTCTGGTTCGAGAAGTTCTTCAGGCTGAGCACGAACTTGCCCTCGTGCCCCAGCGCATGGGCGTTCTCGGCCGCCGCGGCGATCTGGTCCGGCGGCAGACCGGCCAGCTCTTCGGCGTGGTCCAGCACCAGCGCCGCGTGGGCGGTGTCCTCGCGCAGATTCCGGCGGAACTCGATGCTCCGGGTGGCGATCTCGGTGTTCAGCTCGCGCAGCCGCCGTTGCTGCTCCGGTGCGAGGCGTGCGCCGGCCTGCACCCGGCGTGAGTGGTGGCGCTCCAGCAGCCGCAGCCGCTCCGCGTCCAGCCCGAGGTGCTCGCGCCGGTCGAAGACCGCGTCCAGCCGGGCGAACAGCGCGGGGTCGAGCAGCAGCGCATCGTCGTGGGCGGCCAGCCGGGGCGCGATCTCGGCCTCCAGGGCCTGGATCTCCTCGTCGGTGTCCGCCGCGGCCTTGGCGGCGAACGCCCGCCGGACCCGGCCCAGGAGCGCACCGCTGCGCTCTATCGCCTCCACGGTGTTCTCGAAGGTCGCCGGATCGGCGCGGCTTCCGATCGCCGCCACCTCCGCCAACTGGTCGGCCATGCCGCGGGTGAAGGCCGGCAGATAGTGCTCGTGCCGGATCCGCGCGAAGGGCGGCAGCTCGTAGGGCAGGTCACTCGGTTCGAAGAAAGGGTTCGTCGGTATCACGGGCGTCGACCCTATGCCCGGCTGCGGCGCCCGGTCCGGCGGTCGTCGCATACGGTCCGCCGGGCCCTTCCCCGGGAAGCGTCGTTGAGCCATTCGTGGTGTCATCGAAGGCGAGGCAAGCAACACTCCTTGAGACAGGAGGAACCATGGCCGCCAAACTGCGAGCCCGGGACATCATGACCGGCGGCGTGCGCTGCGTGGGTGCGCACGAGTCGCTCTACGACGCGTCCAAGATGATGCGCGATCTCGACGTCGGATGCCTGCCCATCTGCGGTGACAACAACAAGCTCATAGGTATGATCACCGACCGCGACATCGTCGTCACCTGTTGTGCGGAAGGAGTGGACCCGGCGTCCGTGCAGGCCGGTTCGCTGGGCGGGGAACTGCACTGGATCGACGCCGAAGCGGACGCCTCCAAGGCCCTGGAGACCATGGAGAACAACCACATCAAGCGCCTGCCGGTGATCGACGTCAAGGGCGGCCACCGCCTGGTCGGAATGATCACCGAGGCCAATGTCGCCAAGAACCTCAACGACAAGCAGATCGCGGAGTTCGCGACCCGCGTGTACGCGACCGCCTGACGGTCGCCCTCTCCTGCGCCCCATGGCGCACCGGTGCGCTGGAGCCCTGAGAGCTCCGGCCCGGCGCGCCGTCCGGGCGCGGGGGACCACCTGAGCGACGGCCGGCTGACGGCAGGTAACCTGCATCGGTCAACAACGCGTTGACGTTGTTCGTGCAGTCAACCATGGGGGACCTCAGTCGTGTCCGCACCGCCGCCGCCCTACCAGAACCAGCCGCCGCAGCAGCCCTACGGGTATCCGCAGCAGCAGCCGTACGGGCAGCAGCAGCCGCCCCAGCCGTACGGGCAGCAGCCGCAGCAGTACCCCTCTCCGCAGCAGCCGGGCGGGCCGCAGCGGCCGCCGCAGCGGCAGTCGAGCCCGCTGCGAGGTCTGATCACCGCCGTCATCGTGCTGGCGGTCTTCGGCGGCGGCGCCTGGTACGTGTGGAACTACAACACCGACCCCAACGGCGGCAAGGCCAAGGCGGAGGCATCGGCGTCCGCGCGGGCCGAGGAGAACAAGAAGTACGCCCCGCAGACCGGTGACTGCATCGACATGCAGGGCACCGACGACGCTCCGAAGCCGCTGGTCGTCGACTGCGGTTCGCCCCAGGCCGAGTACAAGACGGGCGACCGGCTGATCGGTGCCGGCCAGAAGTGCGGGCCGCAGTACGACACCAGCATCGTGTACTCGGGCGCGCGCTTCCGCAGCGGCAACTACACGCTCTGCTTCACCAAGGTCTGACGCTTCGTCCGGCCGGGCATCCGCGCCGGGTCCGCTCGCGCGGGCAGGCCGTCCGCGGCGCCACGGACGGCCTGCAACCCACCGCTGGGGAATACCCGGGTATTCCGTAACGGGTTTCGAATCGGGTCTCGAAACGGGGTTTCGAAACGGTTCTACGGTGCGCTCAGTTTGTTTGCGCTGCCCGCTTCCCGGTCAATTGGCGCTCAGCGGGAGCTGTTTCGCGGCACGGCCAGCCGGGTGCCGGGGTAAATGAGGTCCGGATTCCCGCCGATCGCCTTGCGGTTCAACCGGTGGAATTCCTGCCAGCGGCACCCGAATTCGTGCGCGATACCGCTGAGCGTGTCCCCGGTGTTGACGACGACGGTGGTGCCGCTGCGCTGCGGACGCGGCTTGTACCGCTTCTCGTGGAACTGCGGGTGCGGCAGCCGCCGGCTCACCGGCGGCTGGGCCCGGTGCCGCGGTGCGGGGCGCGGGGTGGTCACCCGCGGGACGGTGTGCCGCGAGGCCGAGTTGAGCCCGAGCCGGGCCGAGCAGGCGGGCCACGCGCCCCACCCCTGCCGGGCCAGCACCCGCTCCGCCACGTTGATCTGCTGTGCCCGGGACGCCTGCGCCGCCCGTGCCCCGTACGCCCGGCCGCCGAACGAGCGCCAGGTGGAGTGGGCCAGCTGCAGCCCTCCGGAGAACCCGTTCCCGGTATCGATACGCCAGTTGCCTCCGCTCTCGCACCCGGCCAAGCGGTCCCACGTCCCGCCTGTCACCGCCTGGGCCGGCTGCTCGGCCGCCACGTTCAGCGCGCCGGCCGCCAGCAGTACGGCTGCCGCCGTGACGCCTCGGACCCCGTAGCCCCGGAATTCATTCCGGGCGGTCGATTCCGATACCTGCGGAAATTCCATGCGTTTGCTCCCGTCGCTTGCCGCGCAGTTCCCTGGCGGCCATTCAGGAAACGTGACGCCTTGGCGGAAATCGCGTTCGAGCGGTGCCCGACCGCGATTTCCGTGCGGCGCCATGAATTCGACGGGGATGAGACAACCACGCACAGAGTTCGCATCGGCAGAGCGCGCGGTAGCGCCGTCGCCGCACGGTCTGCCCCCTTGCCTCCGGAGCACGGGCATGCCTGCCCACGGCGCACCCGCTCTGACGGGCAGGGGCGCACCCCTCATGCCGTAGGCGCATGCCCCACGGGGTCCGGGGGATCGTTCACCCGCTGCGGGGGTGTCCGCCGAGCGCATCCGAGGCACTTGGTGCATGCGCTGCGCAGGTCCGCACGCACCGCGCACGGACCGCCGGGCAGTGCAACGGCTCGTCCCGCCTCGGCGCGGCGGTGCAACAACCCGTCCTGCCACGGCAGTTCGCGGCGACCTCGGCCGGGACGCAAGGGGTGGAAGGGAAGGTGAGGGGCCCGCGCCGCCGGCCGCGGAGGGCGCGGCGACCGCCCCGGACGCCCCGTGAGGTCGCCGCCGAGCGCGCTCATCGGTGAGAGGGGCAGGAACGCATCCCAGGTTCCGGCTCACCCGCAACGACGCGGGTGGCAGCAACTCTCATGAAGGGAGGGCTTCGTGGAGCACTTGGGGCACTCATGGCCCTGGTACGCGCTGGCACTGGTCGGCGTCTACCGGTTGACCGCGCTTCGCGGCCGGCGGCGGCGATGGGCTCGCCGCCCACCTGCTGGCCGTGCACCACGCCGCGGTCGGCCGCACCACCGACGCCCGGCCGTTCAGCGGCCGAGCAGCCCGCGTACGTACGCCGCCTGGCCGGCGTGCTGAAGATCGTCGGCGATGACGCTCATGAGCCGGACGCCCAGGGTGACCGGCGGCGACCAGGCCCGGTCGACGACGCGCTTGAGGTCCTTGTCCTCGATCCCGGCGAGGTACTGCACCGTGTTGTCGTGGACCGCCTCGTGGTAGCCGGTCAGTAGCTGCGCGCTGAGGTCCTGTACCGCCGCCACCTCCTTGCGGGAGTGGCCGTATCCGGTGTCGTCGGCCGTGAACGGCAGCCCGAAGCGCTCGTACCAGTCGTCCGAGATCCAGATCTGCTCCGCCTCGGCCGCACCGGCCACATGATCGTCCTGGATCCTGGTCAGATGCCAGACCAGCCACCCGATGGAGTTGGCGGCGTCGTCGGGCCGCTCGGCGAGCTCCTCGGGGCTGAGCCCGCTGACCACTTCCTCGACGACCTCCCGGATACGGCCGAAGGCATCGACGAGCAGATCTGCACTGGCGGCGGTCATACAGGCTCCTTAGCGGCGACGGGCGGAGGGCGGCAGCCCCGGCGGCGGGCCCATGGTCGCAAGGGAAGCGAAGGAATGGTGGGAGGCTGATCCGTCGGCGTCCGCGTCCGGGACGGCGTCGCCTCCAGGGCGCGGAAGAGCGCGGGGACCGGGCCGGGGGCCGGGGTGAGGAGTGGGCGGCGGCACCCCGCCCGACCGGATATGACGTACGCAGTTATTTCGGGTCGGTCACGCCTGCAACCGACAGGTCGGGCGAACAGTCATACCGGGCATGAAACCACGACTGAACCTGCGACGGCCGGTGAACCCCGGCAGACCGCGGCGCTCCGGCTCCGGCCGCCGGGTGGGCGCGGCGCTCGCCCTCACCGCGCTGACCCTGCCGCTGACGGCGGCCTTCGGCTCCACCGCCCAGGCCGCCACCGCGTCCGCCTGCACCGCGAGCCGCGGCCCCTACCAGAAGCAGGCCGAGAAGTTCCTCGGCCTCCGGGTCGACGGCCGGCAGTCGGCTTCCGACTGCCGGGCGATCCGCGCCTTCCAGACCAGCCACGGCATCAGCCCGAACATCGGCTACGCCGGTCCCGTCACCTGGGGTGTGATGAGCCTGGTCGCACAGCAGAAGGCAGCAGGGGGCAATCCGAACAAAGCCGGCAAATGCCCCACGAGCCGGGGACGAATAGCCTGCGTCGACCTGACCCGCCAGCTCAGCTGGATACAGGACGGATCGCGGCTGGTGTTCGGGCCGGTGCCGATCCGCAGCGGCCGCGACGGCTACGAGACCCGCACCGGCGCCAAGAAGGTCTACTGGCGCAACCTGCACCATGTGTCGACGCTCTACGACGTCCCCATGCCCTACAGCCAGTTCTTCGACGGCGGTCAGGCCTTCCACTCCATCAGCGGCAGTGTCTGGTCGGCCCCCGGCTCGCACGGCTGCGTCAACATGCGCGACGGCGACGCGAAGAAGTACTGGTCCCTGCTGAAGACCGGCGACGACGTCTACGTCTACGGCCGCAAGTCCGGCACCTGATCACCGGGCACGCAGGCGCGCCCGGCGGCGCGGGCGACCGCGGAGAACGAGCAAGGGGCGCTGGTCCAGCAGCCGGATATCCGGCTCCGGCGCCCCGAACGCCCCCGCCCGTCCCTCGTGCCGCCCGCTTCCGCGGTCAGGGGGCGTCAGCGGCCCAGGATGTTGTACAGCGCCATCGGCGTCACATACCCGGGCCAGCGCCCGTCGGCGAACAGATGCACTCCGGCGTCCAGATAGCACTGGTCGACGAGCTGGGAGCAGATCATGTGCCGAGTGCTGGCGATATAGCGCCGCAGCCCCGGAACGGGCATCCGCAACCGGTGCGTGGCGATCGCGAGATAGTCGAGGAAGCTGTACGGCACCCCGACGTAACGGGAGGCCGCCGCGCAGATTCCGGCGCGTTGCCGCTCCGTGAGCCCCTCCGGGTACACGTAGAGCACATCGGCGTCGGCGTAGTCCGCGAGCGGCCGGATGCGGGACCCGCCGGGCTGGGCTTCCAGCAGCCGCTCGTCGGGCAGGACCAGGAAGGCGTGCTGGTAGTCGGCGAAACCGTCGCCGTTGATCCACTGTCCGAAGCGGATCAACCGGCCGGTGACGCCGGAGATTTGAGTGAGTCCGATGTCGCCGGGCTGGGGATGGGTGTGCCTCATGAGCGGCTCCCGGGAGCGCAAGAGTGCGGATTCCCCAGGGTGATACCCGCTGTTCGGGCGCGCGCACCGCGCACTTCGCCGCGCGGTGGGGGAGCGGTGCGGTGCATGGGGCCCCTGTACGGTCAGCGCATGACGGCCTCTTCTGCAGTCGCCGTAGTCGCCGCGCTGGGCTCGTTCGCCCCGCCCGTCGTCTTCACCGTCTCCCTCGGCGGCCGTGGGATGGCGCCGATGATCTGGCGGGCCCAGCGGGTGGGTGTCTGGTCGTCGAGGAGGGCGGCGAGTCGGGTGATGTGGGCCAGGCGCTCCGAAGGCGTCATGGTCAGCGCGCGGTGCAGGGTGCCGACGAGGTCCTGGGGGGAGCGCGGGTCGGTGAGCAGGGCGGCGGCGCCCAGTTGGGAGGCCGCTCCGGTGTGGCGGGAGAGGACGAGCACCCCGGACCGGCCGGTGGCGGCATGGCTGGCGATGAACTCCTTGGCGGTCAGGTTCATACCGTCCTGCAGGGACGTCACCCAGAACACGTCCGCGCTCAGGTAGTGGTCGACCACCTCACCGAAGGACAGGGCGCGGGGGAGGTATTCGACGGGTTCCCAACCTCCTGTGCGCCAGCGGTCGTTGAGATCGGCGATGGCGCGCTCCAGGGCGGCGCGGGTGCCGTCGTGCACCCGGATCCCCGGTTCGGGCGGCGGGCACACCAGACGGAAGCGCAACGCGCCGCACAGTTCCGGGTGCTGGGCGAGCAGGATCGCGATGGCGCGGACCTTTTCGAGCGGCGCCTTGGCGTAGTCGAGTCGCTCCACCGACAGGATCAGGGCCGGCCCCGGCCGCGCCGCCGGCACCCCGCGCGTACGGGCCAGCTCCTCGACGGCCCGCCGGTCGATGCCCAGCGGGTGGACGCCGGTACGCGGTGCTCGACGGGCCCCGGCCAGCGCCTGCCGGAAGTGGTCGGCGAACTCGGCGGTGTGGAAACCGGCCCAGTCCAGGCAGGCGAGGGAGTCGCGCAGCTGCTCGGCGGTGGGGATACGGGCGAAGGCGGCCGGCGGCGGGAACGGCGTGTGATGGAACAGCCCCAGGTGCAGATCGGGCCGCGTCGCGCGCAGGATGCCCGGCACGAGCCAGAGGTTGTAGTCGTGCAGCCAGACCGTGGCGCCGCGCGCCGCATGGGCGCTCACATGGTCGGCGAAGCGCGCGTTGAACGCCTCGTAGTGCCGCCAGGCCGAGGCGCGGTAGCGCATCCGGTCGGGCTGGGACATCAGCGCGGGCCAGAGCGTCTCCTTGCACGCGCGATGGAAGTACTCCGTCCACTCGGCGGCGGCCACCGGCAGGAACGCCAGCGGCAGACCGGTCCGGTGCGGCAGACCGGGGCGGGCGGGCAGACCTGGACGGGTGGGCGGATCGGGAGGGGTGCCCGTGTCCTGCGGAGCGTCGTCCTCGACCAGCGCCGTGGCCCACACGGCATCGGGACCTTCGGCGCTGAACAGGCCCTGCAGCGTGGGCAGCACGCCGTTCGGGCTCAGCGGCTGCTGCCACTGTCCGCCGGCCCATCGCACCGGCGGACGGTGGTAGCCGACCACGAGGGGGCGAGCACGCTCGATCCAGCCCAGGCTCTCCAGCGCCGACAGGATGCCGGCCGCCCCCGGACGCTCCGGCCGGTGGACGTCCGCACGGTCGGGGATCCGCTCCCGAAGTGCCGCCTCCGCATTGCTCATCAGCACACCCCGTGCGCCGAGCTGGAACAACGACAGGTCGTTGAGCGAGTCCCCGGCCACGAGGACCGAGTCCATCCGCCACCGCTGCCGACGGGCGAGCAGCGCCAGGGCGTTGCCCTTGCTCGCCCGGGCCGGCAGGACGTCGAAGTAGCGGTCCGCCGAGTACGTCCATCCGCAGCCCAGCTCCCGCACGGCGTCGGTGATCGCTTCGGAGAGCTGCTCGGGACGCAGGAAGAAGGAGCAGCGGCCCTCCTGGACCACCCCGTCCTGATAGACGAGTTCGGGAAAGCGTGCCAACCGCTCCCGTACGCACCGCTGCCCCGGCCAGCCATCACGCAGCCGGTCCTGCAGCGGGCCGACGCCCGTGCGGTCGCTGCCGTCGATCACGCTCGCGCCGACGTCCGCGATGATCCAACGGGGGGAGGGAACGAGCGGATCGCCGCGCAGGATCCCCTCGACGGACGGCAGGGAGCGGCCGGTCGCGAACACCACGGTCAGTTCCGGGTGCCGGTCGAGCGCCTGGCGCAGCCGCCGGCGGTCGGTGCGGTCGCCGCCGAGCAGCGTGCCGTCCAGATCGGTGACCAGCACCCGGTCACCGGCACCCCCGGCCGACGGCTCGGGCGAAGCCTGCTCGTCCGACACCAGCGCTGCCATGTTTCCCCCGTTGTCGTTGGGCGCGTCTGCGCGGTACGGGTCGGTACTCCGGCTGTGCGGGCCCGCACTCCGCCGCGCCGGTCTGCTCTTTGCGGCTCCGTACGGCCCGTCGCTGCTGTACGGCCCGTGTGTGCCGTACGGAGGCGGCCGCGCTACGGGGAGAGACGTGCGAGCCACCGCTCCAGCCCGGCCGCGTCCAGCGCGCCGCCCGAACCCGCCGCGGTGACGGACGCCGCCCCGCAGACGACACCGGCGGCCAGACACTCGGCGAGCGTCCCGCCCGCGAGGCGGCGATGGACGAAACCCACGTTGAAGCAGTCACCCGCGCCCGTGGTGTCCACCACGTCCACCGGCAGCGACGGCTGCGCGATCCGTACGCCGTCCTCCGCGGCCACCGCGCCCCGGCTGTCCTGCTTGATCACCACGGTGCGCACCAACCCCGCCAGCACCTCCAGCGCCTCCTCGACGGACCCGGTCCCGGTCACCCGCAGCGCCTCCGCCGCGTTGGGCGCGAAGACGGCAACCTGCCCGAGCGCCTTGGCCACCTCGGGGACATCGACGCTGCCGGGGTAGTCCTGGCAGTCCATGAACACCTCCGCCCCCACCCGCGCGGCGGCGTCCAAGGCGTGGGACACCGCGGGTCCGTACTGCAGGAACGGCAGCATCACCAGCGCCGGCCGGCAGGTCTCGATCAGCTGCGCCAGCGGAGGGGCGACGACCGGTTCCTCGTACGAGACCATCGCCCGGTCGCCGGGCCGGGACAACGCCGTCGTCACATTGGGCAGCGGTCGCGCATGGCGCCGAAAGGCCCGCTCGTCCAGCCCCTCGTCCCGCGCCGCCGCGAGCACCTCCAGACTGAACGGGTCGTTGCCGAAGTCCGCCGCCCATACGACCTCGCGGCCCAGCCGCCGCAACCCCATGGCCAGGGTGAACGCCCCGCCGGGCACCATGCTGAAGCCCTCGGCCCACACTTCCTTGCCGTCCGCAAGGGGTCCCGTCAGCCCCCGGTACACAAGATCGACCGAGTACGCCCCGGCCACCAGCACCGGGCCGCCGGTCACGTCCTGCCCATGCGTCATGGCGGGACTGTAGGCACACCACGCAGCGCATCGGGCCGATAACCCTGGGAGATGGCCGAAATGACGGCGCTTCAGCTCCCCGTAACGCCACGGTCGGCCAAAACACCCCTCCCGGCGCCCTCACACCGGGCCGCTGCCGCGCGCGGCGGCGTAGCGGCCCGGCGTGGTGCCCACATGGCGGGTGAAGTGCCGGTTCAGATGCGCCTGGTCATGGAATCCGACGGCCGCCGCGACCTCGGCCGGCCGGCGGCCGTCGAGCAGGAGCCGACGGGCCCGGTCGATGCGTCTGCCGGTCAGGTAGGCGTGCGGCGGCAGCCCGTAGGTCTGCTTGAAGCAGCGGATGAGATGGGTGGGGTGGGCGTGCAGAGTGGCGGCGGCCTCCTGGAGGGAGATCCCGGAGGGTATCCGGGAGTCCAGCAGCTCCCGCAGCTCGGCAGCCAGCCGGTTCGCCTCACGACCGGGCGTACGGGGCCGAAGCGCGTCGAGGCGGCCGGGTGGGGCGAGGTGAAGGCGCAGCCGTTCGCGGATGAAGGCCAGCCGGGATTCGGCTTCGAACACGGCGTCTTTGCTGCTCCCTCCGGCCCGGAGCCGGCCCTTGGGCCCGTCGTCGGCTGCGGTGCCGGCGTCGCCGAGGGCGGTGTGCAGTTGGTGGATCCGACGGCGCAGCAGCGCATCGTCGAGGACCGGGCCGTCCACCGCACTGCCGGTCAGGTGCTCCGGCAGCACGGTCAGGTCCAGGTAGAGCACGCGCTTGCGGAAGCCCGTCTCGGTGACCGTCCGGCCGTCATGCGAGACACCGGGAGGCAGCAGAACGACCTTGCCGGAACCGGTCGCTCCGTGACGGTGCCGGTCGAGGGCGAAGTCGACCGATCCGTCATCGAGGATCATCAGATCCCAGGTGTCGTGGGTGTGGGACGGATAGGCGTGATCGGTGAAGTGTGCGTGGAGGACCTCGGAGATACCCGGTACCGACGGCCGCCAGGCGCTGATCGTGGTGGGAGGCGGGCCCGAAGCTGCTGTCATGCCAGGAACGTACAAGATCGCAAGGGACCGGGCGCGGCAGGCTGACAGCTCATGACGCTCGCGCACAGCGATGCCTCATGACGACGCTCACGATGCCCGGAGACGAACGCCCTCCGGGTGCGCCGACCTGCCCGCCCTGCGAAAGGACCTGGCGATGCCGCAGCCTCCCGTACCGGTCGATCTGGCCGACAAGCTCGCGCAGTTCAACGACCTCTGGTCACAGAAGAAGGTGGCCGACCTCAACGACTACGAGGTCAAGCTCGCCAAGTTGAAGGGGGAGTTCATCTGGCACCGCCACGAGGACACCGACGAACTGTTCCTGGTCATCAGCGGCCGCCTGACCATCCAGCTCAGGGACGGCGATGTGGTGCTCGGGCCCGGTGAACTGTTCGTCGTTCCGCGTGGCGTCGAACACTGCCCACTCGCGGACGAGGAGACCGCCGTCCTGCTGCTCGAACCCGCCGGGACGCTCAACACCGGTGACGCGGGCGGCCCGAGGACCAAGGCGGCCCAAGCTCTTGACTAGGGCCCATCGGACAGGCCCTAAGGGCTGTCCCTGGGCGAGACCTTCGGCGGGAGTCCGCCACGAGGAACCTCCCGGCCCCATGGGGTGGGCCGGGAGGCATCGGGCCGGCTGCTCGGCCGGTCCGCTCTCACGTCATCCGCGCCCGCCGTCGGGCGGTCGCGGCTGCCGTGATCAGCGCTTCACGACGAACGCCCGGCCCTTCTTCGACTCGGCGGAGCAGGAAGCCTTCTCCGACGCGGTCATCTTGCGGGTCTTGACCGTCACCGCGTTGCTCTGCCCATCCGTGCCGTTGGGCGCGGGACCCGTGACGGTGTCCGGCACGAACCAGTAGTAGTGCCCCCACTTGGGGCTGTCGTAATGGGTCTGCCAGGTGCCCGAGACGGTCTGCATGACCTGTGCCCGCGAGATCCAGCCCACCTCGCCCGGCTTCACCGTCATGTTCAGGGAGCTGTTCTCGGTGTGCGAGCTCGACCAGGTGTGGCTGTACGTCGCGGTCACACTCAGGTCGATCAGACCGGCGATCTTCCCGCCGGCCGTGACCGAGACGCCGGCGCTGTCCGTCGAACCCACCGTGTCCGCCCAGCCCATCGACTGCGTGGCGTCCGAAGTGCTGCAGTTGTAAAGGGAGTTGGAGACCTGCCGGAAATCGCCCAGGTAGGCTTTGCCGAGCGTGGGCTCGTTGAAGCTGCACTTCCCCTCGCCGGAGGCGCAGTCGGCTATGAGCTGCTCCCGGGTGGGGCCGTCGTCTGCCGCGGCGGGTACGGTCATCGCGGCGACCAGTCCCAGCGCGGCCGTGGACAGTGCCATCAACCGGCTTCCGTACCGGATCGTTCTGCCGTTCCTCTTCGTCATCTTGGTGTTGCCTCTCGTGCTTCTCGCCTATTTCACACACGGCAGATGGAAGCGACAGTTCCGGAGGGAATGTGGTGCATGTCGCGTCCGCCGCTGTTGCGTTCGAGACTGGTGTGAAAATTGATTCAACTACACCAAGAGTCGGTAAAGTTGTAGTTGATGGTGAAACAGTCCCTTTGGGGGGAAACGAAACGGAGGCCGCGTCAGTTTTCGGCGGTTCTCGCACGGGTCCTGCTCAGGCCCTCTTCAGGCCCTCTTCAGGCCCTCTTCGGGCCCTCTTTGGACCCCCCTTGAGCCCTCCTTGGGTCCTCTTCAGGCCCTTCCCGGAGTCCGCTTCGCGGGAGGTGTTCTCGTGAGAATCCCTCTCACCGCCGGGCAATGGACGCGCCGTTGAGCACGGTGCTCACGGCTCGTGGGACGAAGTCCTTCTCCACCGGGAGCTGCCGCAGTACGACGCGGAGCCAGGCGGCCCCGGCCAGCAGGTCCACCAGCAGCATGGGGTCGGCGTCCGCCGCGAGTTCACCGCGGGCGACGGCGCGATCGAAGACGGGGCGCTCGCGGTCGATCCGATCGGCGAAGAAGTCGCGGACATGGCCGGCGAGTTCGGGGCTGTGGGTGACCGCGCCCAGCGCGGAGACGGCGATGTCGGAGCCGGGCGGAGTGGTCAGCAAGGTCACCACTGTGCGCAGCAGTGCCTCCAGGTCGCCTTGGAGGCTGCCGGTGTCGGGGAGTTCGACGTCGAGTCGGCGGGCGCCCGTGAGCGCGGCGCCGAGGAGGGCTCCCTTGGACGGCCACCAGCGGTAGATCGTGGTCTTGTTGACCCCGGACCGCTGGGCGACTCCCTCGACGGTCAGGCCCTCGTAGCCCTTCTCCGAGAGCAGGTCCAGTGTGGCGTCGAAGATCTCCGGTGCCTTCCGGGGGCCGCCGCTTCGCCGCGTTCCGTCGTGTCGTTCCTCGCTCATGAGGAGAGGCTAGCAGAAAAGTGCAACGCAACGTTGCGTTGCATTTGGTAGCGTGCCGAGCATGGAGACCCAAGAAGCCGGGCTGCCCGTCGTCTTCGTGCACGGCACACGCGTCAGCAGCACGATGTGGCAACCCGTTGTCCAAGCCATCGGAACCCGCCACCCCATTGCGGCACCCGACCTACCGGGCCACGGGGTCAGACGCGGCGAGCCGTTCACCCTGTCCGGCGCCGTGGCGGCAGTGGCCGAGGCGGTGGATCGAGTCGGCGGCCGGGCCCTGGTCGCGGGTCTGTCCCTGGGCGGCTACGTCGCGATCGCCACGGCTGCCGCACACCCGGACCGGGTGGCCGGCCTGATGGCGATGGGCTGTACGGCGCTGCCGAACGGACCGCTCGGCGCCGTGTACCGGGGAGCGGCACGAGCGGCGGCCAGGTATCCGGAGGAAGCCAACCGCCTCAGCGCGTTCGCGTTCCGTCACGCGCTGCCCGCCCGTCTGGGGCGAGCCATGGCCGCAGGCGGTCTGAGCTGCGAGATCGTGCCCGACGTCGTGGCGGCCGTGCGCCGGCTGGACCCGCTCGCCGCGCTGTCGGCCTATCCGGGGCCGGTCTGGCTGGTGAACGGCGAACGCGACCACTTCCGCCGCGATGAACGCCGCTTCCTCCACGCCTGTCGCGACGGTCGCCTCGTCGTCCGGCCCGGGTGCGGCCACCTCACCCTTCTCACGGACGCCACGGCGGTGGCCCGGCAGGTCATGGACGCGGCGGCGGTCGTCACCGCTCGCCGGTGAGGCGCGGATGCCCCGTCCGGTCTCACCGGGCCCGGGTCGCCACCACCAACCGGCACCGAGGGCTGCCGTCGGGGCGCAGGCCCAGCTCCGGCAGCGCGTGCAACTCCACCTCGAAGCCGGTCCGGATCAGCTCCGCCCGTACATCGGCCAGCCGGAACGCCCGGTAGTACATGACGAAGGGCGGGCGCCACAGCGCATTGCGGACCCGCATCGCCGTATCGAAGGCCAGGAGCGCCCAGTAGGCAGGCGACCCCGGGCGGGGCGGCGCGCCGATCGGGAAGACGAACCGGCCGCCGGGGCGCAGCACCGAGTGGACCTGCGCGAACAGCCCCGGCTGCTCCTGGGGAAGGAAATGCCCGAACGCACCGAAGCTCACGACGAGATCGAAGACCGGGCCGAAGGGCAGGGCCCGCGCATCCGCCCGTACCCAGTCGATGCGCGGCCCGGTCGCGGTCATCCGTTCACGGGCCCGGCCCACGGCGAGCATCCCCGCGCTGATGTCGACCCCCGTGACCCGCTCCCGGCACACCTGCCGCAGTACGCCCACCCCCGCACCCGTACCGCAGCACAGGTCGAGGCCGCTGTCGAACGGCCCCAGCTTCAGCAGCGCCTGTGACACGGGAGTCAGCACCGACTGCGGGGTCCGGAAGGGGGTGTGGTCGAATTTCGGGGCGAGCAGGTCATAGCCGTGCTCGACGGAGGACAGCGCCTGGACGGCGAGTTCACGGAACGTGGGGCCCTGGGGTGCGAACATCGCGTTCAGCATAGGCTCATCCGCGGCTGGCGGCTGGCGGCTGGCGGCTGGCGGCTGGCGCCTGCGGCCCGCGGCGTCGGGTGGCGCCGGGTGAGGTTCGAAAAGCCTGTCGACGCATCCGCGCCGAGTGCTACAGTGCGTTCGGAGCGCACTTGTGTTCGCCGTAATTCCGGCGCCGGTGCCCAGCTCATCTCAGCGTCGCATGTGCTTCGCAATGCGCATCGCTGATACGCCCTCGGTCAGTCTGTCCAGACGGCCACGGCGACGGCGATCCAGCGCCGGCTCTCTGTCCGGCACCCGCAGTTCTCGCTCCTGCCAGGCAGCATCACCCTCTCTCCGGCCGCGGGTTTCTGCCCGCCCGTGGGGCGTGAAGTCACCGCCCCCTTATCTGCCGGCTCCCCTTGTACCCGCTGTACCGCGTACTCACCTACGTACGTCCCGAGAGGACACCGTGACCACCACCAAAACCGCGCCCAGCGCGCCCACCACTCACTTCACCAAGACCACCAAGGCCACTAACTCCAGCAACGCCAGAAACGCCAGAAACGCCACCCATTCCCTCACCACGGTCGGTCCCCAAGTCGACATCGCCACGCCGGCCGCCGGGATTCTGGATATCGCGAACGCGAAGCAGGAATTCGGCTTTCTCCGGGCGGAGGGGTGCCTCGCCTCGCCCGTAGACGTTCGAGTACCCGCCCCGCTGATCCGCAAGAACGGCCTGCGCAAGGGCGACTTCGTCGTCGGCGGGTGCGGCCGCCCGCGGACGCTTACCGAGGTCGAGACCGTCAACGGTCGCCCGCCGGAGGAATTGCGGGGCCGGCCGCACTTCCGTGATCTCACGCCGCTGCATCCACGACACCGGATGCGCCTCGAAAGCGCGAGCGGCGGCCCGACGTCCCGCATCGTCGACCTGGTCGCCCCGGTCGGCAAGGGGCAGCGCGGACTGATCGTCGCCCCGCCGAAGACCGGAAAGACCGTTCTGCTGCAACAACTCGCCGCCGCCGTCGCCGACAACCACCCCGAATGCCGGCTGATGGTCGTCCTGGTCGACGAACGGCCGGAGGAGGTCACCGAAATGCGCCGTGGCGTACGCGGCGAGGTGCTCGCCTCCACCTTCGACCGACCGGCGAAAGAGCACATCGCGCTCGCCGATCTGGCCGTGGAACGCGCGAAACGGCTTGTCGAGCAAGGAGAGGACGTCGTCATTCTCCTGGATTCCCTGACCCGGCTCTGCCGGGCGCACAACACCGCCGCCGCATCGGGCGGTCGAACGCTGAGCGGAGGCGTGGACGCCGCCGCGCCGTACGGCCCCAAGCGGCTCTTCGGGGCCGCGCGCTGCGCGGAGGAGGGCGGTTCGCTGACCATTCTCGCCACCGCCTTGGTCGAGACCGGATCCCGGGCCGACGACTACTTCTTCGAGGAATTGAAGGGCACCGGCAACATGGAACTCCGCCTGGACCGCGCACTCGCGGCAAAACGGGTCTACCCGGCCGTCAATGTCACCGCCTCCAGCACCCGCCGCGAGGAACTGCTGCTCACCGCAACCGAGTTGATGGCCATGCGTCGAGTGCGCCGGGCCCTCCAGACCGGAGACGGACCGGCGAAATGGGAGGCGCTGCTGGAGAAGGTGCGACACACTCCGGACAATGCGACGTTCCTGCGCCAGGTGCAGGCCACCCTCCCGGACGCATGACCCGACCGATCCACCGCGTGCAAGCCGCCCAAGCCCCCTCGGTCGCCTAAGAGGTTGTCTCACGTGGCACGTTTCGCGAGCTTCTTGCAGCAGGTCAGGGTGTGGCGGCATGGCCAGGCCGCGGCTCTGCCAGTCGTTGCGGACCACGTACGGGATCTTGAGAGCACGAGCAGCCCATGACAGGCTCACGCCGCATGATCGATGAATTCGCGAAGGACAACCTGCACGGGAGACTGCGGCGGGACCGCAAGGCGCTGCTCTGGAAACTCGACGGCTTGTCCGAATACGACGCCCGCCGACCTTTGACAGCGACCGGGACCAACCTCCTCGGCTTGGTCAAACACGTGGCCACCGTCGAGGCCAGGTACTTCGGCGAGGTCTTCGACCGCCCTTCCCCGGAACCGCTGCCCCGGTGGCAGGACTCCGACGGCAGCGATCTGTGGGCGGCCGAGGACGAGACCCGCGATCAGATCATCGGGTTCTACCGGCGCACGTGGGAACACTCGGACGCGACGATCAACGAGCTTTCCCTCGACGCCCCCGGCCACGTGCCGTGGTGGCCTGAGCCTCATCCCAACACGAACCTGTTCGCCATCATGGTCCATGTCCTCGGGGAGTCCATCCGGCATGCCGGGCACGCCGATATCCTGCGCGAGGGCCTCGACGGCCGGACCGGGGTGCGCGCCGAAAACGAGAAGCAGATCGACGAGGAAGCCCGTGCGGCCTACTGCGCGAAGATCGAGCAGGCCGCCAGGTCGGCCGCACCCATCAAGGCGTAGAGGTTGTCTCACGTGACGTGATGTTCGTCGGCATGGTGCCGGTCGTGGGCGCTGATCTATCGAAGCCGGGTTTCCCGCGACGCCGATCCAGTGGCCCCGTGCTCGTTCAAGAAAGCCGATTGCGTGGCGCTTTCCAGCGTGCCTCCGGATCACAGGTTTCACAGGTGGGAATTCTCCGGATCACAGGGCCAAGGTGAGGGCGGCGCCTAGGCCGCCCAGCCCCAGGGCGACGGCGGCACAGGCCCACCCGCCGTCTCTCCAGACGAAGGGCCTGTCGAGCGCGAGGCGGCCGGGGCCGATCGCGGCGACCGCGAGGGCGACGACGGTGATGCACAGCGGATATTCCAGGCCGCCTGACAAGGCCCAGAGGCCCTTGGGGGCGGCGAGAGCCATCGCGTTGATCATTACGCCGATCAGTGCGGCGGCCGCCAGCGGGGTGAGCAGCCCCGCCGCGAGGCCGAGACCGCCGAGGAGTTCCGAGGCCCCGGCGAGGCCGGCGAAGAATTCGCCCGGTCGGTAACCGAGGGCGGCGAATCCCTTTCCGGTGGCGGCGAGCCCGTGGCCGCCGAAGAGCCCGAAGAGCTTCTGGGCGCCGTGGCCGGCCATGATCAGTCCTACGCTCAGGCGGAGCAGCAGCAAGCCGACATCGGCTGCCGTGAGTGGGGGAGACCGGAGTCCGTTGGGCTCGGATTCGGCGTCCGGACGTGGCTCGGCGAACAGTTTCATGACGGTGTCGCTTTCCGCACCGGCGCGTCCTGTGGTCGCGGTGCCGGACACCGGCGCCGCGACCACGCGACGCGCCGGTGCGCTCAGGGTGAGGAAAGCCGGGTGGATGACGAGCCGAATCAGGGGTGAGCGGTGGCGGTGAGGGACGAGCTGACTACCTGATGTGTCGAGAGGAAGGTCCGGCCCTTTACAGTCGATCGTGCTACGCGAGAGGGCGCTTGCCTAGGGGTAACTGCGTGAGCTTTCACATCAGAGCCATGGGATAGGGCTATGTGCCCTCTCCATGCAAAGAGGGTGAACGGGAGAAGGTTTTAGGGGTAAAGCAGTGTGTGCGGTCGCGAATTCCGTCCGGGGGAAAGGGGGAGGTCCCAGGCAGGGCAAACGAAGAGCGGGCCCTCGGGAAGGGAAACCGAGGGCCCGCTCGGCCGGCCCACGGCTTTTCCGGGACGGGCTGCTCGCCTCGGAAAAGCCGTGGGCCGGCAATGCGTCAGTCGTTGACGCAGGTGTTGCCGAATGTGGGGTTCAGCAGTCCGACGATGTTGAGGGTGTTGCCGCAGACATTGGCCGGAACATGGACGGGGATCTGGGTGGTGTTGCCGGAAAGGACACCGGGCGAGTGGAGCGAGGCGCCCTGTGCGCCGCTGTCGGCGGAGGCCAGGCCGGCCCCGCCGAGGACGACGGCGCAGGCGCCGGCGGTCAGGAGGGCGCTCTTGATCCGGTGAGCCATCGATCGGTCTCCCTACTGGTGAAGGAAGCGGCTCCTGGGCGATGCGGCCCCGTAGGGACACCTCGCACCACGGCTGTGAGCCGCTCTGTGCGTACACCGATGTGGATTCCCCGCCGAATCCCGCTCCAGAGGCACCGGCCCCGAAGACCAGACTTCCAGGTGTTTTCGCGGCCGGAGTTGACGATCTGCCGTACGAACGGGCAATGGGTGCGCAGCCGAAGACGGGGCAGGAGCGCATCGGTTGCTCCCGGCCGTCATTTCCGGTTGGTGCGGCGGCAATGCGGCCTACCATGACGGCCATGAACAGTGCTCTTTTTGCCTCGGAGAACATGGCGATACCGGCGACCGCGCCCGGTATGACGCAGCAGAACGCGAAGTCGATCAAGTATGCGCTGGACGGGGAGTGTTACGCCCGGCAGGGTGCGATGGTCGCCTACCGCGGTGACCTGCAGTTCGAGAAGCAGGGGCAGGGCGTCGGCAAGTTCCTCAAGCGCGCGGTCACCGGTGAGGGGCTGGCGCTGATGGCCGTACGGGGCCGTGGTGAGGTGTGGTTCGCGCATGAGGCCGCGAACTGCTTCATCATCGATCTCGCCCCCGGTGACGGCCTTTCCGTCAACGGCCGCAACGTGCTGTGCTTCGATCCGTCGCTCTCCTACGAGATCAAGGTGGTCAAGGGCGCCGGTATGGTCGGCGGCGGTCTCTTCAACTCCGTTTTCAGCGGCCAGGGCAAGCTGGGTGTCGTGTGCGAGGGAAATCCCATCGTCATCCCCGTGTCGCCGCAGTCGCCGGTTTTCGTCGACACCGACGCCGTGGTCGGCTGGAGCAGTAGCCTGCAGACCACGCTGCACCGTTCGCAGAGCCTGGGCTCGATGCTCCGGGGCGGCTCCGGTGAGGCCGTTCAGCTCCGCCTCGACGGGGAGGGCTTTGTGGTCGTACGGCCGAGCGAGCTCCGCCCGGAGAAGGCCGCCGGCAACTGATCGGGCGCGCAGCGCAACGCGTACGGACGGCGCTGCCGGCGGCCCCACCGGCGGTCCCGCCGACCGGCGCCGCTGCCGACGGGCGCTCCTGGGGGCGCGACTTCGCCCCGGGAGCCGCCGCCTGGCATGATCGCGCGCATGGCTGAACGCGTGATCGCCGCATGTGACGGTGCTTCGAAGGGAAACCCCGGGCCCGCGGGCTGGGCCTGGGTCGTCGCCGACGACGGGGAGACCGTCCAGCGCTGGGAGGCCGGTCCGCTGGGCACCGCGACGAACAACGTCGCGGAGCTCACCGCGCTGGAGCGCCTGCTGGCGGCCACCGACCCGGCCGTTCCGATCGAGATCCGGATGGACTCCCAGTACGCGATGAAGGCCGTCACGACGTGGCTGCCCGGCTGGAAGCGCAAGGGGTGGAAGACGGCCGCGGGCAAGCCGGTGGCCAACCAGGAACTCGTCGTACGGATCGACGCCCTGCTCACGGGGCGCGAGGTGGAATTCCGGTACGTGCCCGCGCACCAAGTGGACGGCGACCGGCTCAATGACTTCGCCGACCGGGCCGCGAGCCAGGCGGCCGTCGTCCAGGAGGCCGCGGGCAGCGCGCTGGGGTCCGCGGAGCCGCCGCCCGCGCCGGACGCCGTGCGGCCCGCGCGCCGCCGTACCACCGGTTCGGCGACGAAGACGGCCTCCGCGACCGCTTCCTCGTACCCGGCCGCCTCCAAGACGGCCTCTTCGCCGCGGCGCCGTACCTCGGGCAACTCCACGCGGACCCTCAACGCCAAGTTCCCCGGCCGCTGCCGGTGCGGGCGGTCCTACGCCGCGGGCGAGCCCATCGCCAAGAACCCGGACGGCTGGGGCCACCCGGCATGCCGCACCGGCGCGGGGGACGACGCGTAGGGCCTGTCCGCGGACCGGGCCGGAATCAGCCGCCCTCCCCGACGAGCCTGTGCACCGCGGCCTCGGTGTCCGTGTCGTCGGGGAGGTAGCACAGGAAGTGATGCCCCGGTTCGTCGAGGTCGGCCAGCTTCACATAGCGCAGGTTCAGAGCGCCCGCCCTGGGGTGTCGGAAGCGGCGGACCGCGGGTTGGTAGACGGCCGTCTCCCGTCGGCCGTACCAGCGGGCCGCGTCCGGGTCCTGGGTGATCTCACGGATGATCTCCGTATACCTGCGGTCCTCCGGACGGCGGGCGGCGGCGGCACGGAACTGGCCCAGGAGTCCGCGCGCTTCGGACTCCCAGTCGGCGAGCAGGGTACGCGCCGGCGGCCAACGGAACACCAGCCACGGCAGATTGCGCCGCTTCGGGGGAAGGCGCGCGGGGTCGGTGAGCAGTGCGGCGTAACCGGCGTTCCAGGCCAGCAGGTCCCAGTGCGGATCGATGACCACGGCGGGGTTCGGCGCTACCGACTCCACCAGGGACAACAGGTTCCGTGAGACAAAGCCCGGCGGGGCGCCGGCGGCCGCGACGTCCTCGACGAACGACAGGACGTGCGCGGTCTCGGCCCCGTCGAGGCACAGCGCCCGCGCCACCGAGCGCAGCACCTGCTCCGACGTACGGACCCGCCCCTGCTCCAGCCACGCGTACCAGGAGGCGCTGATACCGGCCCGTTGGGCCACCTCGTCGCGCCGCAGGCCGGGGGCGCGACGGCGCGGAGCGACCGGCAGGCCCAGTTCCCCGGGCGTCAGCCGCTCCCGGCGTGAGCGCAGGAAGGCGCCGAGCTCCTTGCGTGACGTACTCGCCGGGCCGGGTCCCTCGCCGGCCGGCCGTTCCCTGACGCTCATCGCGCCGACCTCCTTTCTCATCACGCGCGTCGTTCCAGCTCAAAGTGTGAGTGATGGTGATCGCTCGGCGATCAAAAGTGGACGGCGGGGGTGGTGGGCTGGCTGTACAGAGCCCGGGAAGGCGCCGGGCGCCGAAGGGAGTCCTCCCGTGTCCAAAGACCGCTCCGTGTCCACCTCCTCGCCCACCGGGCCCGATCGGCCGACCGAGCCGGCCCGGTCCACCGAACCGGCGCCCGCGCTGCCCGCCCGCTCGCTCCGGCTCCTGCGGGGCGCGGGCCTGATCAGCAACTTCGACCGGTTCTGTATCTCCCCGATGCTGCTGATCATCGCGGACCGGCTCGGTACGGATCTGTCGAAGGTGGCGCTCGCAGCGGGCGGCTACTACCTGGCGTACGGTCTGATGCAGCCGGTCTGGGGGCTGGCCGGCGACCGGTTGGGGCGGATCAGCGTGATGCGGTTCTCCCTCGCCGCGGGTTCGCTCGCCGCGGTGCTCTCGGCGCTCGCCCCGAACGCCGAGACGCTCATCGTGTCCCGTGCCGTCTCGGGAGCCTGCTTCGCCGCCTGCATCCCCGCCTCCCTGAGCCATATCGGCGATGTCGTACCCGCCGAGCGGCGCCAGCGCCCGCTCACCGATCTGATGACCGCCTTCGCCCTGGGCACGGCGCTGGGCACGGTCGTGGCCGGTGCGCTGGCGCACTACGTCAGCTGGCGCGTGGTCTTCCTGCTGCCGGCGCTGCTGGCCGGGTACCTCTCCCGCGCGCTGCGCCACCTCCCCGAACCGGCGCGCACCCCCACCGGGGCCGGCCTGCTGGCACCGTTCCGCATCGTCCTCACCACGCGGTGGATGTGGTACGTCATGGCCGTCGCCCTGCTCGAAGGCGCCGTCATGCTGGGCTTCTTGACGTATCTGGCGCCGGCGCTGGAGGCCCGGGGCGTGCCGGCCGCGGTGGCCGGGGCGGTGTCGGCGCTCTACGGCGTGGGCGCCATGGCGAGCGCGCAGCTGGTCAAGAGGCTCGTGGGCCGCTGGAGCCCCGCGATGCTGATCGCGGCGGGCGGGGCACAGGCCGCCGCGGCCTACGCCCTCGCGACGGTGAGCCGGTCCGTACCGGCCCTGGGAGTCGCTGCGTTGCTGCTGGGCACCGGCTGGTCGTTCCTGCACACCACGGTCCAGGCGTGGGCGACGGCGGCGACGCCGACGGCCCGGGCCACCGGCGTCGCGATGTTCGGCGTCAGCCTCTACGGCGGCAGCGCGCTCGCCGGCAGTCTGACGGCGAGCGCCGCCGCCCACCATGAGTACGGCGCGATCTTCGCGGTCGCCGCCGTGCTGACGATTCCGCTGACTCTGGCGGCCGCCCTCGGGCGTGCCCGCTGGCGCTGACGTCGTGTCGGACGGCGGATCGAGGCGGGGGGACGGGCCGGTCGTCCGGTCACCGCGCCCGTAGTTCCGCCTCGATGGCGCCGCGGAGCAGCTCGTGGGCGCGCTCCAGCGAAGTGCTCCCGCTCAGCCAGCGTTCGCTGAGGCCCTCCACCAGGGCGGTGAGCCGTTCGGCCGCGGCGTACGGGTCGGTGTCGGTGCCGGCCGAACCGGCCGCCCGCACCTGGCCGATGAGCTGGGCGAGGTCCTCGACCCACTCCCTGGTCGCGTCGGCCAGCAGCTCGCGCAGGTCCG
The DNA here is from genome assembly GCF_055567415.1 of Streptomyces sp. NPDC026575. Lineage (NCBI taxonomy): Bacteria > Bacillati > Actinomycetota > Actinomycetes > Kitasatosporales > Streptomycetaceae > Streptomyces > Streptomyces sp. NPDC026575. The sequence continues at coordinate 107,152 of NZ_JBVHQM010000016.1, forward strand.
GGGCGAAGACGGCGGTGGCGCGCAGCTCGCCCCAGGCCGCGCTGTTCTCCCGTACCTGGGCGATGTCCTGTCCTGGACCGCGCCGCCGACGCCCGGGGGAAGCGGCTGGAGGTCGTCGAGCTGCCGGAGCCGGTGGACATCGGCCGCCGCGGGGACGGCTTCCTGGCCTGCTACGTCAACTACTCCGTGGTCAACGGCGCCGTCGTCATGCCCCGTTTCGGTGACCGGAAGGCCGACGGCAGGGCCGCCGCCATCCTGCGCGAGCTGTACCCGGGGCGAGAGGTCGTCCCCCTGCCGGTGGAGCACCTCGGCGAGGGCGGAGGGGGCATCCACTGCGCGACCCAGCAGATGCCCAAGGCCGACTGAGGACGCTGCGGGAGAGGTCCGCTCGCGGATTCGCCCCGGGGGCGCCGTTCGGCCATTCGGGTGAAGGGGCCTGACGCGCGTCTTCGGCACGGGGACGATGGCCGGATGCGCGAGCGCCCCGTCTCCGGCGCGGTGGCCTGCGCTTCTCCCGCTGCTGCGCGGACCAGCCCGTCCGGCACCCATGCCACACAGGAGGTATCCATGACCACCGACCGGCACGGCCACACGATGACCGACACCGGCGCCGATGCCGTCGTTCCTTATGAACAGGCCCTGGACGACCTGCTGTTCTTCCGCCCGCAGATCATGGAGACGGCCCGGTCCGTGCTCGCCGCGGCGCCGCGCTCCGTGATGGGGCAGAGCCTGATGGCGTATCTGGGCGTGCTGGGGACCGAGGAGAAGGACGCGGCCGCGGCCCGCGAGGCGTTTGCCGAGTTCCGCTCCGGGCTGGACACCGAGCGGCTCACCCGCCGCGAGCGCATGCACCTGGCCGCCGCCACGGCATGGCTGGACGGCGACCTGCACGGCGCCGGCCGCATCCTCGGCGAGATCTCCATCGCCCATCCGCGCGATGCGCTGGCGCTCTTCGTGGGGCATCAGCACGACTTCCTCACCGGCGACGCCGCCCGTCTGCGCGACCGCATCGGCGGAGCACTGGACGCCTGGGACGAGGACGACCCCCACCACGGGCCGCTGCTCGGCATGTACGCGTTCGGCCTGGAGGAGTCGGGCCACTACGAACGCGCCGAGGAGGTCGGCCTGGCGGCCGTCGCGCGGCATCCACGCGATGTGTGGGCGATCCACGGCGTGGTCCACAGCTACGAGATGCGCGGACGCTTCACCGACGGGATCCGCTTCCTCGACGCCCGTACCGACGACTGGTCGAGCGGCACCCTGCTCACCGTCCACAACTGGTGGCACTACGCCCTCTACGCACTGGAGGCCGGCGACGGCGCCCGGGTGCTGGAGATCTACGACTCCGCCATCCACCACGACGGTTCGGCGGGCATGGCGATGGGACTGCTGGACGCCTCGGCCCTGCTGTGGCGGCTGTACCTTGCCGAGGACGTGCACAGCGCCCGTTGGGAGCGACTCGCCGACGCCTGGGAGCGCCGCCAGGACGGCCCCCACTACGCCTTCAACGACGCCCACGCCGTCATGGCCTATGTGGGGGCGGGCCGCATCGCCCGGGCGCAGCGCCTCGTCCAGGACCGGGAGCGCTGGCTGGCGGCCGAACCCGCCGGGGCCAACCGCGCCATGACCGCCCGGATCGGCCTGCCGGTCTGCCGCGCGCTGATCGCCTACGGGCAGCGGGACCACTCCCGGGCCGCCGATCTGCTGCTGCCGGTCCGCGACCGTCTGCACACCTTCGGCGGCAGCCACGCCCAGCGCGACGCGATCCAGCGCACGCTCGTCGAGGCGGCCCTGCGCGCCGGCCGTACCGAACTGGCCCGCACCCTGCTCAGCGAGCGCATCCAGCTGCGCCCGATCTGCCCGTACAACTGGGCGGCCAAGGCCCGGCTGGAGGACCAGCTGGGCGACCCGGTGCGGGCCGCCGCCGCCCGCGAACGCGCCGCCGCACAGGCGTCGGCCTGAGGGGAGTTCAGCCGCCGGCACCGGTGCGGGTCCCGGCGCCGGCACCGCTGTCCTCGGCCGGGCGGCCGGCCAGGAGCGGGCCGAGGTCCATGACCGGTCCGAGCGCCCCCAGCAGAGCGCCGACACACATCTCGCGCAGCTCGATGCGGGAGAACGCCCGGTGCGTCAGCCAGTCCACGCAGAGGGCGCGGACGAACACCAGCCAGCTCATCAGCGCCGCCGACACCACGTCACCGGGGCCGTCTTTGAGCGCGGTGGTGTCGAGCAGGCGCTGCCGCAGTACGGCCAGTTCGTCGGTGATGACGGCCTGGATCACGGGGTCGCCGGCGAGCACCCGGTTCGCCGCGAGCACGGTGTTGCGGTGCGCGACGAAGTAGTCGATATGCGCGTCGAGTCCGGCGGCCAGCTGCTCGGCCACGGGCACGGCCGGATCGAGGTGCGTCGCGGCCAGCAGCCGGTCCGCGGCCTGCCGGTAGACGGCGGCGAACAGATCGCGCTTGCTGGGGAAGTAGCGGTAGAGGAGCGCGCGGGAGACACCGGCGCTTTCGGCGACGTCCTCCATGAGGACCTCGTCGTACGGCTTCGCCGCGAAGAGCCGCGCTCCGACGTCGAGCAGCTGGTCGCGGCGCTCGGCGGGATCGAGTCGGCGGCGCGTGGTCACGCCGTACACCCTACTTGCTTGACATGTGTCTACTAAGGTCCCTGCTTTCGCCGTTAGTAGGCAGCTGTCTACTAATGGCGGAGGGGTGGTCGGATCATGGTCGGGCTTCTCAAGTGGCTGGTGCTGGTCATGGGGATCGCCTGTGTGGCGATCGGCGCCGTCCACCTCGCTCTCGGGATCGGCTCGGTGCCGGGCGAGGGCTCGGCCGGCGCGACCGTCGACAGCCGGGAGCGCTTCTACGGGGCGGTCTTCCTCGGGTACGGCCTCGCCTGGATCTGGGCGGCCCGGCAGTCGCCGGTCCCGTCGACGGCGGTGCGGTGGCTGGCCGGCATCCTTCTGCTCGGCGGCGCCGGCCGGCTGCTGTCCCTCGCCGTCCAGGGCCGGCCGCAGTGGTTCCAGCTCGTGCTGACGGTCATCGAACTCGCCCTGCCCTGGCTGTACTTCTGGCTGTCGACCGCCGACGAGAAGGCGGTGGCGAGGGTGGCCGGACGGGACCGCTGAGATCGCCCCGGGCGGCTACCGCGGGGCCGGGGCCGCGGCCTCAAGGTCGTCGAGGCTGCCGGACATGATCGTGCGGAGGTGCTCGGTGAGGTGCTCGATGGGCCAGTCCCACCAGGCGAGGGCCAGCAGGCGCGCGATGTCCTCGTCGCCGTAGCGGCGGCGGATGAGGCGGGCGGGGTTGCCGCCGACGATGCCGTAGTCGGGGGCATCGTCGACGACGACGGAGCCGGTGGCGGTGATCGCTCCGTGGCCGATGCGTACGCCGGGCATCACCGTGGTCCCGTTTCCGAGCCAGACGTCGTTGCCGACCACGGTGTCACCGCGGCCGGGCAGGCCGGCGATCAGATCGAAGTGCTCGGCCCAGGAGCCGCCGAGGATCGGGAAGGGGAACGTCGAGGGGCCGTCCATACGGTGGTTGGCGCCGTTCATGATGAACCGCACGCCCTCGGCGAACGCGCAGAACTTCCCGATGACCAGCCGCTCCGGCCCGTAGTGGTACAGCACGTTGCGGGTCTCGAAAGCGGTCGGGTCGTTCGGATCGTCGTAGTAGGTGTACTCCCCGACCTCGATCAGCGGCGAGGTCAGCAGCGGTTTGAGCAGCACGACCCGGGGCTGCTCGGGCATCGGGTGAACCATGGTCGGATCGGCGGGAATTGCCGGCATCACAGATCTGCCTCCTTCACGCGCGGGGGAGCCCCCCGGTGGGGCTCCGCGGATTGCTCGCTCCATGATCGCAATCCGCGCCACCGGGCGTGGCGGCTTCCCGCGCTTCGGGCGCCGAAGCGGCACGGCAGGATGCCCGGACCCGGCGGCCGGGGCCGCCGCGGAACGCGCCACAGAACATTTATTCGATTATCTGGGTACCCTGGCAGCATGAGCACGCATCTTCAGGGCTCGCTCTTCGACCAGACCGACGACATCCGCCTCGGCCCGCTGCACGGGCTGCGCCGGACCGAACTCGGCGACGGGGCCTGGATCGATCTGCTGCCCGGGTGGCTGACCGGGGCGGACGCCCTGTTCCTGCGGCTCGCCACCGAGGTGCCCTGGCAGGCCGAGCGCCGGCAGATGTACGAGCACGTGGTCGACGTACCGCGGCTGCTCGCCTTCTACCGGGCCGACGACACCCTGCCGCACCCCGTCCTGGACGAGGCCAGGGACGCGCTCTCCGCCCACTACGCCGCCGAACTCGGCGAACCCTTCACCACTGCCGGCCTCTGCTACTACCGCGACGGCCGCGACAGCGTGGCCTGGCACGGAGATCGGACGGGCCGCAGCCGGCATGGGGACACGATGGTCGCCATCCTGTCCGTGGGCGCGCCGCGCGACCTCCTGCTGCGTCCACGTCGCGGGGGCGGCTCGGTGCGCAAGCCCCTCGGGCACGGCGATCTCATCGTGATGGGCGGCTCCTGCCAGCGGACCTGGGAGCATGCGATACCCAAGAGCACCCGGGCGTCGGGGCCGCGGATCAGCGTGCAGTTCCGGCCCCACGGCGTGCGGTGACCAGGGCGCCGGTTTTCGCGACAACTTCGAGCCCGCGCCGGCCGAAAGCGGACCCGGGCGGAACGCGCCGGCCCCAGGAGCCGTCCTCCCGCACGCATCGTTACCGGTGTAGCGAACGCGCTGCACCGGATCTCTCCGTACCGAAATTCTTCTGGAGGTATGTCATGCGACGGTTGGGGACCGCGGCCGCGGTGTTCGTGCTGGCGGGCGCCGGGGTGCTGGGCACGGCCGGGGCGGCCGGCGCCGCGACCGGCCCGGCCGGCACGACCGCCCCGGCCACCTGCGCGACCGGCTGGGGCAGCGGCGTCAAGTCGGCCACCGGCGCCAGTGCCGAGCCGCTGAAGGGCGTCAGGACCGGCCGGCACGCGTGCTACGACCGGATGGTCTTCGACATCGGCGGCGCGGCCGGCAAGGTCGGATACCACGTCGGCTATGTCGACGCGTTCCATCAGGACGGCTCCGGCCGGCGGATCCCGGTCGGCGGCGGCGCCATCCTCCAGGTCTTTGTGTCCGCGCCGAGCTACGACCCCTCGACCGGGAAGCCGAGCTACGCCGCGGAGGCCGGCAAGCCGCTGCCCGGCGTGGACCTCACCGGCTACCGGACGTTCAAGGACACCAGGTTCGGGGCGAGCTTCGAGGGGCAGACCCAGGTCGGCCTCGGTGTGCGCGCCAAGCTGCCGTTCCGGGTCCAGCAGTCCGGTCACCAGCTGATCGTGGACGTCGCGCACACCTGGTGAGGCGACTCTCCGGCGAGCCCGCCCGCCGCGGCATCCGCCCGAATCGCGAAGGGGGACGTGCGAGGGCGTCCTGGTATGCGGGTATATGTCGCTGAGTGCCGGTGCCCGCAGGGGCGCCGGTGCGGCGGATGCCGGGCGGTCACCTGAGAGGAGCGGTTGCGATGGAGCGGACCACCTGCTGCGTGGTGGGCGGCGGCCCCGCCGGGATGGTGCTCGGCCTGCTGCTGGCCCGGGCGGGGGTGGCGGTCACGGTCCTGGAGAAGCACGGGGACTTCCTGCGCGACTTCCGCGGCGACACCGTCCACCCCTCCACCCTGGCGCTGCTGGACGAGCTGGGCCTGAGCGAGCGGTTCGCCCGTCTGCCGCAGCGGCGGGTGAAGACGGTTCAGCTGCCGCTCGGGCGGGACCGCTCGCTGGTCACCGTCGGCGACATCGGCGCGCTGCGCGGCAGGTTCAACTACATCGCGATGGTGCCGCAGTGGGACCTGCTCGACCTCCTGGTGGACGAGGCCCGGCGGGAGCCGTCCTTCTCGGTGCGGATGAGCACCGAGGCGACCGGCTTCCTGGTCGAGCGCGGCCGGGTCAACGGGGTGCGCTACCGCACGTCCGACGGCCGTACCGGCGAGCTGAGGGCCACGCTCACGGTCGCCTGCGACGGACGGGGCTCGCTGGCCCGTCTGCTGCCCGAGCTGGGACTGCGCGGCTTCGCCTGCCCGATGGACGCCTGGTGGTTCCGGCTTCCGCGGCGCGCGGGCGATCCGCACGGGCTCGTGGGCGGTGTCGGCGACCGGCTGCTCGCCGCCATGATCGACCGCGGAGACTACTGGCAGTGCGCCGCGCTGATCCCCAAGGGCACCGACGCCGAGCGCCGCGCCGCCGGCCTGGAGCCGTTCATGGCCGACTTCACCACCGCCGCCCCGTGGCTGGCCGACCGGGTCCGGGCGCTGCGGTCCTGGGACGAGGTGAAGCTGCTCGACGTACGGCTGGACCGGCTGCGGCGCTGGCACCGCCCGGGGCTGCTGTGCATCGGCGATGCCGCGCATGCGATGTCGCCGGTCTTCGGCATCGGCATCAACCTCGCCGTCGAGGACGCGGTGGCCGCCGCCCGGCACCTCGTCGGGCCGCTGAGTGCGGGCTCGGTCGGTCTGTGCGACGTACGGGCCGTCCAGCGCCGCCGGTGGCCGACCACCGCCCTGACCCAGGCCCTGCAGCGGCTCGCCCACACCCGCGTCATCGGACCGGTGCTGGCCGGGGAGGCGCCGTTCGGCAACCCAAGGCGGGCGAAGCGGATGGCCGAGCTGGTCACCACCTCGCGGTGGCTGAACCGGGTACCGGCCTACTTCCTCGCCTACGGCGCCGTACGCGAGCGCCCACCGGCCGCCTCGGTGCGCTGAACCGCCGCTCGGGCCACCGCGACGGCGCTCACCAGCGCACCGCCGTGAAGTCGATCGGACGCGGCTCCAGTTCGCCGACCCGCGCCGCCAACTGCCGCATTCTGCGGTCCATTTGGGCGGCGGGCAGCCGCTTGCGGTCGCCGTGCCCGGGCAGCAGCCACTCGAAGCGGAGCCGGTCGACGGTACGGGCCAGGGACGCCGCCAGCTCCTCGATGGAGTACCAGGTGACGCTGTCCGCCACCTCGATGTCGCCGGTCGACCGCGACCAGTAGAAGCTGTCTCCGCTGAAGCAGTACCGCTCGTCGACGACGTAGAGCACGCTTCCCCTGGTGTGGCCCGGGAGCGGATGGGCCAGGACGCCGTCGGCGATCTCGGCCGGGTCGGTGCCGCGCAGTACGCGGTCGGCGTCCGGAGCCGCCGCGAGGTCGCCTTCGTGGATCCACAGCCGGGCGCCGAACCGGTCGGCGTAGCGGCGGCCGTGCGCGGCGTGGTCCTGGTGGGTGAGCAGGACGTCGGTGACGGGGCCGAGACCCTCGTACCGCGAGGCCAGCTCCTCGCTCCAGCGCGGGGTGTCGATCATCATCCGGGTCCCGGAAGGGCGCCGTACGAGGTAGGAGTTGGCCGCGGCGGTGTGCGGCGAGTTATGGCCGCACAGGTGCACCGCGTCGTCGGTGTCGTCGAGGGGCTGCGGGAACGGGTCCAGCGAGGTGTCCAGCCGTCGGGAGGGGCGGCGGATGGAGCGGGAGTGGCAGGCGAACGCGGCGGCGTGCAGTTGGCGTACCTCCGCCTCGTCGCGCGGCTGACGCAGGATCCGGGACCGTCCGTCGACCTCGCCGATCAGCGTCGGCGCGAGCTGCCGGGCGACGTCGCAGTTGTTGCAGCGCTCGTCCACGTACCAGTCGGCGGCCGCGGTGGTGTCGGCTGCTAAGGGGCGGGGCGTGTGTTCAGCGTCCATGGTGCGACTCACTTCTCGGGTGTTCGGGGATGGCGGCGGGCCTTGGGATCTTCCGCCGGCGTGACAAAAGGGTGCTCAGTGGGCGCGAGAAGCGGAAGGGGGGCCGGGTCTTGTTTCTTCCGGTCGGGGCGTCTCTCAGCAGCCGTCGCCGCGAGAGAAGGGCATGTCCATGACAGTCAATTTCGGTCGCCGTGAGTCACCACTCCGACGGCCCGGCACCGCCTGCCCCGCGCCGGGATCGGGAGTAGGACGGAGGTGGTGGGACAGGTGCGGCCGCGGGAGGAGTGGATACTCGGGATGAACGTCGTCGTCGACCTCAATCGCTGTCAGGGCTACGCACAGTGCGCCTTCCTCGCCCCCGAGGTGTTCGCGATGCACGGCGAGGAGGCCCTGATGTACACCCCGGTCATCCCGGAGGACCAGCTCGAACGGGTGCACCGGGCCGCGGCGGCGTGCCCCGTGCGGGCCATCCTCGTCGGCGAGGAGGCGGGCCCCGGTGCAGGGTGAACTCCGCGACGGCCGGATCGTCATCGTCGGCGCGTCGCTCGCCGGGCTGCGGGCCGCCGAGACGCTGCGCGCGGAGGGCTTCGGCGGTTCGCTCACCCTGATCGGGGAGGAGCCGCAACCCCCCTACGACAGGCCGCCGTTGTCCAAGCAGGTGCTGCTCGGCAAGGTGCCGGCCGACGCCACCGGTCTGCCGCGGCGCCGGGAGGTGGACGCGCAGTGGCGACTGGGCGTACGGGCCACCGGCGTCGACCCGTACGGGAAGCGGGTGCTGCTCGCCGACGGTGCCGAGGTGCCCTTCGACCGGCTGCTGATCGCCACCGGAACCCGGGCCCGCCCCTGGCCGGACCCGGCCGAGGCCGCCCTGGACGGCGTGTTCACCCTGCGCACCGGCGACGAGGCCGGCCGGCTCGCCGAGCGGCTGGCCGCCGGGCCGCGCCGGGTCCTGGTCATCGGCGCCGGCTTCACCGGCTCGGAGATCGCCTCCGCCTGCCGGGAACGCGGCCTGGAGGTGACCGTCGCCGAGCGGGGGCCGGCGCCACTGGTCGGCGCGCTCGGCGGAACGCTCGGCGCGCTGGCCGCGCGGTTGCAGCGCGCCCACGGCGTCGATCTGCGCTGCGGCGTGACGGTCACCGCCCTGGAGGGCAACGGGCGCCTCACCGGCGCACGGTTCTCCGACGGCACACGGATCGAGGCCGATGTCGCGGTGGTCGCCCTGGGCGCGGTCCGCAACACCGAGTGGCTGGCGGAGTCGGGACTCGCCGCAGGCCCACGAGGGGTGACCTGCGACGCGGGGTGCCGCGCCTTCGACATGTACGGGATCGTCACCGACGACGTCTTCGCCGCCGGCGACGTGGCCAGATTCCCGCACCCGCTCTTCGAGTACCAGCTGCTGTCCCTGGAGCACTGGGGCAACGCGGTCGCACAGGCCGAGGTCGCCGCCCACAACATGATCAACCCCGGGCCCCGCAGACGCCCGCATCTGTCCGTACCGGCCTTCTGGTCCAGCCAGTTCGGCCTCAACATCAAGTCGGTCGGCGTCCCCACCTTCTCCGACCAGGTCGTCATCGCCCAGGGCTCGCTCCAGGAAGCCCGGCTGGTCGCCGTCTACGGCTACCGGGGGCGCGTCACCGCCGCGGTGAGCGTGAACCAGGCCAAGTCCCTGGAGCACTACGAGCGCATGATCGAGACGGCCGCGCCGTTCCCGCCCGGGCCGGGCGCCCCCGACCAGGTCGGGCGGATGGCGCCGGCCCCCTCCGACGTACCGGACCCGAAGGTGCTCTCGCACGGTCCGACCGTCGCCCTTACCGGCCATCTGCCGGACCGGCGCCTGACCCTGGTGCGCCCGGCCCGCTGAGCCCCGCCACTCCCTAGCGACGCAGAGCGATGAGGAGCCCCGCCCATGGCCCCGGACACCCTGTTCCACCGGATCACCGACTACGCCAGCCGGGCCGACCCCTATCCGCTCTACGCCGAGCTGCGCGAGGCGGGGGTGGTGCGCCAGGAGGACGGCAGCTACCTGGTCGGCACGTACCACGAGATCATGGCGCTGCTCCACGACCCTCGGATCAGCTCCGACCGCCGCAAGCGCACCGCGCCGGAGGGCGCCGGGGAGCAGCTTCCGCCGTCCTTCATCGGGCTCGACGACCCCGCCCACCACCGGCTGCGCGGCCTGGCGATGCGGCCCTTCGGCCCCCCGCACACCCCGGGCCGGATCGACGCCATGCAGGGGGAGATGACCCGGATCGTCGAGGAGCTGCTCGCCGGCATCGGGGACAAGGACCAGATCGACGTGGTGGACGACTTCGCCTACCCGCTCCCCGTCACCGTCATCTGCCGGCTGCTGGGCGTACCGACCGACGACGAGCCGCAGTTCCGGCAGTGGTCGGACGTCATCGTCGCCGGCTTCGACCCCACTCCCGGCGAGGATCCCGCGCAGCGGGAACACACCGCCCTGGAGGCCCGCAAGGCGATGGGGCTGTATCTGGGCGGGCTCGCCGAGCAGCGCCGCGACCAGCCGTCCGACGACATGCTCTCCGCGTTCGTCAACGACGCCGGCGAATGCGCCGACCAGCAGCTCACCCCGCTGGAGATCATGACCACCTCGGTCCTGCTGCTCATCGCGGGCCACGAGACGACCGTCAACCTGATCACCAACGGCGTGCTGACCCTGCTGCGCCACCCCGACCAGCTGGCCCGCCTGCGCCGCGAACCCGCGCTGATGCCGCTGGCGGTCGAGGAGCTGCTGCGCTACGAGCCGCCGGTCCAGATGCTGCCGCAGCGCACCCCGCTGGCCGACATCGAGGTCGCGGGCGTCACCATCCCCAAGGGCGTGCCGCTCGTCCTGGTGCTCGCCTCCGGCAACCGCGACCCGCTGCGGTTCCGTGAAGCCGACCGCTTCGACCCGGCGCGCGAGGACAACCAGCACCTGGGATTCGGCAGCGGCATCCACAGCTGCTTCGGTGCACCGCTCGCCCGCCTGGAGGCCCAGATCGCCCTCACCGCACTGATCCGGCACCTCGACGACGTCCGGCTGGTCGAGGATCCGCCGCCGTACCGGCGCAGCCCCGTGCTGCGCGGCCCGCGCCATCTGCTGATCGCCCGCGACGGCAAGGCTTCGGCGGCCGGACGGCGCTGAGGTCCCCGACGGAAATTCCTGTCGGGGACCTCATAGCCGTCCCGAAGTGCCGCGGATATCCGGCCCTTTCGGCGTCTCGCGGTTATCCGGCCGTTCCGAAGTCCTGCGTCCAGTAAGAGCCGGGCTGAGCCAGACCGACGCCGATCTCCTTGAACGAGCAGTCCAGGATGTTGCGCTTGTGGCCGGGGCTGGACATCCAGCCCTTCATCACGCTCTCCGGTGAGGAATATCCGTAGGCGACATTCTCGCCGTAAGCGCTCCAGTTGTATCCGGCACGCTGGATACGGTCCTCCGGGGCAGATCCGTCGGATCCCGTGTGGGACATATTCCGATGCGCCGCCATGTCCGCGCTGTGATTCTGCGCGGCCTTGGTCAGCTGCGCATTCACCCTCAGCGGCGAGCACCCGACCTTGCCGCGCTCGATGTTGACGAGTTCCACCACGCGGGCGGTGGCCGAGGAGGACGCCGGGGCGGCGGCCTTCGTGGCGCTGGGCGCCGGGGCGGGGGCCTTGGCGGCGGTCCTGGTGGGCGCCGCGGTCGGTGCCTTCGAGGGGGCCTTGGTGGGCGTCGCGGCGGGGGTCCTGGTCGCCGTCGCGGTCGGCTTCGGGTGTCCTTCGCCGTGCCGCGACCGGTGGTGCTGGGACCGATCGTGGTGCCGGTGGTCGGGGGACTCGTGCTGCCGGCGCTGGTGGGATCCGTACTGCCCGCGGTCATGGGACCGGACGCGCTCGTCGCCCTGGTCACCGAAGCACGCCATGGCGACGGAGGGCACACCCACGACGCCGACGGCGAGCGCGGCGATGGCTATCTTCCGGCGGTGCCTCGTCTTGCGGTGCTTGCTCATCCATGACCTCGCTCGGTAATCGCGGAGCGCCTTCGAGTGCGGCTGGCTCCGCCTGGTCCCCGCTTCTGAGCTGCGGAGACGCCATGGGGTCGCATTCTTCGGACCACTGCCGGGCAAGACAAGAAAGAGATGTACTAACGCGAATAGTAGGTCGCCGCGGCCCTTGTCATGGAGGTAGGGCCATGCAGGTCCGGATCCGCGTCGTCCGGGAATCGCTGGTACCCCGTCAGAATGCCTTGTGTGGCGAATAGGCGGGGAGCGGCTCCGGGGCGAACCCATATCGCCCCGTTCCGTGCGAGGTATTCCGCTATCAAGACGGACAAGTCCCCCATGTCGCCAACAGATCAATTACTAATCTCGATAGTTGATGCCGCCCGCGGGTATGGCGGATATCACAGGGGAGTCGTCCGGTGTCCGTTATCCGGATTCCCCGAAGGCTGTCCCACCAGGGATGGCGGGACAGCCCTTGGGTCGCTTCGGGGCCCGATGCCGGTGTCCGGTCATGCCTCGTGCGACGCCGCGTCGGGGCCCCCGGTGAAGGCCCGGGTCAGCTCCTCCGCCACGACCCGGGCGCCCGGCGAGACCCAGCGCCTGCGGTGCCGTACCAGCTGGACGGGGACAGGCCGGGCCTCGGGGCCGGCCACCGCGGACAGCCGGCCCTCCGCCAGATGCCGTTCGACCGTCACCCGGGGGAGCAGGGTCAGGCCGAGTCCGGCCTCGACGCACGACCGGGCGGCGTCGATGCTGCCGAACCGGGTGATCCGGGGACGGGCATCGGAAATACCCAGCAATGTCCGGACGAGCCGATCGCTGTAGGAGCAGCCCTCCTCGTGCACGAAGAAGCTCTCGCCGGCCAACTCCTCCCAGCCGGCAGCCCGGTCGGCGAGCCGGTGGCCCGGCGCCACCACGTACGCCAGCGGCTCGCTCGCGACCCGGCGGGCCAGCAGATCGCTCTCGGCGACCGTCGGCTCCAGCAGGAGCGCGAGGTCGAGCCGGCCGGTGCGCAGACCGTCCACCGCCGCGGCCGTGCCGACGGAGTGCAGATGGACATCGAGGCCGGGATGGTCGCGGCGCAACGCGGCGATCACCGCGGGCAGCCGCGAGGAGCACAGCGAATCACCCGCCCCCACGGCCACCTCGCCCTCGACCGTCCCGCTCTCCGGGTCGCCCTGCCCGGCCGAGGCCGTCGCGTGGAGCCGGGCCACCGCGTCGAGCACCTCCTCGGCCGCCTCCAGCAGTCGCGCCCCGGCACGGGTCGGCACCGTCCCCGAGGGCAGCCTGTCGAACAGCGGCGTCCCCAGCTCCCGCTCCAGGGTGCGGATCTGGACGGTGACCGTGGACTGCGCGAGATGCAGTGCGCGGGCCGCTGCCGTGAAGCCGCCCGTTCTGGCGAGCGTCACGAAGGTCCGCAGGAGTCTGGTGTCCATCGGCGCACACTATCGCGATCCTCGATGGGGGCGAACGAAAACCATCGTTGGACGCGATGGCCGCACGGTGCCAGGGTGAGTGCATGACCAGCACACAGCAGTCCTCCACCGCCTCGGCGCCCGCCCTCGACGTACTGCGCTACTCGGCCTTCACCGCGGACCCCGCGGGCGGCAACCCGGCCGGTGTGGTGCTCGACGCCGAAGACCTCGACGAGGCGGGGATGCTCGCCGTCGCCGCCCGGGTCGGATACTCCGAGACCGCGTTCGTCACCGCGTCCGACCCCGTCGCCCGCCGCTACCGGCTGCGGTACTTCAGCCCCCGCGACGAGGTCGCCTTCTGCGGGCACGCCACGATCGCCACCGCGGTCGCCCTCGCCTCCCGGACGGGGACCGGCGAACTGCTCTTCGACACGCCCGCGGGCGAGATCCGGGTGGGGACCACCGCCGACGGCGACGGGCCGGTCCGCGCCACGCTCACCAGCGTTCCGGCGCACTCCCGCCCGGCGGAGGACACCGAGGTCGAACCGGTGCTGCGGGCCCTGGGCTGGAGCCGGGCGGACCTGGACGCCGACCTCCCACCGCACGTCGCCTTCGGGGGCAACGAGCACCTCGTACTGGCGGTCGCCGGCCGGGCACGACTGGCCGCGCTCGACTACGACTTCGACGCCCTGCACGAGATCATGCGGCGGCACGGCTGGACCACCGTGCACCTCGTGCACCGCGCGGCCCCCGACCGCCTCGACTTCCACGCCCGCGATCCCTTCCCCGTCGGGGGCGTCGTGGAGGACCCGGCGACCGGCGCCGCCGCGGCGGCCTTCGGCGGCTATCTGCGCACGCTGGGCCTGGTCACCGAGCCCCTGCGGATCCACATCCGGCAGGGCGAGGACATGGGCCGCCCCAGCGACCTCTTCGTCGACCTGCACCCGGACGACGCCCGGATACGGGTGACGGGCCAGGCGGTTCCCCTGCCGGACCCCGGCCAGTAGGGACACGGCATGGGCGAGGCGGCGCCGAAGGCCCGGCGCCGCCTCGCCCATCCCCTCCTCGCGCCCCGGGCGCGGGCTACTTGACCGAGCCCGCCATGATCCCCTGGACGAAGTGCCGTTGGAACGCGAAGAACACGATCAGCGGCACGATCAGGGACAGGAACGCGCCGGGCGCCAGCACGCCGATGTTGCTGCCGAACTGCCGCATCTGCGACTGCAGGGCCACCGTCAGCGGCTGCGAGGAGTTGTCGGCGAACAGCAGCGCGACCAGCATGTCGTTCCAGACCCACAGGAACTGGAAGATGGCCAGGCTGGCGATGGCCGGCCGGCCCAGCGGCAGCACCAGCTGGGAGAAGATCCGCCACTCCCCGCCGCCGTCCATCCGCGCGGCCTCCAGCATCTCCTTGGGGATCTCCGCGAAGTAGTTGCGCAGCAGGAAGATGGCGAACGGCAGACCGTAGGCGGTGTGGAAGAGGATCACACCCGGGATGGAGCCGAACAGACCGAGCGCGCCGAACAGCTTGGCCACCGGCAGCAGTCCGATCTGGACCGGCACCACGAGCATGGCGACCACCACCAGGAAGATCCAGTCCCGGCCGGGGAACTCCATCCAGGCGAAGGCGTATCCGGCCAGCGCGGCGAACACCACCACGGCGAGGGTGGTGGGCACCGAGATCAACACGGTGTTCCAGAAAGCCTGGACGATGCCCGAGTCCTTCAGCAGCGCCGCGTAGTTGTCGAACGACAGCTGGCCGGGCGCGGTCAGCGCGGTCCACCACCCGCTGCTCGCGTTGGCCTCCTCCGAACGGAGCGAGGAGAGGAAGAGGCCCGCGGCCGGAGTGAGCCAGACCAGCCCGACGACGGCCAGGAAGATCTGGACCGCGCCGCGGCTGAGCCACTTCGCCGGCCGCGCGGCCGCCCGCTTGCGGGGCGCGGCGGTTCCCTGGACGGTGGTCATCGAAATCTCCTTGCGTGCGAACCCGGCGAGGACGTCAAGACTGGCTCCTGCGGAAGCGTCGGATGTTGAGGGCCATGGCCGGCACCACCAGGAGCAGCAGCAGGACGCCGAGGGCGCTGCCCAGGCCCTGGTTGTTGCCGCCGCCGAAGGAGACCAGCCACATCTGCAGGGCCAGGACGTTGGCGTCCTGCTGTACGGGGCCGGGGGCGATGATGTAGACGAGGTCGAACACCTTCATCACATTGATCACCATCGTCACGAACACCACGCCCAGGACGGGCCCGAGCAGCGGCACGGTGATCCTGCGGAACACCTGCCACTCGTTCGCGCCGTCCATCCGCGCGGCCTCCAGGACGTCCCGGGGCATCGACGAGAGCCCCGCGCCGATCAGGACGAGCGCGAAACCGGTCCAGATCCACATGTAGGCGCCGATGATGGCGGGCGTGATGAGGGCCGGGCCGAGCCAGGAGATGCCCTCGTACGGCGGGGCGAAGTCCTTCGCGGGGAGCTGGACGGTGTAGGAACCCCGGGACAGGCCCTTGAGCCGGTAGGAACCGTCCGGTCCGGTGGTGGCCGTGGCCGCCACCTTGCCGTGGGAGTCGACCGCCTCGACCGAGAGCCGCGGCAGTCCGCGCTCCCCGCGGTCGACGGTGCCGGGTGTGCCGCCACCGCCGGGGGTGAAGTCGAGGTAGACCACACCGCGCAGTTCACCGGCCGCCACCGGGGTGTCGGCGGCCGGTGCGGCGGGCCGTGCCTGCCGCGGCATGTCCTTGGGCGCCACGCCGACCAGGCCGAGGTTGACGGTGTGTCCGGGGGAGGTGCGGTCGGCCGTGCGGTAGGAGCCGTCCCGGCCGTGGGTCAGCCGCTTGTCCCCGATGCGCGTCTTGGCGGTGGGGAAGGAGGCCGAATCGCCCTGGACGCTGTCGTGGATGCCGACGGTGACCGCGTTGAGGACGCCGCGCTGCGGATCCTGCTCGTAGGCGAGGCGGAAGATGATGCCGGCGGCGAGGAAGGAAATCGCCATGGGCATGAACATCAGCAGCTTGAACGCGGTCTTCCAGCGGATCTTCTCGGTCAGCACGGCGAGGACCAGGCCGAGTCCGGTCAGCAGCGCGGGGGCGAACACCACCCAGATCGCGCTGTTGCGGATGGCCCGGAGCGTGGCCGGGTCCTGGAACATCGCGGTGTAGTTGCCGGCGCCGACGAACGTGTCGCCCGAGGCGTCGTACAGGCTGCGGATGACCGAGAAGACGATGGGATAGGCCACGAGGGCGCCCAGCAGCAACAGCGCGGGGAACAGGAACACCGCGGCGACCCGGCGGCGGCGCCGGACGGCGCGCCGGGCGGCGTCGGCCCGGCGGGGGGTGCCGCCCGGCGGGAGGGGCGGGGTGCCGCGCGTCGTGGCGCGCGGCACCTCCGGAGTGGTGACAGGCATGGAGGGGGGTCCTGTTCCTTACTTTCCGTACGCCTTGGCCGCGGCGGCCTCAAGCTTGGCGGCCGTCCCCTTGGGGTCGGAGGGGTCGCGCAGGAAGTCCTGCAGCAGCTTCCACTCGCCGGCTCCCTGGGTGCCGCCGAAGGCCGCGGGCGCCTGGTCGGACATGTCGAACCGCACCGAGTTCCCGGCGTCGGTCAGCGACTTGGCCGCATCGCGGGTGACCTCGTCGTGGTAGGCGCCCGCGGGCACCTTCTTGTTGGGGGAGATATAGCCGCCGGCCTTGGCCCAGACGCTCGCCGCTTCGGGGGAGGCCAGGTACTTCACCAACTCCATCCCGGCCTTCTTGTTCTTCCCGGCCTTGAGCACCACCGCGGCGTCACCGCCGCTGACCACCGGCGCCTTGCCGCCGTCGACGGAGGGGAAGGGGAAGAACTTGGCGTCCTTGCCGACCTGCTTGTGCAGCTCGTCGGTGACCAGGGCGCTGACGAAGTCTCCCTCGTAGACCATGGCCGCCTTCTGCTCCGGGCCGAAGACCTGCTGGACGGACTCGGGGAAGTCGGTGCGCAGCGCGCCCGATCCGCCGCCGGCCACCAGGTTCTTGTCCCCGAACAGCTTGCCCAGAGTGGTCAGGGCCTTGACCACGGTGGGGTGCGTCCAGGGGATCTGGTGGGCGGCGAGCTTGTCGTAGTTCTCCTGACCGGCCTGGGAGAGGTAGATGTTCTCGAACCAGTCGGTGAGCGGCCAGCCGGCCTCGCCCGCCACGGAGAAGGCCGGGACACCCGAGTCGGAGAGGGCGCGGCCCGACGCCAGCAACTCCTTGTAGCTCTTGGCGGGCTCGACCCCGGCCTGCTGGAAGGCATCCGGGCTGTACCAGACGGTCGACTTGTGCGAGGCCTTGAAGTACAGGCCGTAGTAGGTCTTGTCGACCGTGCCGTAGTCCTTCCACACCTTCGCGAAGTTGCTCGTGGCGGCGGCGGAGATCTCCGGGGAGAGCGGGGCCAGCCAGCCCTTCCTGGCGAACTGCTGGAGCACACCTACCTGGGGGACCATCACCACGTCGGGCGCGTTGCCGCCCTCGATCTGGCTGCCGACGACGGTGGAGACGTTGTCGCCGGTGGAGGAGAAGACGACCTTGGCGCCGGTCTTCTCGGTGAAGGCGTCCAGGACGTGCTTGAAGTTGCTCTGTTCCACGCCGGTCCACACGCCGGCGACGGTCACCGTCTGGCCGTTGAGCTCCTTCTTGCCGCCTCCGGCGGAGACGTCGCCGCCGCATGCCGTGGCGGTCAGGGCCAGGCCGAGTACGGCCGCGCCGGAAAGGGCGACTCGGGTGTGTCGTACTGCGGAGCGTCTCATCGTGGGATTCCCTTCGGGAGGACTTGCGAGGACGGGGCGGGGCACTGGCGGGGCCAGCGGGGGCGGGGCTTGGAGGGGGTGGCGCTATCGGGGGTCGGGGGTGTGCATCCACCAGGCGGCGGTGGAGCCGGGGAGCGTGCCCGGCGGGCAGTCGCCGCTGGCCAGCAGGGGGAGGCCCGGTACGGGCGCCGGCACCGGCTCGGTGCCGAAGTTGACCGCGCAGACCAGGCCGTCGCCGCGGACGAACGCCAGGACCAGTGGCGACGAGGGCAGCCAGCGCAGAGTGCCCTCGCCGAGCTGCGGCAGGCTGCGGCGCAGCTGGAGCGCTTCGCGGTACAGGTGCCAGAACGACCGGGTGTCGGACAGCGCCCGGTCCGTGGTGTGTTCGGCGAACCACGCGGGCTGCGGCAGCCAGGGCGGTGCCGCGTCGCCGGTGGCGGTGAAGCCGAACGGGGAGGCGTGCCCGGACCAGGGCAGCGGC
The DNA here is from genome assembly GCF_055567415.1 of Streptomyces sp. NPDC026575. Lineage (NCBI taxonomy): Bacteria > Bacillati > Actinomycetota > Actinomycetes > Kitasatosporales > Streptomycetaceae > Streptomyces > Streptomyces sp. NPDC026575. Next base: position 125,488 of record NZ_JBVHQM010000016.1, read on the forward strand.
ACCCGGCAGCCGTCGCGGATGTGCTGCCGGCTGCCCGTGCGGTGGAAGATCGGGTCGGTGAGGACCTCGTCCGGCAGGTCGACGACCTCCGGCAGACCGAGTTCCTCGCCCTGGTAGATGTACGCCGCGCCGGGCAGCGCCAGCATCAGCAGGGCGGCGGCGCGGGCCCGCGCCGGTCCCCATCCGTCCGCGGGCTCCGTCCCGGTGGCGGCTGCGGTCCCGCCGTCGGGCCCGGCCGCGTAGCGGGTGACGGTGCGGACCTGGTCGTGGTTGTTGAGCACCCAGGTGACCGTGGAGCCGGTGGCGGCGATGTCCGTCAGCGCCTCGGAGATCACCGTGCGGAAGGTGTCGATGTCCCAGCGCGCGGTCAGCAGGTGGAAGAAGAACGCCTGATGCAGCTCGTCCGGCCGGACGTAGGCGGCCTGCTCGCTCGGCGTCCGTACGGAGACCTCGCCGACCAGCAGTCGGTCGCGGCCGTCGCGGGCGGTGTACTCCTCGCACAGCGCGCGCCACTCGCGCCACACCTGGTGCACCTCGGGCTGGTTCCAGGCCAGCGGGTTGACCGAGTCGCGGGTCCGCTCGTCGGCCGACGGGTCGGGGGAGTCGGGCAGCTCGGGGTGCTTGAACAGCCCGGCGGCCACGTCGATCCGGAACCCGTCGACGCCGCGGTCCAGCCAGAAGCGCAGCACCTTCTCGAAGTCGGCGCCCACGGCGGGGTTGCGCCAGTTCAGATCGGGCTGCTCGGGCGTGAACATGTGCAGGTACCACTGGCCGGCGGCACCGTCCGCCTCGGGGACGCGGGACCAGGCGGGGCCGCCGAACATCGCCCGCCAGTTGTTGGGGGGCAGCTCCCCGTTCTCGCCGCGCCCGTCGGCGAAGTGGAACAGCTCGCGTGCGGGGCCGCCCGGCCGGTCCTCCAGGGCGGCGCGGAACCACGGGTGCTCGCTGGAGCAGTGGTTGGGGACGATGTCCAAGAGCACCTTCAGACCGAGCCGGTGGGCGTCGGCCACCAGGAGGTCGAAGGCGGCGAGGTCGCCGTAGACGGGGTCCACCTGGCGGTAGTCGGCGACGTCGTAGCCGTGGTCGTGCTGCGGGGAGGGGTAGAAGGGGCTGAGCCAGATGCCGTCCACCCCCAGCTTCTTGAGGTACGGCAGCCCCGTGCGGACGCCGTCGAGATCGCCGATGCCGTCGCCGGTGCTGTCGAGGAAGCTGCGGACGTAGACCTGGTAGATCACCGCGTCGCGCCACCAGCGCTGAGCCGTGCTCCGGGACGCGTCCTCGGTGGCGGGAGCGAGCGCGGGGGCGCCCGGGCCGGGGAGGGGGAGAGAGGGCGTGGAGTCGGCCGGCTGGCCGTTGTCCGCCGTGGCTGTGAGCATCTGCCGTGATCCCGTTCTTGCAGGGGCGTGCCGTGCGACCTGCTGGTCGCTGTTATGCATGCATGTTAAGTAGGGATGTCATTTGGGTGTCAACGGAACGGACGAATATGCCCGTAAAGTGTCCTAGTTTGCGGCGACTTATGCAGCGGCGAGAGGCGCGGCAGCGCGAGGCTGTACCTAACAAGTAACTAGAGAAGGGTCGCCCTCGCGACCGAAGGAGAGGGGGTCAGCCGCGGCTGACGATCGCCCTCAGCTCGGGCACCAGACGCGCGACGGTGGCGTCCGTGCTCCGCCGGTGGACCAGGGCGTCATGCATCACGGCCTGCACCGCGAGGCTCACCTGGTCGTACTGCGGGCTCTTCAGGCGGGGCCTGGCCGCAAGGATGCTCCGCTGGAGCGTGGGCAGGTACGGAAACCGCCGTACCAACTGGGGATCGGTGTACAGCCCGGCCCAGACCGGTGGCAGCGCACCCTCGGTGAGCACCCGGCGCTGGACCGCCTCGGACGTCAGATACGAGATCAGCTCGGTGGCCGTCTTCTGGTGCCGCGACTGCGTGTTGACGGCCAGGTTGGAGCCGCCCAGCGCACTGGAACCCGGCCCGTCGGGACCCGGCAGCGGCACCGCGCCGAACTTCCCCGCCACCTTCGAGGACGGGCCGCCGGCGAGCGCGTACGCATACGGCCAGTTCCGCAGGAACAGCAGCCGGCCGTCCTGGAAGGCCTCGCGGGACTCCTCCTCCTTGTACGACAGCGCACGCTGGGGGATCCACCCCTCGCGCACCCCGTCGAGCAGGAAGGACAGGCCCCGGCGGGCCGCGGGGGAGTCCACCGTCACCCGCTCGCCCTCCCCGGCGAGCACCGTGCCGCCCGCCGACTGGACGGCCTCGACGACATTGGCGGTCAGCCCTTCGTACGGCAGGAACTGGCCCGCGTAGCCGTCCAGTCCGTACTTGGGCGCGACCGTCTTCGCCAGACGGGCCAACTCCGCCCAGGTGCGCGGCGGGTGCGCGCCCGCCTTCGCCAGGACGTCCTTGCGGTAGTAGAGCAGCGCCGCGTTGGTCACATACGGGACCGCGTACAGCCGGCCCCGGAAGGTGGCGGTGTCGACCACCGGCGGTAGGAAGCGGTCAAGCGGGAACTGGCCGCCGTCGACCGGCTTGATCCAGCCCGCGGCGGCGAACTCCGACGTCCACGCCACGTCGATGTTCAGCACATCGAAGCGGGCGCTGCGCGAGCGCAGCTCGGTGACCATCTGCGCCCGGACCTCGTCGGCCGCGTCCGGCAGCTCGACCAGCGTCGCCTTCTCGCGCGGATGCCGCTCGTTCCAGCCGTCGAGGACGCCGCGCAGATAGCCCGTGAGGTCGCCGCCGGTCACCAGCGTGACCGGGCCCCGGCCGTCCGAGCCGCCGGCCGGCTCCCCGGCCCGCGCACCCGCACTGCCCGTGAGCAGCAGCGAGAAAATCAGCAGAGCCCTCCCCGCGGCACGCTTCCACCGCATGGGCTCCTCCTTGCACCAGGCGTCGACGGGACACAGGACCGACAGCCCGCCCCATGTATACCTGTTAGCCATGCGGGATACTAGATGTCGCAGGAAGATACGACGGCGATCCGGCTCACAGTCGGACGGGCCCAGATAACCGGCATGTAGGGCGGGGAGGAGAGGGAGAGAGCGTGCGGCTGCCACTCCTGGCACTGCTGGTCAGCGGACCCGCGCACGGCTATGAACTCAAACAGGGCCTTGAGAACCTCCTCGGCGCCGCCTACCCTCAGCCAAATGTCGGCCAGATCTACGTCACCCTGGGCAGGCTGGAGAAGGCGGGCCTGATCGAGGGCGAGGACGTCGAGCAGTCCGACCGTCCGAACAAGCGCATCTACCGGATCACCGAGGCAGGACGGGAGACGGTGGACGCGTGGTTCGAGGAGACCACCGCCGAACCACGGGTACGGGACGAGTTCTTCATGAAGCTCGCCCTGGCCCGCCACACCGGGACCGCAAACCAGATCGCCCTGATCAACAAGCAGCGACGCCACTACCTCAACACCATGCGCGACCTGTCGAAACTCGCGGCCGTCGAGGACCGGGGCAACCGCGTCGCGCAGCTGCTGATCGAGGGCGCCATGCTGCATCTGCAGGCGGATCTCGACTGGCTGGAGCGCTGCCAAGAGGAGTTGGAATGAACCGGGACGAGCCATCCGGCCCGATATTGCGGGCAGCCGGCCTGGTCAAGACCCACCGGCCGGAAGGCGCCGCCCCCGTCCACGCGGTGCGCGGTGTCGACCTCCGTATCGAACGGGGCGAATTCGTCGCCGTCACCGGCCCCTCGGGAGCCGGCAAGTCCACCCTGCTGCATCTCCTCGGCGGGCTCGACCGCCCCGACAGCGGCTCCCTCTGGCTCGGCGGCCGCCAGGTCGACGCCTACAGCGAGGCCCGCTGGGCGGTGCTGCGCCGCAAGCACATCGGCATCGTCTTCCAGTTCTTCAACCTCGTCTCCAACCTCACCGTCACCGACAACGTCGAACTCCCCGCGCTGCTGGCCGGCCGGTCCCCGCGGCAGGCCCGTACGGCCCGTGCCGAGCTGCTCGACGAGCTGGGTCTGACCGGCAAGGAGAACTGCACGCCCAGCGAGCTGTCCGGCGGCGAGCAGCAGCGCGTCGCCCTGGCCCGCGCCCTGGTCAACACGCCCAGCCTGCTGCTCGCCGACGAACCCGCAGGCAGCCTCGACAGCAAGGGCACCCGCGAGGTGCTGCGGCTGCTCGCCCGCTTCCACCAGCGCGGCCAGACGATCCTGCTGGTCACCCATGACGCCAGGATCGCCAGCGCCGCGGACCGGGTGATCAGCTTCCACGACGGCCAGGTCGTCGACGACGCGCACCTCGGCGAGCCCCACGACCGCCCCACCGCCGGCGTGGCCGACGTACTGAAGCTCAAGGGCTGATCCGTGCGAGCAGCGGCACGCTGGACCCAGGCGCACCTCAGAGCACACCGCCCGGCGGCCGTGCTGATCGTGCTGGCCACCGCCGGGATCACCATCTCCCTCCTGCTGGCCACCGCCCTCTTCGCCTACGCCACCGACCCCTGGCAGCGCGTCTTCACCCAGTCCGCCGGCGCCCACGTCTGGATCCACACCCAGGCCGACGCCCCCGCCGGATCGCTCGCGACGCTGGACGAGGTACGCGCCACCTCCGGCCCCTTCCCCACCGTCCGCACCACCGCCAGCCTCCAGCCCGGCGGCACCAAGGCGACCCTGGAGCTGCGCGGCACCGCCGAGCGCCCCACCACCGCGGCCCCCCAGACCGTCGCCGGCCGCTGGCTCGACGAGGGCGCCGACGCGGGCGCCACCCAGGGCATCGTGCTCGACAGCTCGGTCGCCCGCGCGATGTGGGCGGAACCGGGCGACTCCCTCGCCCTGAGCGGCTTCAAGGCACCCCTGAGGGTGGTCGGTATCGCCGACACCGCCGAGGCCCCCTTCCGCGCGGGCGAGACCCCCGGCGTGGCCTGGGTGCTGCCCCGGACCCTCAGCGCCTCCGACGCGGCCCGCGACCAGCGCGGCCGCACCGTCGGCCTCCGGCTCGCGCACTCCGAGGACACCGACTACGTCGTCCAGCGGGCGGTCACCCAGCTCGGCGCCGATCAGATCACCGACGTCTCCACCTGGCGCCAGGCCAAGGCCGAGGCCGCCGGAGACAACAACCTCCTGGCCCGGCTCCTCGGCCTCTTCGGTCTCGGCGCCCTGCTCGCCGCCGCCCTCGCCGTGGGCGGTGCGATCACCAACCGCATCCACGGACATCTGCGGGACATCTCCGTCCTCAAGGCCATCGGCTTCACCCCCGGCCAGGTCGTCCGCATGTTCCTCGCGCTCCACCTCGGTCTGGCCCTGCTGGGCACCGCCCTCGGAGCGCTGCTCACCCAGACGCTCGGCGCCCTCGTCCCCGGCCGGATCGGGGAGGCGATGACCCTGTGGGAGCAGCTCCCCGAGCACGCCTGGCTGCCCCTGGCGATCGTCGGCGGGGTGATGGCCTTCATCGGCTCGGCGACCTGCCTGGCTGCCTGGCGGGCCGGACGGGTGCCGCCGGTGCCCGTCGCCCGCGCCGCCGCGCCCACCGCCGGCCGGCCCTCGGCCACGACCCGGCGGGCGCTCGGCCTCGGCATCCCGCCGGCCCTGGTCCTCGGCTGGCGCGGCGCCTTCCACCGCCCGCTGCGCTCGACGGCCGCCGTGGCACGCCTGGCCGTACCCCTGCTGCTGATCACCATCGCCCTGGGCACCTGGACCACGCTCGACCGGTTCGCCTCCCACCCGGAAAGCGTCGGCCTGCCCGCCGCCCTCACCGCGCGTTCCGACACCCTCGACGACCGCGCGGTCCAGCGGCTGCTCGCCGCCCAGCCGGAGGTCACCGCCTATCCCGGCACCGAGGTCCAGGCCCTGGTCCCCGGCCAGACCGGGACGATCACGCTGCGCGGGCTGGGCACCGACGCCCGCCCCTACCCCTACGCCCTCGCGGAGGGCCGCGCCCCGCACGGCCCCGACGAGGCGGTCGCCGGACAGGGCCTGCTGGACCTCCTCGACGCACACGTCGGCGACTGGGTCCGGATGACCGTCGCCGGCCGTCCGCACGTCCTGCACCTCGTCGGCCGCGGCATCGAGACCGCCGACGGCGGCCGCACCGTCTCCACCACCCTGGACACCCTGCGCGACGAGCCCCCGGCGCCCGCCGGAGCCGCCTCGCCCCGCCCGGACTTCTACCACCTCGTCCTGCCGCACGGGGCCGACCCCGGCGCCGTACGCCACGCCCTGACCGAGGAGTCCGCCGGCCGTCTCGAAGTGCGCCAGACGCCCAACCCCGCCGACCAGTTCACCTCGGTCCGTGCCGTGACCGCCGGTCTGATCGCCGTGGTGACCCTGATCGGGCTCGTCGAACTGGCGACGACGGTCGGCGCCGCCGTACGCGACCGCAGCCGCGACCTCCTCGCCCTGAGGGCCGTCGGCCTGACACCCCGTCAGATCATCGCGGTCATCGTCTCGGCCGCCGGCTTCGTCGCACTGGCCGCCGCACTGGCCGGCACGGCGCTCGGCGTCCTCGCCGCCCAATGGCTGATCGACCTCCAGGGCCACACCAGCGGCTGGGGGACCGGGATCGCCCAGCGCCCCGCCCCCAGCCTCCTGCTGCTGGTCGTCACCCTGGCCGTGGCGGTCGCCGGAGCGGCCGCGATACTCCCGGCCGCCCGCGCGGCACGCCGACGACCGGCGGACTCGGCTTCGGACGTGCTGTAGGCCGGGTCCGCGCGAGCGGGCGGGGGAGCCGGGGCCGGCGTGGTGCGGGCGCCTCACCGCTCGTGCTGCATCAGCCCCTCCGTGTAGTCCTCGGTGGCCGGTTCATGCCGTGCGACGTAGGGGCACTTCCAGTCCGGTTCGGTGAACCGCCCCGAGAAGTGCCGTGCGGGCCGCTCGTACTCGTAGACCGTGAAGCTCGGATTGACCGAGCCGTTGTGCCGCTCCTCGCGGCGGCGGATCGCGTCCTGCATCGAGTAGAACTTCTCGCCGAGCAGCATGAACTGCGCCAGGGAGTTGAAGGCGATCGCCGGCGCCGAGAACCGGCGGCTCGCCCGCGACGAGCCGGGGTGCATGCCCACGACGAAGAACGCATGCCCACCGGTGTGAAAGCCGAAATTGGCCCGGTCGGGATCGGACGATGCGCCCGCGTCCAGGCCGTGCGTCCGGCTGTCGATGTCGTGCATGAGCTGGAGGTGCTGCCAGATCAGCTCCTCGTAGGCGAGTTCGTCCACCGGGCCCGGCTCGTCGAACGTCGCCACGAAGGTGCGGAAACTCTGGTCGGACAGCTGGGGTCGCACCTCCTCGACATACGCCGCAAGGTCGCGGTGGTTGTCCCGAGCCGATGTCGGCTCGCCCATTCTTCGGTAGTGCCCATGGGTGAGGGTGCCGCGTTTGAGTGCGGCGCGGGCCCCCAGGCAGCTGAACTCCGGGGTCTGCAGGAAGCGTTCCAGTTCGGTGCGTACGGCGGTGTGGCGTTCGGTCGTTTCAGTCATCGTGAGACCTTGGCTGCGGGGGAACGGGCGGCGGTGCGGGCAGCGTTGCCCGCGGGGCAGCCGTGCTCCGGCGTGGCGGTGGTGATCAACGACTGCCGGAACCGACAGTGCGGGGGATCAGTCCGCTCGACAAGATACAAAACAGACAAAAGATGACTGCGGCCGTCTGGTCACGGCTTGTCCCGCCGTTCGCGCGGCCGCTACTTGGGGTGCCGGTAAGAACGCTGTCACCAGCCGCAAACGGCGGTGATCAGTCCTCTGACCTGGTGGGTTGGGGCAGTTCCGGTGTGCTCGTCGCGTCAGCGAGTGCGAGGCGACCACCCTTTGAGTTCGGGCACGTAGTTGTAGACGGTGTTGCGGGAGACGCCGAGGAGCTTGGCGATCGAGGTGACGGTGTTCTCCGGGCGGGCGAGCAGGTCGCGGGCGTGACGTACCTGCTCCTCGGTCATCGCCGGCGGGCGGCCGAGTCGGGCGCCGCGGGCGCGGGCGGCGGGTACACGGCCTGGCGGACCGTCCCCTCCGGGGTGCCCAGCGACGCCTCGGCGAGTTTGAAGAGGATGTTCTCCTTGCCCGACACCTTCTTGAACGCGTTGATGAGCTGCTCGGTGACCTTCTTCTCCGCCCGCGCCCCGATCCGGTGCACCGTGGAGATCAGCAGCTCCACCAGCGTGTCGGTGATTTCCCGCTCCCGCTCGTGCAGCAGCGCGGCCAGCAAGGTCACCCGCAGCGGCACCGGGTGCGTCCGCAGGTGGGAAGGCGACTCCACCGCGGCCCGCGCCCGCCAGTCGGCCACCACCTTCGGCGCGACGTCGATGAACAGATCCGGCGGCAGCCCGATCGCCCGCACCGTCAGCAGCTTGTCGACCTCGGTGAGCATCGTCTCCAGGCTCACGTTGCCCGGCGCTTCCTTGGCCTTCGCCAGTACCGGTGGCGCGTCCTCGCCCTCCGTACCGCCACCTGCGGGTCCGGCGTCGTCCTGGTTGGCGCCGGCCACAAGCGCCACGATCCGCTCGATGCTCTCCACGGTCAGCCGGGAGGAGATCAGGGCCCTCGGCCGCCCGCAGGGCAGCCGCCACGGTCCCACCCCCGGCCGCCGCCCTCACCCCCGCCCGTACAACCGCGTCACCTCCGCCGCCGCGACGGTCAGCTCCTCGCGCGCCGAGGCGGGCGTCAGCACCTCCACGTCCGCGCCGAAGACCAGCAGCGCACGCGCCGCCCGCACGGCCTGGAAGGCCAGCTCCACCTCCGCCCACCCGTCGCCCCGGTCCACCGGCGGCCCGGACAGATGCGCCGACTGGATCCGCAGAAACATGTCCAGCCGCTCGCTCCGCACCCGGCAGCGCACCCGCACCTCGTCCGGGACCCGCTCCACCCCGTCCCGCAACGCCGCCCAGACCTCCGCCAGCCCCTGCCCCGGGCGACGGCGGACCGGCTCCTCCGCGACCGCCGCCGCCTGCACCTGGTCCGCCCGGAACAGCCGCTACGACGAGGTCCGCGACCAGCTCCTGAGCCTGACCGGCATCGGCCCCTGGTCGGCCACCTTCCTCCTCATCCGGGGCCTCGGCCGCACCGAACACCTCACTCCCGACAAGGAGATGATCCGCGCCGCCCAGCGCGTCTACGGCCGCACTGGGGCCACTACCTCCGCGTCGGAGGCTGAGGAAAGCCGCTCGGCCGCGGCCTGACCGAGAGTCAGCCCGCAGCCGAGCACCGGGCCGCGCACGGATCATCCGTCACAGGATGCAGGTGATGATGAGAGTGCACTCGTCTTCGTGATTACCGCCGAACGGGCTCCGCTGCTCACCGCCCCCGTACGACTCACCGCCCCTGTGCGACTCACCACCCTCATGCGAGTCACCGCCCTCATGCGAGTCACCGCCCTCGTGCGACGACTCACCGCCGTCGTGCGACGACTCACCGCCCTCGTGCGAGTCACCGCCGTCGTGCGACGGACCGTCAGCAGGCTTGGGCTGATGGGGCCGAGTGGACGTGTGCCCGGTGGCGGCGTCCGGGTCGGGGATCGCGGCCGCCGCCGACGCCGTCCCTGTCGCCACGGCGATACCCAGGGCGGCGGTGAGTGCAAGCGCCCGCGAAACGGTCCTTTGCGAGCGATTCATCCGTGTAGTGGTCATAAGATCACCATGAACGCCCGCTTCCCTCCCTGCGTCCCGAACGCCGCCGACCGGGTGCACACCCGAAGGCCGGTCGGCGACGGCGAGACCGAGCCCCTCAGTCCTCCGCCCGCTGTGTCACCGGCGCCTCCGTGCGATCGCCCAGGAACTCGTACCACCGGCGCTGCAGGCAGACATAGCGCGCATCGGCCTCGACGAGATGGAGAAAGGCCGTCACCGTCTCGCCGAGGCGCTGCTGCAACCCGGCGTCGGCCAACTGCCCGTCCTCGGTGAATCCGTTGTGGGCCCCGGCAAGGCTGAACATGTCGGGGTAGACCCGGGTACCGAGGTGCTCCAGCGGCACCCGCAGGGCCCACAGCCCCCGGTTGCCCCCGATCAGGGACGGGGAGGCGGAGACGAGCAGCGCATGCTTGGTCTTGAACGGCTGCGGCCGCACCCGCGAAACCCAGTCGATCGCGTTCTTCACCACGCCCGGCACGGAGGCGTTGTACTCGGGGGAGGCGAGCACGAAGGCGTCGCACCACTCCAGCCGGTCACGCAGCGCCAGAGCGCCGTCCGGCAGCCCGTGCGCCGTCTCCAGGTCGCCGTCGTACAGCGGCATGTCGAAATCCCGCATCGCGGCGAGGTCCACGGTGGCACCGGCAGCGGTCAGTATCCCCGCGATGAGGGACGCCAGACGGGCGTTGGTCGATTCGGCCCGCAGCGCAGCACCGAGGACGAACAGGCGCAGTGGGCCGGGGTGGGCATCCGTGGTCATGGTCTGGGTCCCTTCCGTCACAGGAGCCGCCTCCCTCAACGGCGGCTCGCAGAGCCAGTCTGGCGGCCCACCCGCGTTCCACCGGTGCCGCCGCGCCCCGGTGATCCGTACGGGGCTACGGTCGACTCCGCGGCCAGGCGACCCGCCGGCCGTACGGCTGCCATCAGGAGGTTGAGACGGATGCTGGTTCTCGGTCGCTCGCAGGTCGAGGCGCTGCTGGACGTGGACACGCTGATCGACGGCCTGGCGTCGGCGATGACGGACCTCAGCGCCGGCCGCGCCTCCTCACCGGACCGCGTCGCCGCGCTGGTGCCCGAACGGGACGGCTTCCTCGCGGCCATGCCGGGGCGCGTCCCGTCGGCCGGGGCGCTCATGAGCAAGCTGGTCTCCGTCTTCCCCCGCAACGCCGGCACACCCCTGCCGACCCATCAGGCGCTGATCGTCGTCTTCGACCCGGACACCGGCGAGCCCGTGGCGCTGCTGGACGGTACGGCCATCACCGCGGCACGGACCGCCGCCTGCTCCGCCCTCTCGGCGCGGCTGCTCGCCCGCGAGGACGCCTCGGTGCTGGCGGTCCTGGGGACCGGCGCCCAGGCCCGGTCCCATGCCGAGGCCCTGTGCAGGGTCCGCCCGATTCGGCACATCCGCGTAGCGGGCCGCGACGAGACCAAGGCGGCCGCCCTCGCCGAGGAACTCACCGCCGCACTGGGACTCCCGGTCGAGGCGGCACCCACCTACGCGCAGGCCCTCGACGGCGCGGACATCGCCGCCGCGACCACCCACGCCACCGACCCCGTGATCCGCCGCACCTGGCTGACCCCGGGCGTCCATGTGACCTCGGTGGGCTTCAACCCGGCCGGCCGTGAGATCGACGACGCCACGATCGCCGAGGCCCTGGTGTGCGTGGAAACGCGACAGGCGGCCCTGGCGCCCTTCCCCGCCGGCAGCAGCGATCTGCTGAACCCGATCCGCGACGGCGTCATCACCGAGGCGCATGTACACGCCGAACTCGGCGAACTCCTCGACGGCAGCAAACCGGGCCGCTCCTCGCGCGACCAGATCACCCTCTACAAGTCCGTCGGCGTGGCGGCCCAGGACGCCGCGGCGGCGGCCCTCGTCGTCGCCGCGGCCCGGGAGCGGTCGATCGGCTCCGAGGTGGTGCTGGGGTGACTCGGTGGGGTGACTCGGCTGGTATGGCCCGGCTCCCCGGCCTGCGACCAGTCGCAACCCGACCAGGGCCTGTCCGGACCCGGTCAACGGATCTTGTTCTCCGCAGAACCGCCCTACCGGCGCCGCGCGGATGAAAAGCTGTCGGTGCTCGTATCCACCCGACGAAAGAGAAGCTCCGGCATGGCCGTCATCCACCGCACCACCATCACGCCGACCAAGCTGGAGCTGCTCGCCTCCTGGCTGCCCACCCGCCCGTGGTACCGCGGCGGCGCGGGGGAACCGCAGTTGGCCAAGGCCGGCGGCTTCCGGCTGGACGAACCGGAAGGCGAGGTCGGCATCGAGTTCATGGTGGTCACCGACACCGCTGGAGCCGAACCGACCACCTACCTCGTGCCGATGACCTATCGCGGTGCCCCGCTCGACGGGGCCGAGCACGCCCTCGTCGGCACGATGGAGCACGGAGTGCTGGGGCGGCGCTGGGTCTACGACGGCTTCCACGACCAGGTGCTGAACACCGAGTTGCTGGCCCTGATAGAGGGGCGGGTCCAGGCGCAGGCCCAGAGCGCCACCGACACCCCTGACCTGGACGTCACCCGTTCCTACACCGGCGGGGACGGTATCTCCGCGGGCTCGGCCACAGCGACCACCGACAGCGACGAGGGCACCGAGCTGACCACGCCGCACGGCGCGACCCTCCACGTACACCGGGTACTTCGGCCCGCCCCGGACGGCTCGCCCCTTCCCCCGCAGGGCGCGACCGGTCATGTCGCCGGCGCCTGGGACCTTCCGGACGGCACGCGAGCCCAGGGACTGTTCGCCGTCTTGCACGCAAGCCCTCGGGGCTAGGGCCTGTCCGATGGGTCCTGGCCGGGCCCGCGCAGCCGTCCGTGCGGCGCGGGCAGATCAGTTCACATCGACATCGTCGAAGAGCCTGAGCATCTCGGTGAGCACCCGCACGCAGGTGTCGACATCGGTGTCGGTCAGCTCGCCGCCGACCTGCCGCAGTAGGGCACGCTCACGACTGACAGCGGCGGTGATGGCCGCTGCGCCGTCGTCGGTCAGCCGGATCAACGAAGACCGCTGGTGAGCGGGGTTGGGGAGGCTCTCGACGAGTTGCCGGGCCGCGGCCTCGTTGACCATCCGCTGCACGAACTGCCGGCTCAGCGCCTGCGCCCGGCCCATTTGCGGGACGGTCATGGGCCCGTGTGCGCGCAGCAGATCGAGGACCGCGCGCACGCCGACGGAGAGGCCCTCGACGGGCGCGGACTGCTCGACCTTGCGCTGGACCCGTCTGTACAGCGGGCCCACCAGATCGAACACCTCCGTGAGCCGGAGGGCGAGGTCATCAGGTTCGAGCGGCTCAGGGTTCACCGCTCCATAATGACACCTCAGTTGCCAAATTCTCCTACTGATGACACCTTGGTTGTCATGACTGAGGCTCCTGGCGTGTACTCATTCGAGCTTGCGGACGGCCGACTCGCGTACCGCGACATCGGCACCGGCCGACCGCTGGTACTCCTGCACGGCGGCTTTCTGGACCATGGCATGTGGGACGACCAGGTGTCGGCATTCGCGTCGGACTACCGCGTGATCGCGCCGGACGCCCGCGGCCACGGCGGATCCACCAACGCGAGCGGGCCGTTCCGGCAGTGCGATGACCTGGCGGCGCTCCTGCGCCATCTCGACATCGGCCCGGCGGTCCTGGTGGGGCTGTCGATGGGCGCGGGCACAGCCGTCGACACCGCGCTGGAACACCCCGACCTGGTAAGCGCGCTGGTTGTCAGCGGTGCGGGGACCAACGAACCCGAGTTCCAGGACCCCTGGCTCAAGGAGATGCTGGCCGAGCAGGCCCGCGCGCTGGCCGATGCCGACGCCGAGGCATGGACCCACGCATGGATGCGGGGCGCGGCCGGCCCGCATCGCTCCCTCGACGACGTCGCACCCCATGTCGTCCGGCGGCTGCGGCAGATGCTCAACCGGACCGTCGCCAAGCACACCAGCACCGAACCGGTTCATCTGGTGCCCGTGCCGGACACCTGGACCCGGGCCGCGAAGATCACCGTCCCCGTGCTCGCCCTCAACGGCAGTATCGATTCGGACGATCTCATCGGCATGGCGGAACGACTCGTGGACATCGTCGCCAACGGCCGTACGGAAACCATCGAAGGCGCCGCCCACTACCCCAACATGGAACGCCCCGACGCCTTCAACGAGGCTCTCGGAGAATTCCTCTCCGCCCTTTCCGCGTAGACGAACCCGCACACATCAAAGGCATACGGCTGATGAATGCCGACGATGAATACTGTCGGGGTGTTCTCAGATGCCGACGCGGCTGCCCTCTATGACGTGCTGAACCCGTGGAACTCTTCCGTCCGGCCCGGCGACGGCTTCTACGAGGACCTGGTCATGGCCGCGGACGAGGTGCTGGACGTCGGCTGCGGCACCGGCGCCATGCTGCACCGAGCGCGCGAGAAGGGGCACTCCGGGCGCCTCGTCGGCCTGGACCCGGATCGCGCCGCGCTCCGCCGGGCCCGGCGCAGAGCCGACAGCGGGTCGATCGAGTGGATCGAGGGAACCGCGGCCACCGCCCGGTGGAGCGGTGCGGGCTTCGAGATCGAGGCCCAGTACGGCGACTGGGACGGCGCGCCCCTCACCCGTACAAGCCGGGAAATCATCACCATCGCCGGCCGGAAGTAGGAGTCCGTCCACCGCTTCCCCCGCCCGCCCGGCAGCCGGCGAGGGATGGCACGCACGTCTCCCGCCGGGCAGACGACGACGTGTGACGGAATGTCGTCTGCCGGGCGGAAGAGCATGGAGGGGTGGGCGCCTAGAGGACGGTGACCTTCTCCTGGTGCGCGTAGCTGAAGCCGTCCTCGTCGAAGTAGAAGACCGCGACCTTCACCTTGTCGCCCTTGGCGAAGTGCGAACCGACCGCCGGGCGCAGCGAGACCTGCGCCGCGTGGCTGTTGTAGTCGCAGGTGAGCTTGGCGCTCTTGATGGTGCCGGCGGCGATCGACTCGTCGTGGCCGGCCGGGTTGACCTTGGTGGCGTTGGCGACCAACTGGTGGTTCATGCCGGGGTCGCAGGAGTACGTGACGTTCGCCCGGAGGCCCGACTCCTGGAGCGAGACCTTGTTGATGGTCAGGAGATTGGCCTTGGCGACGGCGGACGGCGCGGCGGCCAGCACACCGGCGCCGACCAGGACGGTGGCTGCCGCGGTTCCGGCCAGACGACGCCCGAGACGTGATGACTTCATCGAGTTTCCTTCCCCCCTGTGCGGTCACCTTGGTCTGGTACGGAGGGATTCTCCGAGTGTGCGGTGACTGCGACAGTTGTTCGAAGTCGTGCGTATTGGTTGGCGATCTTACGTCATCTCTCCTGATGACGGGGCGTAAGTGACGCAGTGGGGTGGGACGGTGCACAGGGGGCGGAACCGTGCAGGAGCGGCCACGGCGGCGGCCCTGGTGCGGACCGGTGCGGACCGGGCCGCGTGCCGGGCGCGGTGCTTGTCGGTGGGGGTGGGGTACGGGGTCACCACCCCCGCAGTAGTGCTCAGAAACCTCGCCCGACTCATCGGGTGACCGCTCCCGGTGCCTGTTAATGCGTCGTTTTCACGGTGTCCCACGCTTCCCCCTGTCGCAATTGGTCAGTTCCGGTCACCCTGTCAATCGGGCTATTGCACCGTCAATGCCAAGTTCCTTGTGTGGGAGGGGAGTTGGTGGATGGGCGCGTGAGGGTGGCGCGCGTTCATGAGCCTTCGCTCCGGTTCTGGGCGGAACGGCCGGTCGGTCGGGGAGAGGGCTGAGGTGCGACGGGGGCCCCGCTGTCGCGCCGATCAGAAGGACGCTGTGCGGAGGGAGTCGGTCCGGTGATGCCCGTCCTGTGGCATCTACGTTCTGCGGGTTGTTGCGTCAAGCGGTTCTTCGGATTCGATCGAAACAGGCAACTGTTTGACCGCATGATCGCGTCATCTGTGCAGAGTTGTCTGGTGAGGCTTCCCTGTCTCTGCTTCTGCCGCGGGGTGGGGAGTGGGCTTTATAAGGAGAAGGTATGCGTCCGTTTGCTTTGGGTTACGCCCGTCCGGTGGTGAGGTCGGTGGTTGCCGCTCCGTACGTCTATGACGCTGCGCGGCAGCTCAACGTCCTTCCTGACGGGCGTCCGGCCGCCCGCAATCGGGCGGTGCTGCTGGCGACGGGAACCACCGCCTCCACCGCTGGTTCCAAGACGCACTTCGATGATTGAACGTCCATGACTGTTCTTGTTCTTACCTGTGAGGAGGACTTGACGGCGGACATGGTGGTCGCGGCCCTGTACGACCTCGGTGTTCCACTGGTCCGCCTCGACCCCGCCGATCTGCCGGGGAGGGTCGCCCTGTCGGCGGACTACGCCGGCGGCGACTTCCGCGGGTATCTGAAGACGGATGAGCGCATGGTGAGCTTGAGCAGCCTGCGGTCCGTGTGGGTCCGCCGGCCCGGCGCTCCGGGCGCCCGCGCCGTGGAGCAGTCCGCGTGGCTGTCCGCCGAGTCCGAGCAGGCGCTGTACGGCATGCTCTTCTGCACCCCGGCGCGTTGGATGAACCATCCCGTCGCGGCCGGGCAGGCGCGCTACAAGCCGTGGCAGCTGCATATCGCCCAGCGGAGCGGATTCAGTGTTCCCGCGACGTTGATCACTTCGTTCCCGGTGGTCGCGCGCCAGTTCGCGGCGAAGCATCAGGACCTGGTGGTGAAGTCGGTTTCGGGTCGGCATCCCGGCGACCCTCCGATGGTGTTGCCCACCACCCGCGTCAGCCCCGATGCGGACTTCTCCGCGGTCGAGGCCGGACCGACGCTGTTTCAGCAGCACATCCGCAAGCGCGCCGATATCCGGCTCACCTGGGTCGGCGGGCGCATCTTCGCCGCCCGCAAGGAAGCCGACGCCGACGAGGTCGACAGCCGCTTCGCGGAGCAGGGTTCCTGGAAGGCCGCCGAGGTGCCGGACGCCGTTCGCCGGTCGGTGGACTCCTATATGGACGTCGCCCAACTCGCTTACGGAGCCTTCGACTTCGCCGTGGACTGCGACGGGGTGTGGTGGTTCCTCGAATGCAACCAGGGCGGCCAGTTCGGGTTTGTCCAGGTCGACACCGATCAGCCCATCGCCCAGGCCATCGCGGCCTGGCTGGCCGAGGAGCCCGGTGGCTGAGCCCCGTCGCTGACGGCCGTCCGGGCCCCACAATTCAATGTCAACCTCGGGTTGACACCCCCTGGGTGTCAACCTACGGTTGTCACATGGAGAAACCAACCCAGACCTCCGTTCCCGTCCGTCTCGACGACCTGATCGAAGCCATCAAGAAGGTCCACACGGACGCCCTCGACCAGCTGACCGATGCCGTGATCGCCGCCGATCACCTCGGCGATGTCGCCGACCACCTGATCGGCCACTTCGTGGACCAGGCCCGGCGCTCCGGCGCCAGCTGGACGGACATCGGCAAGAGCATGGGCGTCACCCGCCAGGCCGCACAGAAGCGCTTCGTGCCCAAGGCTCCCGGCGAGACCGACCTCGACCCCAACCAGGGCTTCGGTCGCTACACGCCCCGCGCCAGGAGCGTCGTGGTGGCCGCACAGAACGCCGCCCACGCGGCGGGGAACAACGAGATCGGCACCGTGCACCTCGTCCTCGGGCTGCTCACCGAGCCCGAGGCGCTCGCGGCGAACGTGATCCGTGCCCAGGGCGTCGATCTCGACACCGTCCGGCAGGCGGCGACGGCGGCGCTGCCCGAGGCCGCGGAGAGCATGCCCGCCCTCATTCCCTTCGACGTCGACGCGAAGAAGGCACTCGAACTCACCTTCCGCGAGGCCCTGCGCCTGGGCCACAACTACATCGGGACCGAGCACATCCTGCTGGCGCTCCTGGAACACGAGAACGGCACGGGCCTGCTCGCCGACGCCGGCATCGACAAGGCCACCACGGAGGCCCGCATCGTCGCCGTCCTGGCGCAGTACCTCAAGACGCCGACGTCCGAAGAATCCTGACGACACGACACGACACGGCAAGTCACGGAACGACACACACGGTACGGCCGGCCGCCATGCGCCCGGACGACAGGTGGCACGCACCGGATCGCGTCCGGACGGGATGGCATGGCCCACCATCCCGTCCTGACGAACCGCGTGAACCACCCATCGGTCAGCTCGGGAAGTTCTCAAGAAGTGCCTCGACGGTGCGATCCGGCGCCCACTGGCGCAACCAGTCGGCAAGCAGCGGGCCGTACTGCGAAGGGGATCAAGTCGCATCGAGGCCGCCGCGTCCGCGGATCAGGCTCCGGTCCGAAAGGCCGTCCCTTCGATCGATGCATGATGCCCCGTCACCCCGCATTGAGCGATCGCTCAAACGCCTGCTAACTTCACCTTGAGCAACCGCTCAAACGGCGGTGTGCCAGGAGCGGGCCGATGAGCAGGGGGCGTTCATGAAGCTCTACGTGGAGACGCATATCCGCGCCGACATGGAGACGATCTGGGAGCACACCCAGGTCCCCGCTCATCACCAACGCTGGGATCTGCGCTTCACGGAGATCGACTACCTGCCGCGTGCCCCCGGGGAGCCCCAGCGCTTCCGGTACGCGACTCGGGTGCTGCCCTTCCTCACCGTCGCCGGCACCGGCATATCGGCGGGGGAGCGGCACCGGAGCGGCGGTGAGCGTGTCTCGGCCCTCCGATTCGCCTCGCCCCAGCGCCTCTCGCTCCTCGCCGAGGGCAGTGGCTACTGGAGGTATGTGCCCACCACCGACGGCGTGCGGTTCCTCACCGGCTATGACTACCGGCCGCGTTGGGGCCGCTTCGGTGCCACCGCCGACCGGATCGTGTTCCGGCCGCTGATGGGCTGGGCGACCGCCTGGTCCTTCGACCGGTTGCGGCTGTGGTG
Source organism: Streptomyces sp. NPDC026575 (assembly GCF_055567415.1). NCBI lineage: Bacteria > Bacillati > Actinomycetota > Actinomycetes > Kitasatosporales > Streptomycetaceae > Streptomyces > Streptomyces sp. NPDC026575. The sequence goes on from NZ_JBVHQM010000016.1 coordinate 143,863, forward strand.
CGAACGCGGCATCAGCCCGGCCCGTTCCCTCGGGTATGCGGTCGCCGAGCTGACGGCCCGCGCCCTGGCCGTGGCAACGGCCGTCGTCTGCACGGTGATGATGTGGGCGGTCCAGCCCTCCTACCTGCCGGCGATGAGCGCCGCCGCGTACCTCACGCTCGCGCTCGCCGTCGTCGCGCTCCTCGCGCCGCCCTCGTCCCGGACCCCGGCCGCCCGCCGCTGCCGACGCACCCCACCCGCGCGTACCGCAGCGCCCGGCCTCCTCACCACCTTGGAGCACGCATGACCTCGATCTTCCAACGCGTCATGGGCGACCGCGCCTTCCACCGGCTCCACCCGCAACTACGGCGGCGCTTCTCCGTAGGACTCGAAAGCGGCGAGGCATGCACCGGCCGTGGTGTGATGGACCGGATCTGGCACGGCCCCGCCTTCGTCAAGCCGTTTCTCGCCCTCGGCGCCAGCCGCAACATCCTCGTCCCGCGCACCGGCACCGACGTTCCCTTCACCATCGAGAACGTCCCCTACGTCGACTCCCACGGCCGCGAGACCGTCACGTTCGTCCGCACGTTCGCACTGCCCGGTGGGCCACGCCGCTTCGACGCCACCATGGTCCACAGCCCCGAGCGCGACTGCGTCCTGGACTACCTCGGCACCCACCAGCACCTGGCCACCGACCTGCACCCCACGGCCGAGTCGGACGGTTCGCTCCTCATCCGCTCCGGTGAACACCGCTTCCGCGAAGGGCCGTTGGACCTGCGCGTGCCGGCGCTGATCGGCGGCGAAGCGGAGGTACGGGAGTCCTTTGACGACTCCACCGGCCGCTTCCGCATCCGGGTGCGGGTGGCCAACCGCTACTTCGGCCCGCTGTTCGGCTACGAGGGGTCGTTCACCGCCGAGTACACCGACGTGGACGCGTGCGGAGTGCGCGCCGGGCTGCGTCCCGTACGCGAGGAGGCGCGGGCATGAACCGGGAAACCCGGACCCGGGATGTCGGGGCAGGTACCGCCGAGGCAGGTACCGCCAAGGCAGGGGACACCAAAGCCCCGGGCGCCAAGGCCCCGGGCACCCAGTCGCCGGGCACCAAGGCCCCGGATACCAAGGCCCCGGGCACCAAGGAGAAGCTTCTGGAGGGCGCGCTTCGCACCCTCGCCGAACAGGGCATCGCCAAGACCTCCGCGCGCTCCATCGCGGCGGCGGCCGGCGTCAACCAGGCCCTGGTCTTCTATCACTTCGGCTCGGTCGACGAACTGCTCGCCGCCGCCTGCCGCCACGGCGCCGAGCAGCGCGTCGCGCGCTACCGAGCCCGGCTCGCGAAGATCGGCAGCCTCGCGGAGCTGCTCGCCTTCGGCCGCGAGATGCACATCGGGGAGCGGGCGGCCGGCCAGGTCGCCTTCCTCGGACAGTTGCTGGCAGCCGCCCAGACCCAGCCGAGTCTCGCACCCGCCACCGCCGCCGGTCTGCAGCTGTGGATCGACGAGATCGAGAAGGTCCTGGCCAGGGTCCTGGAGGGCTCGCCGATCGCCGAGTTCACGGACATCCCGGGACTCGCCCGCGCCGTCGCGGGCTCGTTCGTCGGTCTCGAACTCTATGAGGGCGTCGACGAACGCGGTGCGACGCTTGCCCTCGATGCGCTCGAACAGCTCGCCGTACTGGCCGCCGCCCTCGACGAGCTCGGTCCGCTCGCCCAGCGTGTGGTACGGCACCGCCTTCGCTCGACCACGCGACCATGAGCGAGGGGCGGGTGGGTCCCGCGTCGCGCCGCGACCCGGTCCCGGTCCCGGTCCCAGTCCCGGTCCCGCCAGGGCTTCGACCGCGCCGCGTCGCTCCGCACCGTGGCACGGCGCGGCGAGCGTGCGCCCACCGCGTGCCGCCCGCCCCCGGACGGCGTGCCACCCGCTCCCGGAGGGCGTGCCGCCCGCCCCCGGAGGGCGTACCACCCGCCCCGGGACCGGGGGCTGATTGCTTAGCCCATGTGGCCTCAAGCGATGCGGGTGACGGCCTTGATGCCGGTCCGCCGTGCTTCCATCTCGTCATGGAGGTGCTCACGTGATGGCTGGATCTCGACAGCAGGACGACTACCCGCACGCGGGTGCGCCGCGGCGGCGCGTGCTGGCCGCGGCCGCCCTGGTTCCGATGCTGGCCGGCGCGTCGGCCCCCGCTCGGTCCATGGCAGCAGGGACGGCCGGGGGTAAGAACGGCAGGTTGGTCAAACCGGTCACCACTGCCCTATCGGGCTGGGAAGCCGTGGCCAACGTGCTGGGCCGACCGGGCGATATGAAGCGCAACATGATGTACCACACGGCCTTCCCGCGCCAGGACCTCCTCGTCCGCACCCGCGGCGTCGTCGTCAAACCAGCGCTGGCCCTCGGCTCGCATGTGTCCTTCGTCCGCTACGCCGACAAGAGCACGATGATGATGGGCGACCTGGTGGTCGCCGAGTCCGAACTGCAGCCCTTCATCGATGCGTTGTCCGAGCACGAGATCGGGCTGACCGCGATCCACAAGCACTTGCTCTCCCAGAGTCCCGACATCTGGTGGGTGCACGTCCACGCGCATGGCCACCACCCCGTGACCCTGGCCCGCGGCCTTCGGGCGGCGCTCGACCGCACCGGCACGCCGCCCCCGCTGGCGTCGGTCCCGCCGCAGCCCCTCGACCTGGACACCGCCGCCATCGACGCCACGCTGGGCGTGAAGGGCACCATCGACGACGGCATCTACAAGTCCGTCTTCGTCCGCCGTGAGACCATCAGCGACGGTCACCGGGTACTGCCTCCGGGGTTGGGATCGACCACCGCGTTCAACTTCCAGCCGCTGGGCGGTGGTTACGCCGCGATCAGCGGGGACTGCGCCATGATCGCCAAGGAGGTCCAAGACGTTCTGGCGGCCCTGCGGCATGCCGGGGCCGAGCTGGTAGAGCTGCACAACCACGGTTTGACGGACAAACCCCGCCTGTTCTTCGTCCACTTCTGGCTCGTCGGTGACGGCCTCAGGATCGCCCGGGCCCTGCGCCCCGCGGTGGCGGCGACCAACGTGGTGCCGGCCGGCTGACCAGCGCGCGGGCCGCCGCCGTCGATAGCGACCTGGGCTGTTACCTGGATTGTCAGAGGCATCAAGCCTGGTCGGGACCTGAGGCTCGATTCACCCCTCGCGGCTCACTGCGCCCGTGCCCGCTCGGCCGCGCTGCGTTCCACACAGAACTCATTGCCCTCGGGATCGGCCATGGTCACCCAACCCGTCCCGTCCGGATTGCGGTGATCGCCGACCACGGTCGCGCCCAGGGCGAGGATCCGCTCCACTTCCTCATCGCGCGAGCGGTCTTGCGGCTGCAGATCGACATGCAACCGGTTCTTCACGGCCTTGGCTTCCGGGACCGTGATGAACAGGAGGTTCGAGCCGGGTGCCGTGACCACCGCTTCGGGGTCGCCGGGGAAGTCGTCGTCAGCGAGGGAGCCGCCCAGGACCGCGGCCCAGAACTGCCCCAAGCGGTAGGCGTCGGAGCAGTCGATGGTGAGGTGTCGCACAACAGAGGCCATGCGGCGCACTATCGGCCAGGGAGACGGGGTCTGTCCAGCGCAATTTCCGCGGGGCGGGCGCCGTGCGCCGGGCGGTATGCACGGTGCTCTCGGCCTAGTTGGCCCAGGCACGCCGTGTCTGGGCCAACGAGGCCGGAAGGCGGCCACCGGCCATTCGTCGGTGACCCCGGGCCTCAGGCAGATGGGCGGACGTGGAGGGCGAGCCCGCTCGTCCCCGGCACCTCCACGTCCGGTAGCAGCCGCATCTCGCGGTCGTAGTCGCCGCCGACGAGTGACCGGAACGGGACCGGCTCGTCGGTGAAGAGCCCGTCGAGCCGTCTGCCGTAGTCCCGCTTGGCCGCCTCGAACCGTTCCTCCGGCAGGTCGACGGTGCCGTACACGGCGAACGGATCGAGCGGCGTCATGCCCGTGAACCAGAACAGGCCGTGCTGCACCGGGTGGAGGACGTCCGACAGCCGGCCATGGATGCCCCGGTCGGAGAATGCCGACTCGCGGGCGCCGATCGTCACCGACACCAGCGCCCGCCGTCCTCCCAGCGCGCCTTCGCTGTAGGGCGGCGGGACCGCCGGGCCGTGTGCGAACCCGTTGGTGAACACCCGGTCGATCCAGCCCTTGAGTATCGCGGGCACGGAGAACCACCACATTGGGAACTGCAGGATCACCGCGTCCGACCAGCGCACCTTCTCCTGTTCGGCCGCGATGTCGGGCGACAGCCGACCTGCCAGCGTGGCCTGCTCATGGGCGGCCAGCACATCCAGCCGGTGGTCCGCGCTGTGGTCGGGGAAGTCGTCGACGTCCACCGCCGCCTTCCACTTCATCGAGTAGAGGTCGGACACCCGTACTTCGTGGCCTGCCGCTCGCAGGTGCTCGACCGCGAAGGCGGTCAGCGCGGCGTTGAGCGAACGGGGTTCCGGGTGGGCGCTGACGACGAGGATCTTCTTGCGCTGCTGCGGTGTTGCTTCGGTCATGCCCTTACGTTCTCCCGGGCGGGACCGGGTAGCCAGCACCCTGGTCAACGGCGGAACGGCGATCCTGGTACTGCGAGGGCCACGCATACTTGGGCGTATGAACGGCCCGCACCACATCGAGCGCACAGACGGCATGGACAGCCGCAGCGAAGACGCCACCCCGAACGGCGAGGGAACCGAACGCATCGACGGGATCGGCGATACCCGCACGGCGCTCGGCGGCTTTCTGCGCGCCCGCCGGGGGCGCGTGGCGCCGGAGCAGGTCGGCCTCGTCGGCGGCCGTCGCCGGAGGGTGCACGGGCTGCGGCGCGAGGAGCTGGCCCAGCTCGCCGGGATCAGCGTGGACTACTACGTGCGCCTCGAACAGGGCCGGGCCACCCAGCCGTCCCCTGAGGTGCTCGACGCGCTCGCCGGGGCGCTGGGCCTCGACACGGCCGAGCGCAGGCACCTCGCCACCCTGGCCGGGGCGCGGCGCGACCCCGCCCCCAGCGCCCGGGTCAGCCCCCTGCTGCAGCGGCTCCTGGACGGTATGGCCCACTTTCCGGCCTTCGTGACGAACCAGTGTCTCGACGTCGTGGCCTGGAACAGCCTGGGCGCCGAATTGATCGGCGGCCTGTCCGCCCCCGGCCGCCGCGACCGGAACAACGCCCGCTACCTCTTCCTCGACCCCGCGGCCCGGAACCTCCACCCCGAGTGGGAGGACCGCGCAAGGGAGGCGGTGGGGCAGCTGCGGGTATCCGCGGGACGCTACCCCGGCGACGCGGCGCTGACCGCGCTGATCACCGAACTGTCCGCCCACAGCACCGAGTTCCGGCGGATCTGGGCCACCGGCGAGGTCGTGATGTGCGCCGCTGGACGCAAGCGGCTACGGCACCCGGAGGTCGGACTGCTGACCCTCGACTACGAGACGCTGCACGTACCGGCCGTGCCGGGCGAGATGGGCCTGGTCGTGCACGTGTTCAGCGCCGAGGAGGACAGCCGCGAGGCCGCTTCCCTCGCCCGACTGGCGAGGGCCGTATCCAACGGAGGCGGCTGACCCGCGGGTCACGTACGACACCACGGCCCTCCCGGTCGGTCTGCCGTCACACACTGACATTCAGGGCATTTCCCCATCACTCTCCCCATCGCTCTCCCGTCGCTCGCCTCATTCCTCGCCTTGATCGTTCCGTCGGCGACCCCTGCCCAGCATGACGCGGTCCGTCATCGCAAGGGGGCGCGGATGTGACATCGGGCTGGCGACGGAAGTCTTGACGGTTCCTGACTCGGAAGTAACTATTCCGCTTACGGTTCGACATTGTCGACCGCAGTTCGGGAAGTGGCCCCGTCCGAGAAAGGTCCCACCATGCGTCTGCGCTCCCGCCTCCGCTTTGTGACCGCTGCTACGGCGGCGGTGGCTCTCGGCTTCATGGGCTTGACCGCCACCGCCCATGCCGCCGTCACCGACATCCCCCCGGCGGGCGCCAACGACTGGTCGTGCAAGCCCAGCTCGGCACACCCGGAGCCGGTCGTCCTGGTCAACGGCACGTTCAAGACCATGGCCGAGAACTGGGCCACGCTCTCGCCGAACCTGGCGAATGCCGGCTACTGCGTGTTCGCCTTCAATTACGGGCATGCCGCCACCGACCCCATCCCCGACTCGGCGTCCGAGCTGCGTGACTTCGTGAACGCCGTACTCGGATCCACCGGCGCGAAGAAGGTCGACCTTGTCGGCCACAGCCAGGGCGGGATGATGCCGCGCTACTACATCAAGTTCCTCGGCGGTGCGAACAAGGTCGACGACCTCGTGGGCATCGTGCCGTCCAACCACGGCACCTCGAACCCGTTGGCCCTCGTCGCCGGAGCCACCGTCTGTCCGGCCTGTGTGGACCAGACCACCGGCTCCGATCTGCTCACGAAGCTCAACGCCGACCCCGAGGCGCCGGCAGGTCCCGACTACACCCAGCTCGCCACCAGATACGACGAGGTCGTGCTCCCCTACACCAGCTCGTTCCTGAGCGGTCCGGCAGGCGGTGTCACCAACGTCCTCCTACAGGACAAGTGCCCGCTCGACACGACCGAGCACGACCAGGCCACCAAGGACCCGGTCGTCGCCCAGTGGGTGAAGCACGCCCTGGACCGGCAGGGCCCGGCCGACCCCGGCTTCCAGCCCCACTGCGTCGGCTGAGCGCAGCCGACTCAGGCCGTGGACTGACGTACCCGGCCGTTCCCGCCCTCGCCTCCGCGGTGGCGCTTCAGGCCGACGAACAGCGCCCAGAACAGGAGCGCGGCCGTCACTGGCCCGCCGACCCAGATGACGAGCCCCGCGCCGATGTTCGCGCCGATCACCCCGGCGGTGAGCACCCGCCAACCCGCGCCGACGATCAGCCCGGCCACGAGCAGAGGCAGAAGCACCATCCACCGGCCGCGGTCGAAGGCTCCCTTGCGCGAGGCGTACGCCAGCAGTGCCGCGGTCACGACCGTCAGCACCAGGGAAATGACACCGAGAGAAGTCTCCGGGCCCGCTGAGAGGGGCAGTGGTTCGACCGCATGGTCGAGCTCGGACGGCGAGTAGCCGGCTGCGTCCTGCCGCCCGATCAGACCCCATGTGGCAATCGGCACGGCCGCCACTAAGACTGCGGAGGCCGCGGAGGCCGCGGTGTGCAGTTTGTGCGTTTTCATGGGTGGCATGGTGCCCGCTCCGCGTCGGACGAGTCATGAGCACGCGTACCTAGTTCCGGCGTCCCTGGGTACGTCGCCCTAGTTGCGGCGTCCCCGGGTACGTCGCGCCTAGATCCACCGTGCCTGGATCCGTTGTGCCACGGCGTCGCCGATTGCGGTACCCGGCGTGCCGGACAGCAGCTCCTTGCCTCCCGGGTACCGCAGGTCGACCCGGACCGACCGTTCGAAGAGGAAGTCCGCTTCGACAAGCCGGGCGGCCTCGGCCAGCCGTCCTGACAGCTGCGACGCGAGCAGAGGCTCGTTCGGCACACCGAAGCGCGTGTAGCGGTCGTCGTACTCCTCGTCCCAGGTGAAGAGGTAGGGCCCCCGTCCCAAGGCGACAGCGCAGTGCGTCTCGGGGCATTCCTCGGGATCGTCGTGGCAAACCCAGTCGAACCACTCAGGGTGCTGCGCCCTCGCCTGCGCGGTCGCAGCACCCATGGTCGACTCCCGGGCATGGGCCGCAGCGGGGACGGGCCCGAAAGCGGAAGAGAACATGCCCACCCGGCCGGCCGAGTCCACTGCCCACCAATGGAACTGGAGGCCCCAGCAGGGATGCACGAAGGGGTTCGGTTCTGTCACGGTGCCCAGCCTAAGGCGGCAGGCTCGCAGGTCATCTGCGATGGGTGGGTGGGGAGCTGTGGTGTGATGGCGCTGTGAGCCGCGCCGTAGAAGAGACCAATCGCCGCATGCTGCGGGCACGGGACGCGATGGACCGCGCCTACGCTCAGCCGCTGGACGTCCCGGCCCTGGCCCGGATCGCCCATGTCTCGGAGGCTCACTTCACGCGCACCTTCCGGGCCACGTTCGGTGAGACGCCGCACCGCTACCTGCAGCGCCGCCGTGTCGAGCGGGCGATGTTCCTGCTCCGGGAGACCGACCGCAGCGTGACGGACATCTGCTTCGCTGTCGGCTTCGGCAGTCCGGGGACCTTCAGCCGAACGTTCCGCGACATCGTCGGACGGTCGCCGCGGGAGTACCGGAAAGAGGCGACGGCCACGGGTGTGCCGACATGTTTCACGATGGCCTGGACGCGGCCGAGCGCTTGATCGCCCGCTCGGACCTCACCGTCCGCGCCACGCACGCAGTGAGCAGTTTTGGATAAGTTTTCGCTGGTCGTGCCCAGTAGCGTGATGCACATGTTCAACGCGATCACGCATTCTGCGATGTACGTTCTCGACCAGGACGAAGCTCTGGACTTCTACGTCGGCAAGCTTGGCCTTGAGATCAACACGGACGTCGACCTGGGCTTCATGCGCTGGCTGACCGTCAACGTTCCCGGCCACCCGGAGCGTCAGATCCTGCTGGAGAAGCCGGGCCCGCCGGCCATGTCCGAGGAGACGGCGGAGCAGGTCCGCGAGCTGGTGACCAAGGGCGCGATGGGTGGCTGGCTCATCCTCACCACGGACGACTGCCGCTCGACGTACGAGACGCTGCTGGGGAAGGGCGTCGAATTTACCGAGGAACCTACCGAGCGCCCCTACGGAATCGACTGCGGCCTCCGCGACCCCTTCGGCAACCGGATCCGCTTCACCCAGCCGAAGGGCTAGCGGAGTCGTTCGACCGCTTCGGCGCGAGCGGCTGGTTCGGCGCGCATGGGCAGTCGCCGGCTGACGGGCTGTGGCTGCGGTCGGTTCCGCACGGGCCCGCTGATCTGGCATCCGAGCAGCATGGCCGTGGTACGGGATCGTGGAGTTCCCGGCACAGCGGACCGCGGCCGACGCCAACGTCGAGGGCCGCGAGATCGCGTGGGTATGCGCGTCACGGCCGACGCACAGAGCTGAGCGTGTGGGTGCTGTCCTGGTTATGAGGGTGCTGTCCCGGTCACGGTGATGCGGTGGCCGGGACAGTGAGCCTTTTCCAACTTGGTGGTCAGGCAGGCCAGTTGGTCTGACATACAGGTGAAGCCTCTGACAGATGGGTTTTCGACCAAGAAATCCGTCTCCACCAGAGGCTTCGTGTGCTTGTTGCCCGGACGGCATTGACGAGGGCGTTCGTGCTGCTGGACGGGTCTCTCCTGCCGATCGACCGGTTCACTGCCGACCGCCCCTTCTACTCCGGCAAACACAAGAGGCACGGGATGAACGTGCAGCTCCTTCGCGCGCGGGCAGAACCTGGAAGAGCAGCTCGCCGCCGTGCCGGTCCAGCGCCATGTGTACGAGTTCGTCGCTGCAGAGGAGATCGGCGCGGCAGTAACGGGCGCGCCGATGGTCACAAGGTCCGTACTACTCAGGCTAGTTAGTGGTGCTCTTCCAGGATGAAGGCGTCCTTGCCGATCATCATGACCTCGCCCGGCTGCATCTGAAGTACGCCATTTCCCTCCTGACGTACGCCGATGCCCTTGGGTGTGCTGGCACTGCCGAAAAGGACCACGCACAGTGCCAGCACGAGTGTGGTCGCTGCGATGATGTCCGTCTTGTGCGGCAAAGCGTGCCCCCGGTTCCTTGCCTTGATGTCGCGATGACCCTAGTGGATCCCTGCGCCCCGACTGGCACAGGGGCATGCCCCACGGCCGAGCCCAGTGCCCCGAGCCGGCCCTCAGGGGTGCCCGGCGTCGGGCAGCCAATGTTGATAGCCGATAGCCGATAGCCGATACCGGTTACCGGTTACCGGTGCGGGTTCGCGGGTGTCTTCTTCCTCGCAGCGGTCGGCCACGGCACCGAACAACACCGGCCGCGTTGATGGTCTGGCCGTCGTGCTGGTCTCTGGGTTGTTCTCCGTCTGCCTCGGTCCCGTCGTCGACCATGTGGGCGTCGACCGTGTCTTGTGCGTCGTCTTGGGGGTCATCGGCGGTCGCTAATCCCGAACTCCTTGCCGAAGCCACGCTGCTCCACTGGCACCGCCTGGCAGGCAGCACCATCTGACGCTTCAGGCGTCGCCCGCCCGCCGGACCTGGCCTCACCCGGAGTAACGCCCACGCCCGGGCCCACGCCCGGGCCCACGCCCGGGCCTGCGCCCGGGGGCCTGTGCCTGGGTTAGTGGCGTACCGGCTTTAGGCACAGTGTGGTTTGTCCTTGACGGCCGCCGCGCTCGGTGTACTTGTCCAACTCCTGCGGGCACGTGCCCTGGAGCGACGCATCGATCACGATTTTGTACTCGGCCTTCGCCTCGCCGCAGTCGATGGTGAAGAGCACCGGGTCGCCGTGCGTCCCGCGGTTCTCCAGGCACTCGCCGACCTTTGCGTCGCGGGCGACCTTGGCCGAGGGTTTGCCGTCGTCGGTCAATGTGCTCAGCCCCCAGAAGCCGACGCCGATGGCGATGAGGACACCCACCGCGACCACTGGCCGTAGCCACGGGCGCCGCTCGGGCCCGGTGGGGGTGAACATCGCCACGCCCCGCTGCTGCACGGGCGGCTGGCCGTAGCTCGGCGGCTGGCCGTAGGCAGGCGGCTGTCCGTATGCGGGTGGCTGGCCGTAGGGGAGTGGCCCACCGGCGGGTGCCCCGCCGGTGGGAACGCCGGGACCGGCCGGCGGCTGGCCGTAGGGCACCGGGCCGGGCTGGCCGGGCTGGCCATAGGGTATCGGGCCCTGGGGTGGGGGGCCTTGGGGTGCCGGGCCCTGGGGTGTGGGGCCTTGGGGCGGCGGTGGTGAGTACGCGGACATGCGGGTCCCCCTGTGGTACGCGGCTGACCTGGCCTGCTTGGTGCGGCCCGGCACCGCTTCGAGTGTGACCAACAGGCTAAGAGGCCCCACCCACGCCCCCCACAGGGGGGCCACCCACCCGGCTCCCCGCTCGTGGGCTGTCCGCTGTCCGCTGTCCGCTGTCCGCTGTCCGCTGTCCGCCGCCCGCCGCCCGCTGTCCGTCGTCCGTCGTCCTTGGTCAGCCGGGCGTTGTCGGCCCGGCCGGGCTGTGGGGGTTGTGTGTTGGTGGGCTGTGTGTCACAGGCAGATGACGACGAGGCCGGTGCAGTCGTCGCCGCCGTCGTTGCCGCCGTGGTTGCCGCCGTGGTGTCCGCCGCCGTAGCCGCCCCAGGCGTTTCCCCATCCGTTGTCGTGGTCGCCGGCCGGACTCGATTTGGAAGCGGCGGCGCCGTGGGGAGCGGGGGTCACGGCCGCCGCGGAGGTGGCGGTGGCCACCGTGGCCGCAAGGGCGAGGCCCAGGGCGGCACCGGCCGCGCCTATTCGCGAAACGGTCTTCTTCGGGCGATTCATCTGAGAAGTGTTCATGAAATCACCATGCACGTCCCCCTGGGCACCTTCGCCCCGAGTACAGCTGATCGAGTGACCACACGTAATCCAGCGAATAGGCCATCCAGAGAATCGGCCATCCGGCGTATAGGTCATCGCGCGTATAGGTCATCCGGCGAACCGGCCTTTTGCAGAACCCACTTCGCTCGCCGCTCGCCGCTCGCCGCTCACCGCCCTGCACTGCCCCCGGTGCCTTTCCCCGCCTTTCGCCGCCCTTCGCCGCCTGGCTTCACTGGCCCCACGGCCGCTCACGGCCGACCACGTGCGGCCGCGTCCGCCCACGTCCGCCCAACGGCCGCCCACGGCCGCCCACGTCCGGTCGCGTCCGGCCGTGGTCGGTAGGGCGGTGACGGCGCAGGGTCGTCGCCTGGCGTTCCCGCGTCTTTTCGGTTTCGGGGGATTTCGGTGCGCGTTCGGCACGCGCGGCGGTCGGCGGTCGGGCAGGGGCGTCGACAGGCGCCGGGGGCTCGGACTGGGCAGGGTGGAGACATGAGCCCTACACCCTGGCCCTGCACTCTGATGTCTCCGCTGTCCCTGCCGGCCTGCGCCGGTGCCTGTGTGATGGCTCCGCCGGCCTGAGATGGTCACGGTGCCGAAGCGACGCCTGGGCGGCGGACTGTTGCACCACGCGAACAGCCTGCCCGACCACATTGCGCTGACCCTCGGCGGGCGCGCGTACACCTACCACGAGGTTGCGGACACCGCCCGTCGGTGGGCGGCCTCGATCGTCGAGGCGGCCGGGCCCAGGCCGCGGCGCGTTGGTGTCCTGGCCTCCCGCAGCCCGGCCGCGTATCTGGGGGTGGCGGCCGCGCTGTGCGCCGGAGCGGCCTTCGTCCCCTTGAGCCGGCACCTGCCGCTGCGGCGGACCCGAGCCATGCTCCAGGCGTCCGCGCTCGATGCGCTGATCGTCGATGCGGCGTCGGTGGAGCAACTGCCCCAGCTGCTGGCCGGCCTGCCGCGCCGGCCGGCCGTGCTGCTGCCCGACAGTGTGCCCACGAGTTGTGGGGACCTCGGTGAGGGTCCCGTCCTGCACGCCGCCGATCTCGCCGCCGCGAGGAGGCTTGAGCAGTTGCCCGAGCCCGGCTGCGACGAGGCGGCGTATGTGCTGTTCACCTCGGGCAGTACCGGTGTGCCCAAGGCGGTGCCCATCACCCACGCCAACATCCGCTCCTTCCTGACCGCCAACCAGGACCGTTACCGGCTCAGCCGCGAGGACCGGTTGACGCAGATCGGCGAGCAGACCTTCGACCTGTCGGTCTTCGATCTGTTCATGGCCTGGGAGAACGGGGCGCGGGTCTGCGTCATGGACCCCCGGGAGCTGTCCGCGCCCTTCGCCTACCTCGAACGCGAGCAGATCACCGTCTGGTTCTCGGTGCCCTCGGTGGCCGCGGCGCTGCGCAGGAACGGCGTGCTCACGCCCGGTTCGATGCCCACGTTGCGCTGGAGCCTGTTCTGCGGTGAGGCGCTGCCCCGAGCGACCGCCGAAGCCTGGCAGGCCGCCGCGCCCGCCTCGGTCGTGGAGAACCTCTACGGTCCCACCGAACTGACCATCGCCTGCACGGTCCACCGCTGGGATGCGCGCACCAGCCCCGCCAAGTGCGTGCACGACAACGTCCCCATCGGCCTGCCCTACCCCGGTCTGCACACGCTGATCGTGGACGAGGACCTGACTCCGGTCGCGGACGGCGCCACCGGCGAACTGTGCGTGGCCGGCCCCCAGACCACCCCCGGCTACTTGGGGGCACCGCAACTGAACGCCGAGCGCTTCTTCGTACGCGACGGCGAGAGGTACTACCGCACCGGCGATCTGGTGCGCGTCCACCACGGCCAGCTGGTCTGCATCGGCCGCAACGACCACCAGGTCAAGATCGACGGCTACCGGATCGAACTGGGCGAGATCGAGGCGGTGCTGCGACGGGCCGGGGCGGTGGAGGCGGTGTGCCTGCTGTGGCCGGACGCGGCGACGATCACCGCCGTGCTCTGCGGTGCGCCGGACCCGGCCGCCGTGGCCGAGGCCTGTGCGCGCAGCCTGCCGCCCTACATGCTGCCCGCGCACGTCCACACCGTCGAGACGATGCCGCTGAACACCAACGGCAAGGTGGACCGCACCGCACTGCGCCGCCGGCTGGAGGACCGGTTGGTTCCCGGACTCCTGCACGAGGCCGCGTCCCCCTCCTGATCCGTACCGCCACCGCCACCGCCGCAATGCGGCCACCGCCGCAATGCCGCGGCCGCGGCTGCGCTCGTCCGGCCGCAGGTCGCACCCACCTTGCTCGGAACACACCCAGCCCCGCCGGGATCGCACCCACTTCCGCCGGGGGCGCACCCGCTCCGCCGGGGTCGCCCCCAGCCCCGTCGGGGCCGCACTCTCTCCGTCCGGATGGCAGCGTCTGTACCCGGGGGTTCAGATGCCGCGTTCGATCATGTCGATGACCTGCTGGCCGGCGTCGTGGGCCTGGGTGGGGGCAAGGCCGCGCAGGGGGCCGTCGATGAGGAGGGCGGCCAGGCCGTGGACCGCGGACCAGGCGAGGAACTCGGCGCCGGGGCGGCGGTCTTCGGGCAGGAGGCCGGTCTCGACGAGGTCGTCGAGGGCGGCGCCGAGGAGTTCGAAGGGGGTTTTGCCGGTGGCGCCGGCGGAGGTGTCGGCGGCGGCGTGGGTCATATCGCCCGGGACGTGGAAGGCGGTGCGGAACAGGCCCGGCTCCTCCTGGGCGAAGCGCAGGTAGCCGGTGCCGACGGCGCGGAAGCGGGCCCGGGCGCCGGCCACCGCGTCCGTGGCCGGCGGCAGGGCGGCCTGCTCGGCTTCCATGGTGCGGGCGACCTGGGCCATGGCGGCCTGGGAGACGGCGTGCAGCAGGGCGCTGCGGTCGGCGAAGTGGCGGTAGGCGGCGTTGGGGACGACTCCCGCCTGGCGGGTGGCGGCGCGCAGCACCACGGCCTGTGGCCCGCCTGCGCGGGCGAGGTCGAGTCCTGCCTTGATGAGGGTGTTGCGCAGATCCCCGTGGCGGTAGGTGTCGCGCTGGGGTTTGCCGTCCTGGGCCATGGCCACCAACTCCAATGTGGACAGCATCCACTTAACTCGTCTAGGCTTCTGCATGATCGACCGGGGGGCGCGGATCACCACACCCCCCGAATGTGGACATCGTACACAAGGGCTGGTCGCAGACGGCCCGGCGCTCACACAGCAGGGGGACTTTCATGGGCAGGATCACCCACTTCGTACACCAGTCGCTGGACGGCTACATCGAGGGCCCGGCCGGCGAGTTCGACTGGCCCGTCATGGACGACGAACTCGCCGACTATTCCCGCACCCTGACCGACAGCGCCGACATCTTCCTCTACGGACGCATGGTCTGGGAGATGATGGCCGGCTACTGGCCCCGCGCCGAGGAGTACTCCACCCACCCCCACGACCTCGCGTTCGCCCCCCTGTGGCGCAAGGCATCCAAGATCGTGGTCTCCTCCACGCTGACCGAGGCCGACCACAACACCCGCGTGCTGCGCACCGACGTCGTCCAAGAGCTCACCGCCCTCAAGCAGAGCGGCGCCCACCTGCTGCTGTTCGGCGGCTCCACGCTCGCCGGATTCCTGACCGAGCACGGGCTGATCGACGAATACCAGATCCTCGTCCACCCCGTGGTGCTCGGCGGCGGTAAGCCCGTCTTCCGCACCCCCCGGCAGCGGCTCGACCTCACCCTCACCCACTCCCAGACCTTCGACTCCCAGGTGGTCCTGCTCCGCCACACCCCGACCGCCCGACCCGCCTGAACCACCACCCACCACTCTCACCGGCAGCAGTACCGGCCCGAGGACGGAACCGACATGACCACCACAGCCCGCGGCCCCGCCAGCTACTTCCCCTCCATCGAGAACAAGTACGGCCGCCCATCGAGGAGTGGATCGACCTCATCCGCACCTCGCCCCTGACCAAGCACATGGAACTCGTCACCTGGCTCAAGACCGCACACCAACTGGGCCACGGCCACGCCAACGCCCTGGTCGCCCACACCCTCGCCCAGGACACCGGGAAGTAACCGGCCTCACCCCTACGCGCTCACCGCCACCTCATCTGCGCGCCCGCGGACCGGACCGCGGCACCGGGGCCTGGGCTCTGGAGCGGGAGCACCTCATCTGCGCGCCCGCGGACCGGACACGGCCACCTGCGAGGCGCGGGGAGCGGCACAAGGACGGCGGCGTGCTGGACGTAGGCACGACCATCCGGGCCGTGCCCCGCGCCCGACACGGTACGGCGGCAGTCCGGCCGACGGGCAAAGGCAGACGCCCACGCCCGAACCGCGCCACCCCGCGCGCTCACCCCGCGCCAGGAGCGTCCTCCTTCCCGGACCTCCGCGGCGGCACGCACCGCCAGGCCAGACCCGCGGCCGCCACGTAGGCGAGCGCGCCGACGGCCATGCTGACGCGCAGGCCCCGACCGTAGTCGGCGGCGGTGGCCAGCAGGGTGCCGCCAAGAGCCACGCCCGTGGAACTGCCGATCTGCCGGGCGGTGTTGAACAGGGCCGAAGCGGTCCCCGCATACGCCGCGGACGTGGCACCCATCACCGTCGAGGTGGAGCCGGTCAGCGCGAAGGAGGTCCCGAACCCCGCCGCCATCATCGGCGCGATCAGCAGCGGGTAGGCCGGATCGTCCCCCGCCGCGGCCCAGCCCGCCAACCCGCACCCGGCCAGCAGCATCCCGGCGACCACCAACGGCCGATCCCCGGTACGCCGCGCCAGCCGTCCCGACAGCACGGAGGCGAACATCGTCATCGCCACCGCGGGGAACAGTGCCACCCCCGTGCCCAGCGCGCTGAAGCCACGCTGATGCTGGAAGTACAGGCTCGCGGTGAACACCATGCCGTAGAAACCGAAGTTGAACAGCAGGCCGATGACGGCGCCGCCGCCCAGGGCCCGCGAACGCAGCAGGCCCGGCGCGACGACGGGGGAGCGGGCCATGTGCTCGCGCACCACGAACGCGGCCGCCGCCAGCACCGACAGGACCAGCCCGGCCAGCACCGCCGGATCACACCAGCCGCGCCGCCCCGCCTCGTTGAGCGCCGCCGTCAACAACGCCACCGCCGACACCACCGCGCACTGCGCCGGCCAGTCCACGGCCCGCGACACCAGCCGGGCCGAGGGCGCCACCTGCCGCAGCGTCAGCACCAAACAGGCCACACCGATCGGCAGATTGATCACAAACACCCACCGCCACCCCACAGTGGACACCAGCAGCCCGCCCAGCAGCGGCCCGGCCGAGGCCGCGACACCGGCCATCGCCCCCCAGATCCCGAAAGCCCGCGAACGTGCCGCCCCGCCCGGATACGCCTGCTGGAGCAACGCCAGCGACCCGGGCACGATCAACGCCGCGCCCAGCCCCTCCGCCCCCCGCGCAGCGACCAGGAACAGACCGCTTGAGGCCAACGCGCACGCGGCGGAGGACAGGGCGAACACCGCCACCCCGACGCCGAAGATCCGGCGGTTGCCGAACCGGTCGCCCAGCGCGCCGCCCATCAGCAAGAACCCGGCGAAGACCAGGGTGTAGCCGTCGGTGATCCACTGGATGCCGGTGACGGAGGCCGACAGCTCCCGGCCGATGACCGGCACCGCGACGTTGATGACCGTCACGTCCAAGATCACCATGAAGTACCCGGCACACACGGCCAGCAGCGGAACCAAGGACCGCACGCCGGAGCCCGGGCCCGGCTGCGCGGGGGAGGCGCACTGGCCACCCCCCGCCGGCTCCGCGAACGCCACGGCCTCCACTCCATCCCGTGCACAAGCGCCCAGCAGTAACGATCACCCTAGAGTGCCAAACGGGAGATACCACGCAAAGCACCCCGAGCACTCAGCGGGCCCGAAGCCCGCACCCGAAGCCCGTACCCGGAGCCCGCACCCGACGCCCGATCGCCGGCCGGGCGGATCCCCGCCGGTCACCACCCGGGCGGATCCCCGGCCGGCCACCACCCGGGCACCCCCCCCGCGGCCACATGGAATCAGCCGCACCCGCCACCACCCGAAGTGGCCAACCTCACCCGGCGGCGCCTTGCCGGAATTTCTTTCCTCCGCCGCTTGGATCTCCGGCAAATCGACGCGGCGTGCGCCTACGCGGACGGCTACGACGTCATCCTCGACGGCATCCTGGGACCGTGGATGCTCGATGCGTCGTGCACCGCATGCCGACGCCGCGGCCTGCACCTCTCCTATATCGTCCTGCGGCCCAGCCTTGAGGTGACGCTCCAACGCGCCACCCACCGCGAAGGCCGACACCTGAAGGACATCGAACCGATCACCGGCCTGTACGGAGCTTTCGCGGACATCGGACCACTCCAGCGCCATGTGGTCGATTCGAGCACCCAGTCCATAGCGCAGACCACCGCGGAAATCGCCGCCGGCCTACAGGCGGGCCGCTTCACCGTCGACTCCTAGCCCGGGCCGGCACTGCGCCCGGGCCGGTTCTTCCAGCCCCTCGTGGTCCATGTTCGCGGCGCTCACCGCCAGCCAGCCGTGCTCGCGTATCTCGACGCGCTCCACGGCCCCGTCATCTCCTCCCACTCCCAGTCGACGACACTGTCGAGAATTCCGAATATCAAACGCCAGCCGTCGATTTCGGGAGTGACGAACACAGGGTGGGCGTCCGACCGGGGCGGCAGGTCCGCCACGTCGAGTCCTCGCGGAAGCTGACCGGGACCCGATCGTGCAGGCCCAGCGCCGCGAACAGGCCCTCGTAGCTCTCACCCGGCACCACGTACCACCAACTCGTCGGACGGTGGGACGGCGGCCCCGCCGACCCGGCAGCCGCCCGCAGCCGCCGAACGGGCGCCGCTGTGCAACCAGTTGGCGCCCTCGCCGGTCACCGCTGGTGACACAGAGCCGCTCACACCACAGAACAGGGGACCCCGCCATGCGCGCCCGCTCGCTTCTCGCGATCCCGGCCACCGCTGCCGCCGCTGCCGCCGCCCTCGCCACGCTCGCTCCCACCGCCGAGGCGGCCACCGGCTCCGCGGCGCCGACACCGACCTGCAAGGAGTCCGCGGTGAGCGTGTTCGCGACCGCGGCCCAGCGCCCCGACGTACTGCACATCAAGGTCACCAACAACACCGCTCGCGCCTGCGTCGTGGACCGCATCCCGACGGTCACCTTCGCAGACCTGGACGGCGCGGCGCGGCCGGTACCGCCCACTCATAGCGCCCCCTACCGCCTCGCCCCGCACGCCACCGCCCACGCCGCGGTGCGCACGGCCGACCCGGCCGGCGGTGCGCACCCCCGGACCGTCGACTCCGTGACCGTGGCAGCCGACCCCTCCCACCACGGCCGCACGTTCACCGCCCACGCCCTCGGACTGCCCCGGGGCGTGCGGGTATGGGACCCGGTGACCACCTGGTGGCAGCCCTCCTGGACACAAGCCGCCACCGCACTGGGGCACGCGACGCACTGACCACCTACGGACGCCACTGGCCCGGCGAGAAAGCGACGACAAGAGAGCAGCGACGACAAGAGAGCAGGGACGACAAGAGATAAGGAGACTGGCGGGGAGGAGTCACAGCACCCGATCGGCCCGAGGGAGGCGACGCACCCCGTAGGCCACGGCCCAGCACAGCGGCACCGCGAGGGCGGCGACGAGCGCGAACTTGGCCGCTGCCGGCGCATGCAGCCGGCCAAAGGCGAGGCCGAGCCCGACGAGCACCGGCGCGTGGAGGACGTAGACGGCGAAGGCGTGGCGGGACAGGAACGCGGCGGTGGGGCCCTGCCGGTTGAGACGTTCACGGAAGACCACGGTCAGCCCGAGGACCATGCCCACGGCGAACGTCGACTCCCACGCGGCGGTGATCAGCGACTGCCAGCTGCCGTGCCCCACGAGCGTCGCCGTGTCCACGGTGACGACGAAGGGAAGGTACGCGAGGGTCGCCACCGTGGCGAGGGCGAAACCCGCCCAGCCCGCCCTGCGCGGCAGGCTCTGGGCCCAGCCCCGACGGTAGGCGAGCACGCCGAGGACGAAGAAACTCGCGTACTGCGGCATGAAGTTGGGGGTGGGCAGGCCCAGGAACGGCACATAGGTGTCGCTCGGGACGACGATCCGCCACAGATAGGTGGCAAGGGCGAGCGCGACGGTGAAGCCGACGACCGCCGGTGTCCGTGGAGCCCGCGGAGCCCGCGGGGCCGGCGGCACCTGCGCGCTCTCGCGCCCGGCCTGGCCGGCGGGGCCGAGTGCGCGGTGTGCGCCACTGCGGCGGCGGATCAGGGCGTAGAGCATGGCGAACACCAAGAGCACCTCGACGAACCAGAGCGGCCCGGCATCCCAACTCAAGCCGTAGTAGAGCCAGTAGGGGAGGGACTTGCCGTGCTCGGCGAATTCGGCCCGCAGATCGGCGTACCCGCTGAAGTTCGTCAGGGGGCGTATCAGCAGCAGGAAGGCGAGCAGCGGAATGCCGAGTCGCTTGAGGCGGTCGCGGAGGAACGGGCGTGCGCCCTTGCGGTCGTAGGAGGCCGGGGTGAAATACCCGGCGATCATGAAGAAGAAGCCCATGAAGAACGCCTGGTTGAACATCACGAAGACGTCCAGGAGCAGCCCGGAGCCGTCCTTGGCCGGCTCGGTGTAGTACCAGGCGGGGATGTTGCCGTAGGTGACGGCGGTGTGGTGCAGCACCACCAGCGCCGTCAGCGTGATCCGCAGATTGTCGATGTAGAGCAGCCGCGGCCGCGCCGGCCTCGCGGCGGTCGGCTCGGGCCCGGCCTCCAAGGCCGTGCGTTCCCGATCGTCGGTCGTCAAAAGCCCTCTCCCCGTTTCGTGCGATTCAGCCGAGTTGAACGCAAGTTCACTCCGGTGCGGTCCGCAGAGTTGTCCGGTGCGGTCACGCGGAAGCGCGGCCGTCCGCGCGTGTGGCGTGCTCGAAGGTGTCGGCGAGTTCGCCGGCATAGGCGGTCAGATCGCTTTCGGGATGGGCACTCCAATACGCGAACATATGGTCGATCGACGCCTGGAGGCTCACCGCCATCACCCGCACGTCGAACGCGCGGAACTCACCGCTCTGCTGGCCCTTGACAAAGACCTTCTCCAGCGCGTCGTAGAGCGGCTCGCTCGATGCCACGCCATAGCGCGGCTCTCCGTCGGCCGTCCGGAAGTGACTGAAGATCTCACCGAGCGCGGTGAGCTGCGCCCGGTGGCCGAGCATGTACTCGGCGACCGACTCGACATAGATGCGCAACCACGCACCCGCCCCGACCCGCTCGTCCAGCCGGGCACCGACAAAGGCGCCGATCCCCTCGTAGATCTGCTCGACGGCCTGCTCGATCAGCTCGCTCTTACCGGCGAAGTGATACGAGATCACCCCCTTGCTGATGCCCGCCCGTTCGGCGATCTGCGCCAGCGAAGCCTTCGCGAACCCCCGTACCGCGATGGTCTCGACGGCGGCGTCGATGATCTGGGCCCGGCGCGCCTTCTCGATGAACGAACGCTGCGACTCCTGTGACTTCCGCGACTCGGGCTCGGCCGCCCCGGCACCGAACTGGCCATCCGGATCATTTTTTGACCGCATGGCCAAAACCTTAGACTCCTGGCCAACTTCTGTCCAAACGGACCGCGTTGCACTGGCCGACCCGTGCTGCACCGCCTGACCCGTGTTGCACTGGCCGACCCGTGCTGCACCGCCTGACCCGTGTTGCACCGGCCGACCCGTGCTGCATCGGCCGACCCGTGCCGCGCCGGCCGCACCCACCGCCTACGTCACCTCGCCGGGCCGACCGCCGCGCCGTTCACCGAGCCGAACCGAGCGGGGCGATGCGCGCGCACGAAACACCAGGAGGCAGGGGAGATACAGGACACGGTGCGAGAGCCGGCGGGATTTGACGGGCCCGACGACGTCCCAAGCAGGCGGACGTCGCACGGCCGCAGCCTGTGCGCGGCCACGGCAGGCAGCGCCGTCGAGGCGTACGACTGGTCGATCTACGCGCTCCTGGCCCCGTACTTCTCCAGCCGGCTGGCCCCACCCGCAACGGCCGGGACGCCCGTCCTGTGGTCAGGCGTAGGGGTTGCAGACCAGGTAGCCGTCGATGCGGCTGAGCCGGTCCGACTCGGGGTCGGGCGGGAGGGCGTGGCCGAGGTTGTCGGCCCGGACCTCGCCGATCCACTGGTCGTGCTGGTACTCGTGGTTGATCAGTGTGGTCAGCAGGTGGGTCGCGACGATGGACAGCTGGGTGGGGGCGCCGACACGGCCGGCGGCGATGTCGCCGATGCGGGCGTGGACGCGCTCGGCGACAGCGTCACGGAACGCGGCGAGCCGGTCGACCGTGGGGAGCGCGCCGCGGAACTTCTCCGGATTCGCGGAGTCCATCACCGCGTCCAGCTCCGGGTCGGGACTGGGCTCGGCCGCGGTGAGGTTGCGGATCATGAAGTGGGCGACGTGGGCCTGGTGGCCCAGGTGCCAGCCGATGGCGCTGGAGTTCTCGTGGGGGCGCCAGATCACCTCATCCGGTGTGAGGTCCCTCCACAACTCGTCGGTGTAGGCGCGGGCACGGTCGTACTCGCGTAGCAGCGTGGGCAGGTCGTGCATGACTCCACCTTTCGGTGTGGGACGGCCACAGGGCTCCTCGCCCGATCACGTACCGGCAGTCTCCTTCACCACGCCCGGCAGAGCGATCAATCAGGACACCCGGCACAGCGAGCAGGTCCCGCCGGACCGGGCCGGCGGGACCTGGGCCGTCACTTCATCAACATGAGCCGCGTGTTCGGCACCAGCTTGCGGTTCACGCTGGTGCTCTGCACAAAGATCGTGAAGTCGTCGTTGTGATCCGGCTTCACGCGGACCTCCATATCCGGCAGACCGAGCAGGGCCCGCGCCTCCGGCCCCGTATACACCCGGTCCGTCCTCTTCTCCAGGACCGCAATCTGCTTTTGCGCCTGGATCTTCTCCGACTTGCTCAGCTGATAGAACGCACAACCGGTCCGGAAAGTATGCCCGCATTCGACGACCCATTCCCGGATCTTCGCATCACGAGCCACCGGGATCAGCTCGTACTCGGACGGATTCACCGGAGTGAGACCGGCCGCCTTTATGGTGTCCTTGTTGACGGCGTCGGCACCCGTGGAGAACACCGCCCGCGATCCCCGAATACCCCGGGCGCGCCCCACCATGAATTTCTCGGTCGCCTGCTGGATGACCTGCCCGGCCTCCTCCAGCCCCTGGGTGCTCGTGGCGTCCCAGATGGCGATGTTGTCCTTGGGGAAGCCGCACTGCATGGCCTCGCGCTTGCCCATCTGGTCCGGCACAAGGACGGCCAGCGTCCAGTTGTCCTGCTGCGTCTCGATCATCTCGGAGACGTCCCGCACCAGGTCACGCGGGTTCCTGGCAGGGGCGCCCGGGCAGCGATGGCTCGCGTTCTCCTGCCCGTCCGTCAGCACGAACGTCAGGAAGCTGTGGTCGCCGTAGAGCTGAGCGGTCTGCGCCAGCTCCCGCTGCGACTTCAGCGTGGCCGCCAGCAGAGCCGTCATGCCACCGACCCGGTACAGCTCCTTCAAGGACGGCATGCGCAGCACGTCCTTGTCGTAAATGACGCACTCCACCTTGTTCGCGAACACATACACCGTCACGCGGGTTTCCTGGTCCAGCTCCTGCGAACGGCGGGCCAGATAGGCGATCTGCTGATCGGCGACTTCGACGACCTTGCCGCTCAGCTGCGACATGGACGCACTGGCATCCAGTACAAGAGCAACGTGATTGATGTAGTTCTGGCTTTTGGACATAACTGGTCCCCCATGTTCCGAATCGATGTTCCGAACCGATGTGCCTACTCTCTCACCCACCACTGACAATCGACCTTGAAACCGAGGCCGTCTGCGGACGCCGCCTTCCACGAGGAGGGCTCCGAGTCCGGCACCGCCACCCGCGCCCGCCAGCAAGGCAGCAGGCCGTTGCCCGCGTCCACGACGCAGCGCCCGACCCCCAACGGCTGGAGCGCACCGGCGACACGCCCAGCACCTTCCGCGACGAGGAGACCAAGACCTTCCTGCGGCAGACCGACACCGAGATCGGCAAGGCGCTCGCCGCCGACACCCGCCCGCTCTACGTGGTCGGCGACGCCGCCGCGCTCGCCCTGCTGGACGCCGTCGGATCCATCGCCAGGGAGGCGACCGCAGATCCCGCACGGCAGGCCGCCGGCGACGGCCGAATCACCCACCTGGTGGTCGAGGAGCAGTTCCGCACCACCGTCCGCGACGACGGCAAGCCCCTCGTCCCCGCCGAATCCGACGCCCCCGGAGCCCGCGAGGACATCGTCGACGAGGTGATCGAACGCTCCCTCGACACCGGCGCCCAGGCCACCTTCGTCCCCGACGGCACCCTCGCGGGCGCCGGCCAGGTCGCCGCCGCCCTACGCCACTGACCCGCCGTCAGGCGGCCGCAGGACCACCTCCGGCCCCAGCTCATGCCGCGTCCGCGCCCGGCCCGTCGAGGGCGGCCAGCTCCTCCTCGCTCAGGTGCAAGTCCCCGGCGGCGATGTTCTGCGTGAGGTGCGCCGGGTTCGTGGTGCCGGGGATGGCCAGCACGTGCGGACCGCGGTGGAGGGTCCAGGCGAGCCGCACCTGGGCCGGCGTCGCCCCGTGGTCGCGGGCGACACGGCACACGCGCGCGTCGTGCTCCCGGCCCGCGGCCGCCTCGCGCCGCAGGCCGGAGATGGCGAAGTACGCGACGAAGGCGATGCCCCGCTCCCGGCACAGGCCGATCAGCCCGCTCTCCTCGGCGCGGCGCCAGTCCAGCCCGTAGGAGTTCTGCACGCAGACCACGGGCGCGATCGCCAGGGCCTCGGCCACGTGCTCCGGGCGGACGCTGGAGAGCCCCAGGTGCCGGATCAGGCCCGCCTGGCGCAGCTCGGCCAGCGCGCCGAAGTGCTCGGCGATCGAGGCCGTACCGGGGCCGTCGTGGCGCAGGTTCACCACGTCCAGGTGGTCGCGGCCCAGCTGGCGCAGATTCTCCTCGACCTGGCCGCGCAGCTGGTCGGGGCGGGCCATGGCCAGCCACGCACCGGCAGGGTCGCGCGCCGGGCCCACCTTGGTCACCACGACCACCTCGCCGCACCAGGACGACAGGGCGCGGTTGATGAGCTCGTTGGCGGACCGCAGCGGCGAGAAGTAGAAGGCGGCCGTGTCGATGTGGTCGACACCCTGCTCGAACGCGCTGTGCAGCAGGCCGACGGCGGCATCGCGGTCGATCGGCGCGCCGTCGGAGTTCCCCCTCATGCCGTTGCCCGTCAGCCGCATCGCGCCGTAGCCGATGCGCTTGACCTCCATGTCCCCGAGCTTCCAGGTCCCCGCCGCCGCTGCGCTCACCGTGCTCCTCCACCCCTTCGGTTTGCCGGGCCCTGGAGTATGGGGCGATCACCACGCTCCCGAACAGGCCGCAGAGCTGGGCAAAACCTCACACCTTTACGGGGAACTCGCCGTCGGCGCCCAGCCGTTGGACCTGTCGAGAGCGCACAGGTCAGGAACTGCTGGGCCGACAGCGCTGCTACCAGCGTGGCTCGTACCAGCGTGGCTCGTTTGAGGTGGCTCGGGTTCGGCGGGGTGTGTCAGCGCCGTTCCATCGGCCTGCGGGCAGAGCGGACTGTCAGCGGCTCCAGGCTGTGGCCGCGGCGCTCGGGCAGTACGCCGGTGCCGTAGCGCAGCCCGTCGCCCTGCCGTCGCCAGGTACGACGAACTCGCAGCAGCCGACGATCGAGCCGTCCGACTCCTCGACGGCGACCGCCGTGGTGAGCGGCTCCCCGCGGTCGGCGTGAGCCGGCGATCACCACCGCCTGGCTCAACTCGCGAACCCCGTGGTGCTTCCTGCGGACTCGCCGTCACCGGGCTCCGCCGCAAACCCGTATTGCCCCAAACCCCGTGTATTTGCGCCGAGTTCCGGGCCGCGCGCGGGCTCGCGGTAACGACTGGGCGGGAAAAGGATCTGCGGCGAAGAGCGGCTCACGTCGCGGAACATCCCGTTCCGCGGGGAAGCGCGACGGGCCAGAAGGACGATCTCCGCCGTTGAACTCTGCACCTCCGTACAGGTGTTGTCTCGTTCAGGCGGCGCAACTTGATGACTCGTTCGTCCCTGCCAGCATGTGGCGGCGCGGGCCGACCTTCGGCGCGCCGGCTTCAACAACCCTCCGCGGCAGCCCGCAGGAGGAGCCGAACGAACAGAGGAGTGGAACATGTCGCGTCCCACCCGACGCCAGGTGCTGCACGGCAGCGCCGCGGCCCTGGCCGCGGCGGCGCTCGCCGCACCGGCCGCCTTCGCCGACACCCCCGCCGCCCGCCCCACCCACGGCCACGGACACGCGCCCGAAGCCGCGCGCTCCGATGACCACGAGATGCCGGAACCCTTCGACGAGATGTACCAGGGCCGCCACATAGAAGGCTGGCCGGCACAAGCAGGAGGTGCACACCAGGGAGGTCACCAAAACCATGGAGGCCAGGCGGAGCACCACTCCGGCCAGGCCGGCCCGCACGACGGCATGGACTTCGTTGTCCGCATCGACAACGACGACCTGCATGTGATGCGCAACGCGGACGGCACCTGGATCAGCCTGGTGAACCACTACGAGACGTTCACCACGCCACGCGCCCTGGCGCGCGCCGCCGTCCGGCAACTCCAGGGCGCCGACCTGGTCCCCGTCGTCACCAGCTGAGGCCCGACCCTGACCGTCCCCCCACCGAGGAGTCCTCGACATGGCAGTCCGGAAGAACCAGGCGGACCTCACCGCCACCGAGAAGCGGAACTTCGTCGACGCGGTGCTGGAGCTCAAGCGCACCGGCCGCTACGACGAGTTCATCAGCACCCACAACGCCTTCATCATCGGTGACACCGACAACGCAGAGCGCACCGGCCACCGATCGCCGTCATTCCTTCCCTGGCACCGCAGGTTCCTGCTCCAGTTCGAAGAAGCCCTCCAGAGCATCACGCCGTCGGTCATGCTGCCCTACTGGGACTGGACCGTCGACCGTTCGCCCCGCAGCTCGCTGTGGGCCGAGGACTTCCTCGGCGGCGACGGACGGAGCGGCGACGGCCGGGTGACGTCGGGGCCGTTCGCCTTCGGCAACGGCAACTGGCCGCTGAACATACGGGTGGACGGCCGGACGTTCCTGCGCCGCTCCCTGGGCACCGGGGTCCGCGAACTGCCGACCCGAGCCGAGGTCGATCAGGTGCTCGCCCTGAACGTCTACGACACCGCCCCCTGGAACAGCTCCGCCGACGGCTTCCGCAACCACATCGAGGGCTGGCGCGGTCCCAATCTGCACAACCGGGTGCATGTCTGGGTCGGTGGCCAGATGACAACCGGAGCGTCGCCCAACGACCCGGTCTTCTGGCTGCACCACTGCTTCGTCGACAAGCTCTGGGCCGACTGGCAGCGCAAGCACCCCAAGTCGGGCTATCTGCCGACCGGCAACACCCCCGACGTCGTCGACCTCCACGACACGATGAAGCCATGGAACGACGTCACGCCGGCGGACATGCTGGACCACACCAGGTTCTACACCTATGGATGACAGGCTCATGACACTGTTCGGGCCCATGCGAGGGCGCTGACCGCGACACCGTCCGGGCCGCGGCCGCGGACGCAGGTCCTCTGGTCACCGTGCGGCCGCCTGCCGGGTAAACCGGTTCGGCGGCCGTGACCTCCTTCCGAAGTCGGCGGCCCACGCCGCAGGTTCACCCGCAGCCCCGCAAAGAGACGCCCGACGAGCCAGGACGCAAGCAACCGGCCCATAGCGCACCTTGTAGCGTGTCACGCATGAACGACGCCAACGGTCCTTACGAACTGCGTGCGGGGGTGCCCTCCGGTGACGACTTCCGCCGCCTGCGCACCGACGCCGGCCTCTCCGACAAAACCCCCGAGGCGGTCGCACTCGCCCTGCCCCACACCTGGTACGGCGTCACCCTCTACCACCACGACACCCCCATCGGCATGGGGCGCATCATCGGTGACGGCGGCACCGCATTCCAGATCGTCGACGTCTGCGTACACCCCGCACACCAAGGCCACGGCCTGGGCACCCGCATCATGGCCGCACTCACCGAAGAACTGGAGCGCCGCGCCCCCGCCACCGCCTACGTCTCACTCATCGCCGACGGCCCCGCTCGCTTCCTCTACGAGAAATTCGGCTTCGCCGACACCGCCACACACGGCTCGATCGGCATGTACCGCCTGATGGGCAAAGACTGACGCCCCGCACCTGGAATCCGTTCCGGCGATCCGTTCCGGCGATCCGGACCGCCGACTCCGGATCGCCGGCCCCAGGCGACGAGCGCGCCACCACCGTTGTCCCGAAGGCAAGATGGCGCTCCCGGCGCCCCGGGCGAAGCCGTCTCCTGCACAACGAGCTTCCCCCCCACAGCGGACCGGGCGGGCGTCCGCCGAGCTCGCCTCGCGCCTCTCGTATGCGGTCGGCCCGGTATCGGGTTCACGCGATCCAGCGGGTCGCCCGGCTGGCTCTGCCGCTGCCGTCCTTGCCGCCCTTGCGTTTGTCGCGGGGCAGGTGCGGGGCAACCACCGCGGCGGTGAGGCGGGCTGCACGGGACACGTCGAACCCCGGCGCCTTCTCGCTGCAACCCGGCTCTGGGACCTGCTCGTCCTGCGGCTTCGGGAGGTGTTCCACCATGTGCGTTCGATCCCTTCCGACGGACTCCCGTCATCGAGCCCGCATCTTGCCCCGCACTCCCGCGGCCCGAAGTGCGATCGGCCTAAATTCCGTCCATATGTATGAAGCGAGAAAGGTCGGCGCCCCACGGGCGCAGGGCTCGCACGGTCGCCACCGTCCACCGCGGCGGCCGGATCAGGGCCTGGGCCTGGGGCGCGAGAGCCACGGCATGGGAGGCCACGGCATGGGAGGCCCAACGGCCCGGTGCAGCCGGTCTGAGCGCGCCGGCTGCTGCCTCGTCGGCCGGTTGTCCGCTCTGGGAGAAGCACGATTCAGCGGGCTCGGGTGGGGCGTTAGCGTGGCGGCATGTCCTTGGAGATCGTTTTCGAGACGCACTCGTGGAGCCAGGACAACGACCGCCAGATCGCCACCGGGTGGTTGCCCGGACGGCTGTCCGAACGGGGTCGGGGCCTGGCGGTGGAGCTGGGCGAGCGCATCGATCACCCCTATCCGGGGGGTGAGAGCTGGCGGCAGGCGGTGGACCGCGTGGGCCGCTTCCTGACGGATCTGCCTTCGCGCTGGTCGGACACCCGGATCCTGGTCATCGGGCACGTCGCCACCCGCTGGGCGTTCGACCACCTCATCGACGGCAAGCCCTTGGAAGAACTGCTGGGGGTCGACTTCGTTTGGCGCGAGGGGTGGGAGTACCGGCTCGGCTGACCGGTGGGACGGCGGACCGGGTCCGGCAGCTTCCGGTGCCGGACCCGGCGGTGTCAGCCATTCATGGCCGCCCAGAACTCCTCGAAGGACATCTGGCGGTCGCCGTTGGTGTCGAGCGAGTCGATCAGCTCCTGAGCCTGCGCCTCGGTGATCTGCGAGCCCTCCAACTCCGCCACGACCTTGCGGTATTCGTCCGCGGTGACCTGGCCGTCCCCGTCGACGTCGTAGCGCTCGAAGACCTTGCGCGCCGCCGTCTCCACGATGTCTGCCATGTGCTTTGCCCTTCTGCGATCTTCGCTGACGGGCCCAGATTATCCGTCCACTCCGAGCGACACGGACGCGCCCACCCCGCCCGGCTGTCACAGGCCACGCCCGTTCCAAGGCCCGTGACGCCCAACCGCGTCGCCCGCGTCGCCCGTGGCGCCGAGGCGGCAGAAGCACGACGCCTCGACGGGGACGTCCGCGAGTGCGGTGGCCATGGCGAGTTGCTGGGCGACGATACGGGCCTCGCCCGTCTGGCCGCGGCGCACGAGGCATTCGTGGAAGCCGTGGAGGGCCCAGACGTTCCCCGGATGCTGTGAGGACCTGGGCAGGGCGTCGTCGAGTCCGAGGTCGGCCCGGTAGACGGCCTCGGCCTCCTCGACCCGGCCCTGTTCGAGCAGGAGCGCCCCGTAGGCGTGGCGGGTCGGCTGCATCCAGCCCCACGGTTCGTCGTAGGGCAGGTTGTCGTCGAGCTCGACGGAGCGCTCCAGGCAGGCGAACGCCACGTCGTAGGCGCCCTTGCGGTAGGCGAGTTCGCCGTCGAGCATGGCGGAGGCGATCGCCAGGATGTCCCGGCAGGTGTTGTTGAACAGCATCCGCGTCGGGGGAACCCGTCCGGCCGCACGGCGGAACAGCTCCCGTTCGGCCTCGGCCTTCGCGGTCGCTTTCGTGGCGGAGTACGCCACTGCGCGCGCGTAGTGCAGCATCGCCGTGGTGACGCAGTACAGCTCCGCATCACAGGGCATCGGCAGCGCGAGGACGTCCCCCCACCGGCCGAAGCGGATCAGCACATGCACCCGCATGGCCAAGAACCCCTCCAGCCAGTCGGCCATGGGCGGGCTCGCCACACGCAGCAGCTCCTCGGGGATGGCCGCCTCCAGCTGCGCGGCCGCCTCCAGCGCCGTTTCGCACTGGCCGAGGAACATCGCACCGTAGATCTTGAAGTGGTGGTTGTGCGAGCGGTACAGCGTGTAGAAGTTCATCGCGCCGGCCCGCCGCAGGTACTTCTCGTCCGCCCTGATCGCGTCGCTGTTGCCCGACACGACCTTTCGGTAGTCGCCGCACAGCACATCGAGGTGTGAGGGCATGTGGTGCAGGTGGCCCGCGTCCGGGACCAGCCCCCGCAGACGGTCGGCGACCGCGAGAGCCTGCTCCGGCGTCGGCGACATCTCCATCAGGTGGATGTACATGTGCAGTACGCCCGGGTGATGGGCGCCGGTCTCGGTCAGCAGCGCGCGGTCGAGGACGGCCTTCGCTTCCAGCGTGCGCGCGCCGACGGCTGCCTCGCCCGTGCGCAGGTCCCACAGCCGCCACGGGGTGAGGTTCATCAACGCGTCCGCGTAGAGGGCGGCGACGTCCGGATCGTCGGGTGCGAGTTCGTACGCGGTGCGCATGGCCCGGGCGTAGGGCTCGTTCCAGACGGAGCAGTCCGGCGCGGCCTGCGCGGCGGGGTAGCGCTGACGCAGCGCCTCGATGAGCGCGCGCTCGGTCGGCGTGGCCCCCTCGCACCGTGCGCGGGCCCGCTCGACGGCGGTGTGCGCCCGCTCCACCGTGCGCCGCAGGTCGGCGTCGTCGAAGAACTCCCAGGGCTTGTTGTAGTTGGGGCCCAGGGCATAGGCGACGCCCCAGTACGCCATGGCGCAGCCGGGATCCGCGGCCGCCGCCGACTCGAAGCAGCTGACCGCCTCCTCGTGGTTGAACGCGAAGCTCCAGGCCAGGCC
The DNA here is from genome assembly GCF_055567415.1 of Streptomyces sp. NPDC026575. Taxonomy (NCBI): domain Bacteria; kingdom Bacillati; phylum Actinomycetota; class Actinomycetes; order Kitasatosporales; family Streptomycetaceae; genus Streptomyces; species Streptomyces sp. NPDC026575. Next base: position 174,553 of record NZ_JBVHQM010000016.1, read on the forward strand.
ACGGTCGAACCAGCGCTGCGCTTGTGGTGAGCGTGTCGATACGGGCCGGGTGAGGGTCCCGAGGTCGAAGAAGTAGTCCATGAGGTCTCCTGCACAGCGAGGCGACACGACTCGACACGACTCGACGGCGCCGGTGCCGTCGCCCGGTCGCAGGCGCCGCCCGAGGCTCCGCGGTCGACCCCGCGCGGTGGTCGGGCCCCGCGCGTGGGCCGGGCCCTGCGCGCCCGGTGGCGCTCCCGGCCGGTGGTGGCGCTCTTCGCGGCGGCGGCAGAGCAGACCCGCAGCGACTCCTCCTCTCACAGTAGGCACAGAAAGTCCCCGCCGGCCCCTTTCTCCGCCGTCGGCGACCTGACCGGGAACACACCGCCTGGTGGGGTGCCCGCCGCAGACCCGGCACCCCACCAGCGGTACAGGCCCTTGCCGCCGGCCTGTCTTTCGCCGCTCCGCAGGCCCGGAGTGCCGCTGCTGCTTCGGGGCCGACAACTGCCGCGAGGGGGCCGGGGCGCTATCGGGGGTCCACCCACAGTGCCGAGGCGAGCGCGCACAGGTCGCCCTCCGCCGTGGCGAGGGCGACACCCACCCGGTGCTTGCGTCCCTCCTCCGACAGGACCCACGCATACGACACCAGCGGCGAGGAGACCGGCACGGGCTGGAGCAGCCGGGCTGTCAGCGAGGCCGTCACCGCACCTTCCCGCAAGGCCCCCAGCAGCTTCCCCGCCGCGTTCCCCGGGCAGTCCAGCGCCCCCCACACCAGTTCCGCCGGCAGCATCCCCCCGGTGTCGGCGAGTGCGGGGCCGGCCTTCCAGGCGGTGGCCACCAGATCCCGTCCCGGCACGATGCCGCAGTGCTGGCGCAGCCCGGTGTCGGATGTGCGCTCCAGTCCGCACCCGAAGCAGTCCACGGTCCCCTCCGGCGGGGCCGCTCGGTATGCCTCGGCCGCCGTCGACGCCTGGTCCCAGGAGGGCGGTTCGGGTGCGTCGAGGATCAACTCGTCGGGGGTGGCCACCGCCAGCACCCCGTCCGCACCGGTCAGCACGGCCCCGCCGTCGGCGGTCTCCGTGAGCTCCACCGGCACCTGCACCGGGGTCGGCCGTCGGAAGTCGACCCGTACGGTCTTGGCGGTCGCCCGCTCGGCGAGCACCCCCGCTATGTATCCGCCGAACGCCACTCCGGGGTACCCCCGCAGATGGCCGGGCACCGTGATCGTCTCGATGTCGGTCATGACGCCCAGTCCACCACACCCCGTTCCCGGCGGTGCGAAAATCGCGGGCAGATCAACGTCCGCTGCGGCAGGTGCGGGCCGTGGCCACGCGCTGCGACCTGCGACGGACGCGGCGAGGTCGTCCTTCTCGGCGCCGCACCACGGCAGCCCCGGTCCTCTCGCTCCGCACCCGACCGCCCGGACGAGTCCTAGTAGGACTGAAGCTCGATCAGGTGGCCATCGGGGTCGCGCAGGTGGGCGGTGCGCAGGTTCGGGCCCCACTGGGGTCGGTCGGTCGGGCCGACGACGAGGCGGCCGCCGTGCTCCAGGCAGAGGGCCAGTCGCTTGTCCACCTCGTCCACCCGGAAGACGAGCATCGCGGTGTCCTGCGCCGGGCCGGGTTCTGCGGGAAGAGCCCCGGTGCCCATCGCCGCGGCCATCGCGCCGCGGTCGAACAGCACCAGGACGGCATCGTCGTCGACGTCCCAGTTGGCGTAGGGGCCGTCCGGCGTGCCCTTGACGAGCCTCGCGCCGGCCAGCGGCGGCAGGATCGCCTCGTAGAAGCGGAAGCACTCGGCGAAGCGGGTGACGAGCAGACGAGGGTAGAGGGCATCCACGGCAGGTCTCCTCAGGTCGGCAACCATCGAAAACAGTGGGTCCGCACCCACTATAGGTGGGCACCTTAGACTTGTGCCGTGGCCGCCGATCGATCCACCCCGCCCACCCTGCTGGACCTCAGCACCTACCTGCTCTCCCGCGTCGGCAAGACCGCCCGCGGCCTGCTGGCCGAGCGACTGGCCGAGCGCGGCCTGCGACTGTCGGACATGGCCATCCTCGCCGCACTGGCCGACTTCGGGCCGCACGCCCAACGCGACCTGGTCGCCCGGCTGGGCATGGATCCCAGCGACACGGCCAAGGCCGTCGACCAGCTCACCGCCGCCGACTACGTCGATCGGGCACGTGACACCGCCGACCGACGCCGGGTCCGCGTCTCCCTCACACCCGCCGGACGAGCCGTCCTGACGGACCTGGACGCCGACGCGCGAACCGTCCAGGACAACGTGCTCGCGCCACTGGACACCAACGAGCGCCAACAGCTCCAAGACCTGCTGCTACGCGTCCACGAAGGACTGGCGGACGCCGACGGCTAGTTAGGACGCCATCACCTCGACGACCACCTCGACGACCTGAACGGCCGCCGACAGCTGCGAGGATCACCCAAGACAACCATCGGCATACATCCGACACCCGGCAGCCACCCCTCACAGACCAAGCGAGGCAGCCCGTGCCCTACATCGACGTAGGCGGGAAGGACGGTCCCGCCGTCGAGCTCCACTACGAGGACGAAGGAGACGGGGTGCCCGTCGTCTTGCTGCACGGGTACCTGCTCGACAAACGTTCGTGGGCGCCGCAGACCACCGCGCTACGGGACGCCGGGTATCGCGTCATCAGCTACGACCGGCGCGGGTTCGGCAACTCCGCACATCCCCGAGCCGGTTACGACTACGACACCCTGGCCGGGGACCTCCACACGATGATGACCACCCTCGACCTGACAGATGCCCTACTGGTCGGCTTCTCCATGGGCACCGGCGACATCGCCCGCTACCTGAGCACCTACGGCTCCGCCCGCGTGGCCAAGGCCGCGTTCATGGCCCCCCTTGGGCCCTACCTCCTCAAGACCGAGCACACCCCCTCCGGCGTGAACGAGGCGCTGATCGACCAGACCCTCGCCGCCCTCAAGGAAGACCGCGAGGGCTACCTCGACGCCTTCTTCCACGACCTCTACAACCTCGACGAAACGCTCGGCAACCGGATCGGCCCGGACCAGGTCCGCGCCGCGCGGGCCGCCGCACGGCGCGTACCCACACACGTGTGTCTGAGCGCCATCCCGACGTGCCGGACCGACTTCCGCCGCGACATGCCGGCCGTCGACGTACCGACCCTCATCGTGCACGGCACCGGGGACCGCGTCCTGCCGGTCGCCGCCACCGCCCGCCCGATGCACGCGATGCTGCCCCACGCCCGGTACGTCGAGATCGACCGAGCCCCGCACGGACTGCTGTGGACGCACACCGAGGAGGTCAACCGGCATCTGCTGCAATTCCTGCACGCCAACCGGGACGAGCGACCTGCACCCCGCACCTGATCCGCGGCCGGTCATCGGCGACCTTCGGGTGTCACTGCCCCTGATAGGGCGGCTGCTGTGGCGGTTGCGCCCCGTACGGTCCCGGGTACTGCGGCGGCTGCCCGGGAGGGACGACCGGCGGATACGCCTGCGCACCGGGCTGCTGCCCCGGCCCGAAACCCTGGCCGGGCTGTTGGACGGGCGGATAAGGCGCCTGCTGCGGCATACCCGGACCCGGACCCCAGCCCCCGGGAGGGACCTGCGGCTGCGCGCTCTGGCCGCGCCTGCTTATCGCCACGGCGATGACGACCACGATCGCGGCCAGCACGCCCAAGCCCACCAACAGCACCAACAACGACGCGACCATCTGCGCCCCTCCCATGCTCCATGGCTCGTGCGGACACGCCACACAGTTGCCCCACCACGACCCTACAAGGGCGCCGCGACGACCCGGTACCGCCTGGCCCTGCCCGCTGCCCGCTGCCCGCTGCCCGCTGCGCGGGCCGGCACCGTCGCCGTCGCAGGCTTTCGTCAGGGCCGCCGGTCAGCGCCTGCCGCCGTCTCCAGGTTGTGGGTCATGCGTTCCAGGACGAGGACGGCTGTGCGGTACTCGTGGGGGGAGATGCCGTTTGTGGACAGGTCGCGGAAGGTGTCGACGCGTTCGGCGACTTCGCTCAGGCGCCGACGGCCGCTGCCGGTAAGGGAGAGCCGGTCCGGTGCGGGGCGGGATGCCCAGCCGCCGGCGAGCACGGCCTCGACCGCGCCGGTCAGCGTGTGGGCGTCGGCGTTGGCGGCGAGAGCCGACAGGACGTCGGCGTCGGCGACGGCGGTCTGGGGGGCGTCGTGGAGGACGTTGAGGACCTGCCAGGCGATCCGAGTGAGGCCGAACTCCTCCAGCATGTCGTTCATGTAGCGGGTGATGGCCTGGTCGGTGCGGTTCAGCCAAAAGCCGATGGGCTTCATGCGGGTGCCCTGCCTTTCCGGTAAGGGGTCACTGATGTGCGGGCACGGAGGCCAGGAGCGCGGTCCAGTCCCGCTCGACGGCCCAGTCGGCGAAGCTGTGCCAGCCGACTTCGGGGTAGTCACGGCGCAGCCCGGCGACGTCGACGTCGAGGCCGGAGGCGGTGAAGTACGCGAACATGGCGGCCAGGTCCGCCGACCGGGTCCGCACGTAGGCCAAAGGCACCTCTTGATGGGCCACCGAGCGGCCGGCGGCCGCGGCGAGGATCTTCGCGATCTGGCCCGGGGTGCGCTCGTCGGAGGCGATGTCGATGCGCTGTCCGGTGAACTCGTCGCGGCGCTGGAGGGCCAGCGCGGCGAATGCGCCGATGTCGACGGCGGGGATGAGCGTGAGCGGTCGGTCGGCGGGCATGGGCCAGGCGAAGGCGCCCTCACGCAGGCCGTCGAGGGTCCAGCCGCTGGTGTAGTTGTCCATGAACGCCGCCGGGGCGATCACCGTCCACGGCACGCCGACCGCCCGCAGGTGCCGCTCGACCAGGTACTTGCTCTCATAGTGCGGCACGCCGGTGCCGCGGTCGGCGTGGGCGGCGGAGGTGAGCACGACGTGCCCGAGGCGGGCGGCCGCCGCGGCGTCGACGACGGCCTTGCCCTGCCGGGCCTCGATGGCGGTGTCGGCGCCGAAGGGAGTGGTGACGGCGAAGAGCGAGTCCGCCCCGGCGAGGGCCGCGTCGAGGGACGCGCGGTCGTCGAAGTCGGCGCGGCGCACCTCCGCCCCGAGGCCGCGCAGGGCGTCGGCGGCGGGTGAGCCGGGATGGCGGGTGAGTGCCCGCACCCGGTGGCCGGCGGCGAGCAGGGCGCGGGCGGTGGCCCCGCCTTGGGCTCCAGTGGCCCCGGTGACGGCGATGGTGAGCATGGTTCCCCCAGGCTAGAATGACTGTGTGGCGCATCAACTGCTCCACGCAGCAGACTATAGAAAGCTGCGCCGCGCAGCAAACGGAAAGGTGATCCAGGTGGCGGAGTCGCAACGGGCCCGGCTGTACGAGGAGCTGTCGACGGAGTCCCGCCGCTACCTGGCGGCGTACGTGCTGTTCAACCAAGCCCTCGCCGACCACCTCGGCCTGCACCCCACCGACGTGCAATGCCTGAGCCTCATGACGGCCGAACCCGGACCGCTCACCGTGAAACAGATCGCCGACATGACGGGCCTGACCACAGGCTCGGCCACCCGACTGGTCGACCGGCTCGAACGAGGAGGCTACGTCGCCCGCACCCCCGACCAACAGGACCGCCGCCGCGTCCTGGTCACCCCGGTGCCCGAACGCGTAGCCCGTGTCACCGCGGTATGGGACGACCTCGGCAAGGACTGGCAAGCACTACTCGACAACCACACCGAGCACGAACTCGAAGTGATCACCCGTCACATGCGCCAGGCACACGACCTCAGCCACACCCAGATGCAACACCTGCGCTCCCGCCCCAAACCAGACTGAGCACCGGCCCGCAGCCGTCCGCGCTCGACGCGGAAGCCCGCAAGGCACCCCGCGGAAGCTCCCAGGCATCCCCTCGAACGGCACTGATGCTGCGGCATCGAGACGCCCATCTACTTCTCCAGCCGGGAAAGGTCCGGTGCCCGGCCTCCGGCGGCTTCCGGTATCGCATCGGTGACCGATCGCCACTGTGCGGCCGAGAGCGCCCCGGCAAGCGCCCCGGCGTTCTCCTCGCTTTCGCTTGAGGCAAGCCGGTGCCAGTCGGAGAGAAAGGTGTCGCAGTGTCGTGGAGGCATGAAGAATCGTCGCTGGCTACTCAACCGTTTCGGCGCGAACCTGTGCATCTAGTCGGGTCGGCGCTCTACGTCTGGGTGACGAAGGTGAATGCCGCACAACTGATGAGTCCGGGGGGGGGGCTGCGGCTGCGCGGCCATTTTGGCCTTTCGGCTAGTCTCTGTTGCTGCGGCGTGCCAGCCCGAAAGGATAAGGATATTCTGCCTATTGTTCTTCTGTCGGCAACCAAATTCTTTCCAGCTTCGCCTTTGTTGCCTCCGCGCTAATTCGCAATTCCCTCCACTCCGATGCGTCCTCAAGGGCGGCGTTGGTCCAGATGGAATCTGGCATTTCGTTGACGGAGTTCACTCGCTCGTTGACCTCAAGAAGCAGTAGGTAATGTCCCTCGTCGAGGGAACCATCACGCGCTCTGGCGAGAGCCACATGCAACACATCGTCGAACTGCAGCAAGATTTCATCCAGTCCCACATTCGACTCCCGAGCGTAAGCCGATTGGCGATCCGGCGTTGCGCTGAGAAGCTCCAAGACGGACAAGGCCCATCGCTGGAATCTCGCCATGCTGTCCTCTGCGGCGCTCATCGAATGATTCCTCCCAGATCCCCTTCAGGTCCTACAACTCTCCAGTATGCGCCCTCGCCGTGATGGCCGCCGCCAGGATTCCACCTAAGCATCCTCCCGGTTTCGTTTCCGCGATCTGTGTATTCGCGGATGACCCAACCGCCACCTTCATTCTTCCCTCTCCGCAACCCTTCTTCCTTCCATCCCCTCTTGCCCTCAAAGTACGGGCGAACCTGATTCGGTTTAACGCCCCCACTCAGGATAGAAGGAGTGTTGAAAATGTCTTCATAAGAGCGAACCTGGGGGAGTCTTCCCGACTCTTGGCTGAGCTGTCTGCGCAAGCGCTCGCCGTCGGCAGCGCTCTCGGGGAAGCGCGGCTTCGGACCTGAGAGCCCACCCGTGCCTCCCGGGACAATGGGCATGACGCCGTATGTCATGTTTTCGCACAGATCGCCGGGATGGCAGACAGGTCCACTCCAGAGATCGTGCAGCGCTTCGCGCACATTCCCGCGTTCGAACTTCCCGAAGGCGCTGTCGGGAGGGAAGAAGTATGGGATTTGCGCGGCTTCCTGGAAGACCAGTCTTTCGGGGCGCTCGCATCCGCACTGATACTGGGCAGCCGCCTGTCGCCCGGCGCTGACATGAACGGACGAGGTGTAGTGCGCGCCTGCGGCACCCAAGCCACTGGACCCGCCGAAGGGGCGCTCGCCCTTGCGTTGGCCGGTGTAGCCGGCGTGCTCCGGGTCGCCTGCGACGGGGTAGCCGTCGCCGCAGATATCGCGGCGGCACAGTCCGGAAGGGTCGGAGTCGGTGACCGGGTTGCTCCCGGCGTAGGCGTACCCGTTGAAGCTCTCCGAGTCGGCCAGGTCCATCACAGGGTCGACGGAGATGAACCGGCCGGTGTCCACGTCGTATTCGCGGGCACCGAGATGCGTCAAGCCAGTGCCGGTGGTGTCGTCGGTGCCGCCAACGTAGCCCTTGGTCCCAGGCCAGTTGGCTGGCCGGGTGCCGCGGGGGCCGCCGAAGGGCAGGGTGCGGCGTAGGGCGAGGGATTGGTCAGCGGCATTGATGGCGAGTTGGCCGGTGCCGAGGCGGTCGGCGAGGGTGACGGTGTAGGTGCCGTCGTCGGCGAGGACGGCCTGGTTGCCGCTTCCCAGCGGGATGTAGCGGGTGGCCTTGGGCTTGTCGGCGCCCTTGTCGAGGACGAGTTCGGTGTGGTCGCCGAGGGTGAGGGTGGTCTTGTCGTCGGTGCGGGTGATCAGGCGGTTGCCGTCGGCGTCGTAGACGTAGGAGGTCGTCTTGGCGCCGTTGTCGCCTGACGGCCCTGTGACGCTGGTGAGGTGTCCCTCGGCGTCCCAGTGCAGTGTCTGTTCGTCGCCGGGCAGGAGGCGCCTGGTGGTGTTGCCGGTGCCGTCGTAGCTGTAGGTGTTCCTGCTTGTGCCGGTCGGGCTGGTGGTGTCGAGGGAGGTGAGGGTGTGGGGCTGGGGCGTGCCGGGCCTGGGGTAGGTGTAGGTGCTCTTGGTGTCCTTGGCTGCGTCACCACCCGGGTCGTGCTGGGTGAGGTGGGTGCGGTTCCCCGCAGCGTCGTAGGCGTACGAGTGCCAGTAGGGCGCCGGGCCTGAGACCAGGTTCCCTGACGGTGCCGGGGCGCAGGTCTTCTCGTCCTGGGTCCAGGCTTCGGTGAGCCGGCGCAGGTAGTCGTAGGTGAAGCACTGGGTGTCGGTGCCGGTGCGGGAGACGTCGGAGAGCGAGGTGACGTTGCCGGCGGGGTCGTAGCCGTAGGTGGCGGACTGGTCCACGCCGGCGACGTCCTGGCGGTCGACACGGGAATTCGAGAGGCGCTGGGTGCCGAATTCGTAGGAGTTGGTGACCTGGGTGAGCTTGCCGCCACTGCCGACGATCTTGTAGGTGAGGGGCTGGCCGGTGAGGGTGTAGTTGGCGTCGGAGCGGATGTTCGTGCCGTAGACGGTGGTCATGCGCAGGGTGTCATCGGCGTAGCTGTAGTTCCATCCCTTGCCGATGAGGTTCCCCATGGCGGAGAAGCTGCGGGCCTTGGGCAGGCCGTTTGCGTAGTACGACGTGCTGGCCTGGTAGGTGCCGGCCAGTTTGCCCTCGGAGTCCGGGATCACGGTGGCTGTGCGCTGCGGACGGTAGAGCGTGTCGTACTGGGTGATCTTGTTGGTGTACGGCTTGCCGTCGAGGTAGCGGGTGGATTCGGCGAGCTGTCCCTTCGCTCCGGCCACGGTGTCGTAGACCCACGTGGCGCGCAGGGGACCGTCTGCCGTCTTGTCGTGCAGTTCCGTCTTGCGGCCGAGGCCGTCGTAGACGGTGGCGACCGTGGTGCCCCGGGCATCGGTGGTGCTGATCTGCTGGCCACGGTCGTCGAACGTGGACTTCGTTGTGCCCTTGTCGGGGTCCTTGGCCTGGATCTGGTTGCCGAGCTGGTCATAGCTGTATGACCAGGTGTTCCCTGCAGGGTCGGCGACCGAGGAGAGCAGACCCGCTGGAGTGTAGGTGTAGCGGGTGGTCGCGACCGGTGCGTCGACCGCGCGAGCGTGGTGCTGCAGGAGCTGGGTGGTCTGGCCGCGTGCGTCGCTCACCGTGGTGGTGGCGGTGCCGCCCTGGGGCGGGATGACGGTGGTGCGATCCCCACCGTAGCTAGTGGTGGTGACGGCCAGGACCTTGCCGCCCTCGCCGTTGCCGGCGACGTCGCGTGATTCGGTTTCCCGGCCCAGCCCGTCGTACGTCTTCCAGGTCTGGGTCTCGACGCTGAGGGCGTCGGCGGGCTTGAACAGCTCACGTTCCGGTTTCTTGAGCGCGTAGTAGGGAGCGAAGGTCTTCGCCACCAACCCGCGTTCGTCGTAGAACGTATCGCTGATCAGCCGCCCGCCGTCCGGGCCTGGCACCTGGGTCTGGCGGGTGCGCAGGTAGCCGTCGTACAGGGTGTAGGAGACCGTCTGCGACTGAGCGCTGGGGTTGAGGGTGTACGTGGCGACGGCAGCCGGCTTGCCGTCCTCGACCGAGTAGGCGAACTGGTAGGTGGGCACAGAGCCGCGGTCGGGCAGCCACACCTTCACCGAGCGGCCCAGGGCGTCGTACTTGAGGGTGGTGCGCTTGCCGTTGGTGTCGACGGTGGCGGTGGGGTGGCCGCGCAGCGGGTCGAGTTCGGTGGTGGTGGTCTGGGCGGTGGCGGCGTCCTTGGCGTCGGCGGGCGGTGTGGTGACGACGGTCTTGGTGGGGAAGCCGGTGGCGGGGGTGTAGGCCGTGGTGGTGGTGCGGCCGTCGGCGCGGGCATTACGGGTGGGTGCGCTGTCGCCGATGGCGGAGACGTTCGCCGTGAGGTCGGTGACCTTCTCCGGACGCCCGTAAGCGTCGTAGGTGGTTCCGGTCTCCAGGTAGGTGGCCGTGGTGCCGTCGTGCTTCTTGAGTGTGGCGACGGCGGTGGCGTCGCCCTTGGCGGGCGAGGCCCCGTAGGTGCCGCCGTCGTAGGCGGTGCGGACGTCGGCGATGACGTCCTTGGACCGGTCCGGGCTGCTGCCGCATTCGGTGGCTACGGTCTCTATCCGTGCGGGCAGGGTGAGGATGTTCTTGTCGGTGTTGGTGGCGTAGGAGGTGTGGGTGCAGCGGTCGTCGTCGGTGGTGGCGTCGTCGCCGCGGTCGCTGACCTCGGTGACGCGACCGGCGACGGTGTCGAAGGCGGAGGCGGTGGTGGTCGTGCGCCACTTCGCACCGACTCCGTCGTCGAGTGAGGTCCAGGCACGCGTGCTGGCTGTGCCGGTGAAGTTCGCGCTGACGGTCCCCCAGTCACGGACTTTCTTGGCCGTCTCGTGGTGCCAGGGCCGGCTGACCGTCTTGGCCAGGACCTTCCCGCCAGAGGCGGAGTAGGAGACGGTCTTGTAGGGGAAGCCGGCCGCCGAGGAGTGGTCGGCAATCGGCTCGCCCTCACCCTCGTCGAGGGAGACGCTGACGTCCTTGGCTCCGCCGCCTGCGGTCTTGCGGTCACCGTCCATACCCCGCAGGAAGAAGCTGTCTTCCTGGGTCTTCATGGCGTCGGCGGTGGTGCCCTGGCCGCCGGTCTGGACGCGGACGTGGCCGTAGCCGCGCCACTGCGACCAGGTCTTGAACTTCTGCTTGGTCAGTCCGTCGTCATCGTCGTAGTGCCAGGCCGCGTCACCGAGGTAGCTGTAGCGGGTGACCTGGTCCGGCGCGCCGCCGGTGCGGTCGGTGGTCGTCACGGAGGTGACGACGTACTTGTTGAACCACGACTTGTCCATGTCGTCGCTGGAACTGCCGCCGATGTACTGCGGGAAGCAGCGGGTGGTGTTGGACTCCGGGGTGGGCAGGCCGTCGAACGAGCAGGTGGGGGTGGAGTAGTTGACGTCGGTCTGGCCGCCGTATTCGTCGTCGATGGTCGACAGGCGGTCCTTGACGTAGGGGGCGTAGCCGTCGCCGGTCTTGTCGAGGCGGTTGGTCAGCTGGGTGTAGGCGAAGGTGGTCTTCGGCAGGGTGAGGGGCGCGGTGTCGGTGTGGCCGGTGTGCTGGACGGATTCCAGCTCCAGCTGGTAGTCGACGTCGGCCTTGCCCCAACGGTGTGCCAGGGACCAGGAGTCGACCGGAGTGAGGGCACCGTCCTTGAGCACCTCGGTGGTCACCCCCGTCAGCCGCTTGCGCGTCCAGAAGGTGGGGGAGAAGCGTCCCTGGTCGCAGGTGGTGCCTGCCTTGCAGTTCAGGTCCCAGGGTGTGTCGTACCAGTAGAAGCTCTTGGCGTCGATGGTGTCGGCCGCGCAGGTGACCCCGGTCTGGGGCAGGCAGCGCTCGGCGTTGGTGAAGGACACCTGGGCCAGCGGCTTGCCCGCATACAGATCGCCGGACGACCGGCCGTACTCGATGCGCTTGAGGGTGCCGCCGCGGACGTACGGGGTGTCGTCGTCCTTGTTCAGGTCGCGCCCGTAGGAGTTGGTCTCCTTGTCGTAGTAGTAGGCGATCGCGTTGCCGTGCGGGTCGACGACGTAGTCGAGGTTCCAGCGCCATCCTTGCTGGCACCAGGAGTCCTTGAAGGCGTCCTTGTGGCAGTCCTCGCCGCTGTTGTTGCCGAAGACCGGGACGGTCCACGTCGAGTCGGTGGTGTCCTTGTCGGCGGCCCAGCCGGGCAGCTTGTGGTAGCCGAAGTAGAAGCGGGTGCCGGAGGGGTCGGTCAGCTCCCAGTACTCGTTGTCGTTGTCGCCGTTGTCCCGCGCCGAGGACATCAGGTGCCTGATCTTCGTACCGTCGTCGCTCTGGAGCTTCCAGGCGTCTTTCCCGGCGGGGACGAGTTCGCCGGCCTTGCCGTTGAAGGAGATGAAGGCGTTGTCGTAACCCCAGCACAGGTCACCGGGCTTGTTGCCGTCGGCGTGCTTCTCGCCGTCGTCGGAGCAGGGCTTGTAGCGGCGCTCGATGTAACCGGGCCACAGCTCGAAACCGTCACCGACCCACGAGCCCTGGTTGTTGCTGTTGCCGGTGCGGCCGTCGATCGCGCCGGAGGAGTACGACAGGCCCACGCTCGGCTTGAGGCCGCCCGGGACCTCGGGGACGGGCATGTCGTAGGACCAGGTGAAGTCACCGGTGTTGAGGTTGGTGTCCCAGGTGGCGGAGGGCGAGAGGCTGGTGGCCCTGTAGTCGCCCTTGACGCTCTTGTCGTCACCGACCGCCGCAAGCACGGTGGGACCGTTCGCGCGCAGCGGCACCGAGGACGCGGTCAGGGTGTGCTTTTCAGTGTTGTTGCTGGTGGCGAGCGGCTTCGCGGTGCGGCAACCGGCCTTTTCCGGGGTGGTCACCACGCAGGCCGGCAGCTCGACTAGACGCAGCCGAGAGGCGTAGCCGCCGCCATAGGCCCCGGCGAAGGCCGTGTAGTCGACGGCCACTCGCATGGGGGTTGGGGACGAAGCGTTCTTCGCCGCGGCGGCCGTGTACGGCTGGAGGGTGAACAGAACGCCGTCGATGCCGGCCTGGCGGGTCTGCTTCCGGTCGAGGACTCCAGCGGTCACCGCGCCGGGCGTCGCGGAGCGCCCCGCCGCGGACGATGCCTTGCCAGCCTGGGCGGGCGCCAGGGTGAGAGGTAGATCCCCGCCAGCACCAGAGGCCGACGGCGAAGCGGCGCCTCCTTCGGCCGGATGGAGGGTTGCTGAGGCGGCCTTGGGCCAAGCGCTTCTGGGGTGTGCATTGGGGGTGCGTGGTCCCTTGGCCAGCTTCCGCGGTTTGACCCGCATGCCATCGGTCCCCGGAACGGGTTTTCCGATGTTGGGTCGGCTTGGCGTTCCAGGTGCTGCTGCGGCTTGAGCTACCGGGAGAGCCGGCAACAGGGCTCCGGCCAGCACCGCGGAGACGCCCATAGCGACTCGGTGCTGGAGCCGAGTACGTCTGAAGAGACCACGCATGCCGTTCACTTCTGCCCCCACCCTCAATTGCTCACCGATCGGAGCCGTCGGCACCGTGGTGTTCTACGTCGGAAGAAAAGTGCGTTGGTGTGTCGGGCCGTCCGTGCCCGACAGATGCTCAGCCCGCGTCGGGCACGTTCGGTACCTCGGTGGGCAGCTCGTACCACTCGCCGGCCAGGCGGCCGATCTGTTCGTCGGTGAGCGCGCCCTGGAAGGTCCAGACGTCGTCGATCGACCCGGGCCAGTAGTCCCGAAAGGTGTAGCGCCCCTTGGCACGGCCGATCTGCAGCGATTTGAGAGCCTTGATGGAGATGACGTCCTCGGCCCACGGCACCACTTCGGTGCACTGCGCATCGTCGGCCTTGCCGTCACCGTCCGCATCCAGGCAGGCGGCTTCACCGAGTTCACCGTTGACGTAGATGCGCAGCTGCCGGGCGAAACCGTCATAGACGATCGCGAGGTGGTTCCAGTCCGTCACACTGCTCATCGGCTGTGCGCTACCCGCCCAGTCGTAGTCGGTCTCTGCTGTGTCGGTCCGGGCGGTGACCGCCTGCCACACCCCCTCACCAGTCTTCGTGGGGTTCGGCAGGAAGCCCATGGCAAAGCCGCTGGCATTGGTTGCCTCAGCGCTCACCAGTGCAGCCGGGCGAGTGGGGACCGATGCCGCCTGGGCCCATGTGGTCACGGTGAAACTCTCGCTCGTGTCGAGGGGGATCGCGCTGGAGGCGTAGTTCTGCGCGCCGTCCAGCACCAGCCCTCCGTCTCCCAGGAACCCTGCCCCGTTGACTTGCTTCGCCCCTCCGCCCAGCGCCATGGCTGGCCCTTGCGCGACGGAGTTACCTCCGGGGGCGGCTGCCTGATCGAACTGCCAGCGGCCGGTCAGGACCGGTCGTCGCGCCACGAGCTGGTGAACCTCGCCCTCGGAGACCGGACGGTCGAAGATCCGGACGTCGTCGATCTGGCCGGCGAGGTAGTCGGTGTAGGCACCGCGGTACAGGGCACGGCCGATCTGCAGGGCGCCGTCGCCGTACCAGGTCTGCGGCACTGCGGTGCTGCCCTGCAGAAGGCCGTTGACGTACAGGCTCACCGTGTTGTCCACCGTGTCGTGCACGACGGCCAAGTGCACCCACTTGCCGATGGTCGCCTTCTGCTGAGAGGCGACGCGCTGTTGGGTGAGGTTGCCGTCGGTGGCGTCCTTGGTGGCCAGACGGGCACTCCACACGCCGCCGGAGGCCTCGTACGACAAGTAGAAGGCACTGAGAAAGCTGCCGTCCTGCGCGACGACGGTTTGGTTGCGGGTGGCGTCGGTGACCCGTGCCCATGCGGTGACCGCGTAGGACCGTTCGGTGTTGAAGTGTGCTGTGTCCACCGAGGCGTAGTCGTCCTTGCCGTCCAGGCTCAGGGCGTTCCCTGCTACCCCTGCCTTTCCGGGCTCGGCGCCGCCGTGGAAGACGGCCGGCATGACATCGCCGTGGCCGGTGACCTGCTTCGCATCGGCCGGCTCGTCGAGCGGGAAGACCGCACGGGCAGGCCGCCCGGGGCCGTAGATGCGCTCCTTGCCGTACAGCCGGGAGACCTCGCCGGCGGAGACGGGCTTGTCGAAGATCTGCACCTCATCGATAGACCCGGGGAAGAAGGAGCCGGCCGAACCACCGTAGGAACCGGCGCCCAGCTGGAGGCCACGGCGGGCGTTCCACGCGGTGCTGTACGGCGTCTGGCCGGCCAGCTTGCCGTCGACATACAACTGCAGCACCTTGGCGGTGCTGTCGTAGACGCCCACCAGGTGGGTCCAGCTGTTCGCGGTGACGCCGCCGGGCTGGGGCGCCATCGCGCGGGCGATCCCGGCATCGGGGCTGTCGGAGGTGTACTGGTTGAACACCCACCGCTTGAGGTCGGAGGAGTAGTACAGCTCGAAGCCCGGCCGGTTGTTGCCCGGCTGGGTGGCGACGATCGCCGCATGGTCGGGGACCTGACTGGGGCGGACCCAGGCCGAGACGGAGAAGCCCCGAGAGGTATCGACGACAGGGATGTCGGTAGCCGCGTAGGCGTCGGTCCCGTTGAGGGCCAGAGCGGTGCCTGCCACTCCCTCCGCACCCGGCGTGGCGCCGCCGTGCAGGTCCGCGCTACGCGCCGGGGTGGAACCCTTCGCCTCGTCGGCGCCGCCCGACTCGTCGAACTGCCAGGTAGCCCGCTCGGGCTGCCCGGCCTTCACCCGGAACCGGTACGTGCGGATCTCACTGCCGTTGCCGGCTGTGTCGAAGGCTTGGACGGTCACGAAGTTCAGCCCGGGCTTCTCTGGCAGGACGGCGATGTTCCGTGCCGCCCCGCCGCTCGTCGTCACCGTGTTCTTCTCGGTCGGGTTGCCGTTGATGCCGTACCTGTAGCGGTTCACATCCCGGTGGCTGTCCGCCAAGGTGAAAGTGCCGTATTGGCCCACCCCGTCGTACCAGGGATCGTCCGGGTTCTCGGGGTCGGAGGCGGGGTACTCCCCTGAGCTGATCGTGGGGGCCGCGGGCACCTGGGTGTCGAGGACGAAATAACACGCCTCTGCGGACCCGGTGAACGACCACGGCGAATACTGTGCCCCGTCGTAGGTCCGCACCGCCCAGCTCACCGTCTTGTTCGCCGGAATCGAGGTGGGAAGACCGACGGCGAAGTCAGAGCCGGACTTCTTCGCCGTCGTCAGCGCCGGCTTCCACCGTGCGATGGTGCCCTTGCCGTCACCGGCATCCCAGCTCGCCTGGAACTGGACCTGAACCTTGTCCCGATCCGGGTCGGTGACGTTGTTGGCGTACACCTTCCCCCGGGTGCGGACACGGGCCGGAGCGCCGGACTTCTTGCAGCCGCCGCCGTACTCCATCACCAGCTGCGAGGGCTTCACCTGCGGTGGCGGCCGGTTGTACGTCACCCTCAGGTACGCCTTGTCCGAGAACCGCTTCCAGGCATACCCGTCGCTCTCGCTGCCGGCTTTCAGCCCGAAGGTCAGCGTCGGCCACTTGTTGTCCGCGGCCTCCTGCACGGCGGACCTCACGCTGAATTCAGCGTCCTTGGTCGCGCAGCCCTCGTAGCCGTAGGCGAAGCTGTCCGAGGCCAGCTTCTTCTGCCAGAAGCCCGACTCGTTCTGTGAGTTCCAGGTCGTCGAGGACGAGATCGGTCTGGTCCGCCACAGCTCCACCTCCTTCGCCGTGCAGGAAGCGGACCAGGTGTTGCGGACCACGAACTCCGCCGACAGCACCGACTTCCCGGCGAACGCCGACGTCGGGATCTGGTAGAAGAGCCGCTTGGTGTCCTCGGGCTGGCAGTGGTTCCAGTCGCAGTACCCCATCCCCGCGTCGTGGTCACCGTTGAACTTCCACTGCGGGGAGGAGGCCCAGTACTTCGACGCCATCGTCCAGGAGGTCGCCCGAGGGGTGGACCACTGGGGGTCGATGAAGACCGGATAGACGGTGTCCTTGCCCTTCAGTACGTCGGCGTCGGGCTTGAGGACGACCTGGCCCTGGCCCGCCGGGACGTCCACTCCTACGGGCGCGAGCTTGCCCGACTCGCCGGCCGACGGTTCACCGCCCTCGGCTCTGCCCTCTGCGGCTGGGGAGGTCTTCCCTTCGGCCGGTGCGGACTTCGGCCCCTTGCGGGCTGCGGCGGCGCCCCCACCCGTGCTGGAGTCCCACATCAGAGGGGTGGGTGCCTCGAACACCGGCGACCCGGCGCCCTTGTCGAGTGCCTCTAAACCACCGGTCGCCGTCTCCTTCACATCCATGCCGTCGGCCGCCAGCTTCAGCCGAAGCTGCGTCAGTTCCGAACTGGCGGCGGCCTGAGCCGTCTTGACGACCAGAAGCTGGGTGAAGCCGTCGGCCTGTGCCCCCATCCGCAGGTCAACGCCGGGCAGCACGTCGCGGTACGTGGCCTCCGAGCCGTCCAGTACTGGAGCCGGCAGTGTTCCGGGCCAGGACAGCGCCAGTTCGCGCCCCACCTTGCGAAGCGTCACCAGCGGCTTGTCACCGCCGCCCGAGAACGCCAGGCCCACGGCTGCCGCCTTCGGCGCCACCGTCCCGTCGCTCCGTTTGGCCAGGTCGGTGTCGATGTCCTGCCACTGCCCTGAGGCTCGGGTGCGGACCGGTCGGAGGTACTGACGGGCCTGGAGCTTGCCCGCCGGAGTGGCCACGACATCAGCCGACTCCCCTCGCAGAGAGGTGACTTCCACCTCTCGTCCGGTGCGCTTGGCCTGATCCAGAGCGGTGTCCTCGGTCGGCGCTTGAGCGCTCGACTCATCAGGCGAGGCGACGACCTCGGCGGAGGCGGCCGACGGGTGAGGCGCGGCCCAGGCGTGTGGTGCGAGGGCGGCAGGAAGCAGACCTGCCGACAGCAGCCCACACATCCCCACCGACAGCACTCGATGTAAGCGTCTATGACGACGCACTGAGCCAGTCATCCCCGTCATCCCCCGACCACACAAATGAAGATTCCATGAAGAAGTTGTGGGCGGGAACGTATATGCAGGAGGGTTTGCCTGGGTACCTCCATGAAATGGCACCCATGGAACGGAACCGACATTCCGCCAAGCGGAGTTATGTGATGCCTATCACCGTGCTGTGGGGTTGTACGCCTTTAAGTCGTATTCGCAGCAAGAACACGCCAGTTGAGGACCACCGCAGGACCTGCTGATGGCGTCATGTTGACCGGTTTCCGGGCCAAGCCATCGCGCGCGGTCAACTGAGCTGTGAGCTGCGCCCGATGGCATCCGTAGCATCCGCTGCCTGACCAACCCGGGTCCCGATCCGGCTGCGCGCCCCGCGGAGTGGGGACGGTGAGCCGGTGCGGACCGGCTGCCGCGCCACTGAAGGAGACCGGGTCGATTACGCCCGCGACCGGCAGTCCGGCGGGCCGGGATCTGCGGCCCGGGAGGCTGTCGGCTTGGCGTCGTAATCTCACGCAGCGCCGCGGCCGTAGGGTGGTTTGCTTATGTGGGGGGTGTGGTGGGGATGGTTGAGCCGGGTTGGTGGGACGACGACGCCTATGAGGCGGAGCTGCGGCGTTCGCGGCGGGTGGCTCGTTTCGGGTGGAGTGCGATCCTCGCGGTCTGCGCTGGCGTGGCCTTCTGTGTCGCGGTGGTGGTGTTAGTGGTTTTCGTAGGCTTTTTCTTGTTGACACGTGGTCAGTGAGGACGGGCGGCGCGTCAACTGTTGCCGGCTGCCTCTGTGCATCCCCCCTGCTCGTCCGGGACGTCTGGTACGAGGTCATGCGCTGGTTCATGGAGCAAGTCGAGGAGGAGATTCGGACGTCCCGCGCCTAGATGGGGCTGCGTCCTGACCCCGTCGAGGTCATCTACGGGTTGTGTCAGGAGCACTTGGGTGGCATCGACGATGAAGACTTTCCTCGTGTCCTGGCGAAGGTGCGTGCCTCAGTCCCCCAGACAGACCTCCCCGTCGTTCTTGTTGATGGGAACCTTTGAAAACGGCCGGGGGTGCTCCTCGCCCCATTTGCTTGGTCTTTGAACTGTCTGGGGAAGATGGGGAGTGGGGAGCGGACCTTGATCACCGCAACGGGTCTGCATGGCCCCGTTGGCTTGATCGGTCCGCGAGCCTTGATCGTTGCCGAGCCTGCTGATTGGTTGGTCGGCATGACTGAACTCGGACCCGTCGCCTGGCCGCCTGCCCCGATCAAGACTGAGCGGCTCGTGCTCCGAGAGCCTGAGGCCCGGGACCGTGCAGCGTTTATCGAGCTGCTGACGTCGCCAGAGGTGCACGCCTATCTCGGCGGCCCCCGGTCGCGGGACGAGCTTGAGCGTGAAATGCCTGGGGTGCCCGAGCGGTGGCCGGGGAGTTTCGTCGTTGATCTCGACGAGGCGATGATCGGCCAGATCCTGCTCAGGAGGGCAACGGAGCATCTTCGCCCGGCTGCTGTGGGGAAGGTCGATCTCGGCTATCTGTTCCTGCCGCAGGCGTGGGGGTTCGGGTACGCCGCCGAGGCGTGCGCGGCGGCACTCGATTGGCTCGGCGGTGTCCTTCCCGGCGAGCCGGTGGTGCTCGCCACCCAGACCGCCAACGTCGGTTCGATGCGTCTCGCGGCAAAACTGGGGTTCACCGAGGTAGAGCGGTTCCAAGCCTGGGATGCCGAGCAGTGGCTCGGCTTGCGGTCCCCGGTCGTGCCGTCTGCTTGAACTCGTGGACGAAGCCGCGTTGTGGGCCCGCCGACCGTCAGGTCGGCGGGCCCGGTGATCGGTGACGGTCAGCCGGAGCTCACTGGAGGCGTCTGAGCGGGGCGATGTCGGTGACGCGGTTGGTGATCGTGGGGCGGGCGGCTTCTGGGGTGGCGAGCAGGGCGACGATCGTGACTGGCTGGTCGCAGTGGGGACAGTTCCGGACGGCTGTCGGTGCCAGTGGGTCGATGGGGCCGGGGGCTGTCGGCTGCGGGGCGGACGGTAGTGCTCGGGGGTGTTCGCCGAGGCGGCGTGCTCGTTCTTCGTCGCGGGTCCGGTTGCGTTGCCTTTCCGACTCACGACGGCATTCGGGCGAGCAGTAGACCTGGCGGAGTCGGGGGTTGGCGGTGAAGATGCCGTCGCAGACTGGGCAGGTGTGGGCGGCCAGGCCGACGGGAGCGCGTCGGTGGGCGGCGCTCTTGCAGCGGGGAGAGCAGTAGATCTGTCTCGGGCTCGGCGTGAACTCGCAGTCACAGACTGGGCAGTTGACTGGTCTGGGAGTGAGCTGTTCGTTGGGGTCAGGAGACTGGCTTTATCGAGCAGTAGTGACGTCACTTGTCGATGAGTTTGGGAGGCGCCCCGGGGCACGAACGAGTGGTGTTGATGAGTTTGGGAGGCGCCGGGTCTCTTGCCAGGGCAGCATCGGGATGCTCCTGGTGAAAGGTGCTGGTCATGCCGCCGATGTCGAAGGTCGAGCTGTACGCGGCGATCCGGCGTGACCATCGCGGCGGCATGTCGATGCGGGAGCTTGAGCGCAAGCACGGCGTGACGTGGCGGACGGTGCGGAAGGCGTTGGACTCGGCATGGCCGGAGCCGCGCAAGAAGCTCCCGCCCCGGGCGAGTGCCCTGGATCCGTTCAAGCCGGTGATCGACGAGATCCTGCGTTCGGATCTGGACGCGCCGCGCAAGCAGCGGCACACGGTCACACGGATCTTTCACCGGCTGGTCGAGGAGCACGGGGCGGACGTCTCCTACGGGATGGTCCGCTACTACGTCGCCGGCCGGAAGCCGGAGATCCTGGTCGAATCCGGCAAGGCACCGCTGGAGGCGTTCATCCCGCAGACCCACCAGCCAGGCCATGAGGCGGAAGTCGACTTCGGTGACGTGACCGTGCGGCTCGCCGGAGAGCTGGTGACCTGCTATCTGTTCTCCTTCCGCCTGTCGTATTCGGGCAAGGCCGTCCACCGCGTGTTCGCCTCGGCCGGTCAAGAAGCCTTCTTCGAAGGCCACGTCCACGCACTGCGGACGCTGGGCGGGGTCCCGCGAAGCAAGGTCCGCTAGACAACCTCAAGGCTGCCGTCGCACGGGTGCTGGGGCTGAACCGGGCCAGGGTGGAAACGGACCGGTGGATCGCGTTCAAGTCGCACTACGGCATCGAGAGTTTCTACTGCCGGCCCGGCATCTAAGGGGCCCACGAGAAGGGCGGAGTCGAAGGCCAGATCGGCTATTTTCGCCGCAACCACTTCGTTCCCGTTCCCGAGGTCTCCTCGCTCGCCGAGCTGAACGAGATGGTTGACCAGTGGGACCGGCAGGACGGCGCCCGCCGAATCGGGTCCAGGCCCAAGACGGTTGCGGAGTACTTCGCGGTCGAACAGCCACTGCTGCTGCCGTTGCCCGACGAGCCGTTCGAGACCGGGCGTATGTTCACACCACGGGTCGACCGCTACAGCCAGATCCCCGTCCGCACCAACCGCTACTCGGTGCCGACCCGGCTGATCGGCAAACGCGTCCGGGTCGTTCTACACGCTTCTCACCTGGTGGTTTACGACAGGAACGTGGAAGTGGCACGACATGAGCGGCTGATCGCCAAGGGCGCTGTCCGCCTGGAGCTGGACCACTACCTGGAGGCCCTGGTCCGCAAGCCAGGCGCCTTTCCCGGCTCCACCGCCCTCGAACAGGCCCGCTCGGCAGGAAAGTTCACACCGATCCATGACGCCTGGTGGGACCGGGCCAAGAAGATCCACGGCGAGCGGGACGGCACCCGGGCCCTGATCGAGGTGCTACTGCTGGGCCGTCACCTGCCCCACGAGAATGTCGTCGCCGGTCTGGCCGCGGCCCTGAGGGCCGCGGCCATGACCGCGGACGCCGTCGCGCTGGAGGCCCGAAAAGCCGCCCAGGCAGAGACCGAACCCGGCCCCGCAGCAGGCCAGCTGGTTCCCGGCAAGCCGCCGGCGACGGTGACGTCCCTGCACGAGTGGCGCCTCGCTCACCTTCCGCCGGACACCAGGCCGCTGCCCTCGGTGACCCCCTACGACCAGTTGCTCCGACACCGCCGCGACAACAGCGGTGACCACCGTGAGGGAGAAGCGCAATGACCCTGCCCCGCCAGCGTGGCTTGACCGAGCAGGCCGCCGACGCCGCCATCGACAGCGCCTGCCGCATGCTGCGGCTTCCGTCGATCCGCAAGGAGTTCCCCGACATCGCCGAGCGGGCGCTGAAGGAGCAGATGAGCTACCGGGGCTTCCTCGCCGAACTGCTGATGGCCGAATGCGACGACCGGGCCCGCCGCCGTTCGGAGCGGCGAATCAAGGCAGCGAACTTCCCGCGGGAGAAGTCCCTACGAGCGTTCGACTTCGACGCGAACTCGAACATCGACGCGGCCACCGTCCACACCCTCGCCAGCTGCGAATGGATCAAGAACGGCCAGCCGCTCTGCCTGATCGGTGACTCCGGCACCGGCAAGTCGCACATGCTGATCGCCCTGGGCACCGAGGCGGCGATGAAGGGCTACCGGGTCCGCTACACGCTCGCCACGAAGCTGGTGAACGAGCTGGTCGAGGCGGCCGACGAGAAGCAGCTGAACAAGACCATCGCCCGCTACGGGCGTGTTGATCTTTTGTGCATCGATGAGCTCGGCTACATGGAACTCGACCGGCACGGCGCCGAACTCCTCTTCCAGGTCCTGACCGAACGCGAGGAGAAGAACAGCGTCGCCATCGCCTCCAACGAGTCGTTCGGAGGCTGGACGAAGACGTTCACGGACCCGCGGCTCTGCGCGGCCATCGTCGACCGGCTGACCTTCAACGGCACCATTATCGAGACCGGCACCGACTCCTACCGCCTCGCCAGCACCCGAGCACGAGCCGAGGAGCCCGCCAAGGCCGGCTAACCTCGCTCAGCGAAATCCTGCAACGGGGCAGGTTTCCACTCAACTTGCCTGATGCGAAGGCTGAGCCCCGCCCAGGTTGTCGATGAGAGCAGCCACGTATTCGGGGTCTTCGTCAACCAGGAGATGACCGCTGCCAGCGGCCACGTGAAGGTCGATACCGAGTGTTCTGCGCACGGTGGGGCCGAGGCGTCGAGGTGGCAGGAAGGTGTCATGCTCACCCGCGACGGCGCAGCGGCGAGCAGCCGTCGGGGGCACATCCGCGATCCCTGGGGATCCGCTTGAGCGGACGTGTCGCGCGATGAGCGTCATCCACTCAACCAGCTCAGTGCGTGGTTGGTGGCCGGGCGCGTGCATGGCTCGCAGGAGCCGGGCGCTGCGTTTCGGCGTTGGACGCAAGTACCAGGCGGCAGAGGCGGCCATCACGCCGGCGGTGATCCGCAGCCTCGCCAGCCCGCCTGGGCACACCAGAACCTGTCGTTCGATGCACGGCGAAGCGCACGAGACGGCGACGGCGGCGCCGAATGAATGACCCAGGACTGTCACAGGACCGGCCGCCAACTCCTTCAGCGTCTCGCCCAGCCAAGCGCCATACCAGGACAGTCCACCGCCAGAGGGCTCACGTTCTGCGGCACTGAGGCCGGGCTGCCCCGGGACGTCCACGAGTAAGACCCGGTGGCCAGCAGTTACCAGGGCCGTCGCCAACGGCAATGAGGAAGCAGCATTGAAATTGGTACCGGGAATGAACACCACCGTCGTCGAGCCGGAGCCCGCAGCCACTACGTGAGTGGGCGCCTCTTTGGCGGTCACCTTCATGCGCTCATGCGGAACCGTCCACCGATGAAGCTGATCGACACACCAGCCCTGGATGGACTGCCGGCCCCTCTCACTGCGATAAATCGAGCCCATCCAGCGAGTATGCCCCTGCCCGGAGCAGCCCCCTGCACCAGGGGCGCCCCGCACGGGTGCCTACACACCCCAACCTCACCAGGACAGGCAGTCAGTGCCGTCATTTCTGCTCGACATCTGTGCGCTGGTTGATCATCAACTGCCTCCGGAACCTGTCGACAAACGCTGTTCCTAGAGATGCACGAAGCCAGACCAGCTGATCCGGTCGTACGGGCATGACGAGAGCGGCAACCTCACGTCGGTCACTCTCTCTACCGGCGCGGTGACGACCTTCGAGTACGACGCCGAGCACCGGATGACGGCCTGGGTCGACTCCAACGGCTCCCGCTACGAGTACACCTACGACCATCGGCACCGCTGCACCACTCAGTCCGGCGCCGAGTGGCACCTGGAGAACCGGTTCGCCTACGGCGAAGCCGACCCGAAGACCGGTCACCGCATCACCACCCACATCAACGGAGAGGGCGCCAGCACCCGCTACCTCATCAACGACCGCCTCCAGGTCGTCGCCGTCACCGACCCGCTTGGCAACACCACTCGCACCACGTATGACACGCACGACCGGCCACTGCAGATCACCGACCCCGTCGGCGCCACCACACAGTTCACCTACGACGAGCAGGGGCGCCTCATCGGTGTCGTCCGCCCCGGCGGCGGCAGCAGCACCACCACCTACACCGACCTCGGCCTGCCCGCGGAGGTCACCGGCCCAGATGGCCAGGCCTTCCACCAGGAGTACGACGCCACGGGGAACCGGATTGCCGTCACCGACCCCGCAGGCCGAACCACCCGCTTCACCTACGACGGACGCGGCAACCTGACGTCGGTCACCGACCCACTGGGAAGCACCAGCGGGATCGAGTGCGACAAGGCGGGGCTCCCAATTGTCGTCACCGACCCACTCGGCGCCGTCACAGCGTTCAGCCGGGACAAATTCGGCCGCACCACCTCCGTCACCGACCCCCTCGGCAACACCACTCGGTACGAATGGAACACCGAAGGACTCCTGACAGCCCGCGTCAATCCCGATGCCACCCGAGAGTCCTGGACGTACGACGGCGAGGGCAACTGCACAACCCACACCGATCCCCTGGGTCAGACCACCACGTTCGAATACGGCCACTTCGACCAGCTGAAGGCACGTACCGGCCCGGACGGGGCACGCCACGAGTTCGTGCACGACACCGAACTCAAGCTCATGAAGGTCATCAACCCCCAGGGCCTGACCTGGCGATACGAATACGACCTGGCCGGCCGCCTGATTGCCGAGACGGACTTCGACAACCGCACCCAGACCTACACTCACGATCCGGCAGGGCACCTGACCTCCCGCACCACCCCGCTGGGCCACACCATCCGCTACCAGCACGACGCCCTCGGCCGTATGGTCGCCAAGGAAGTCGAGGGCGAGCTCACCACCTACGCCTACGACGCTGCCGGGCATCTGGCCCGGATCGCCGGTCCCGGCAGCGAACTGGCCTACGCCCGCGATGAGTCCGGCAAGGTCGTCGGCGAGACGGTGAACGGCCGCACCACCACCTACACCTACGACGCCCTGGGCCGCCGCCTGTCCCGCACCACCCCCACCGGCGCGGTGAGCCATTGGAACTACGACGCGGCAGGGCGGTGCACCGGACTTGACGTCTCCGGCCGCACCCTGGCCTTCGCCCACGACGCGCTGGGCCAGGAAGTCTCCCGCACCCTCGGCGACATCACCTTCGCCAACCAATTCGACACCCTCGGCCGTCTCACCGACCAGCACGTGACCGCAGCCGCTGAAACCATTCAGCACCGTGCGTACACCTACCGCGCAGACGGCCATCTCACCGGTATCGCCGACCACCTCAACGGTGTACGCCACTTCGAACTCGACACCGTCGGCCGTGTCACCACCGTCTCCGCCCACAACTGGACCGAGACCTACGCCTATGACGCCGCCGGAAACCAGACCCATGCCACCTGGCCCGACCGCCACCCCGCCCGCGAGGCCCGTGGCGAGCGCACCTACACCGGCACCCGCATCAACCGCGCCGGAGGCATCCGCTACGAATACGACGCAGCCGGCCGCACCACCCTCCGCCAAAAGACCCGCCTGTCCCACAAGCCCGACACCTGGCGCTACACCTGGGACGCCGAAGACCGCCTGACCGCCTGCACCACCCCCGACGGCACCACCTGGCGCTACACCTACGACCCTCTCGGCTGGCGCACCGCCAAGCTACGCCTGGCCGAAGACGGCGAGAGCATCGCCGAGCAGGTCCTCTTCACCTGGGACCGCACCACCCTGTGCGAGCAAACCACGCTCCTCCAAAACAGCTCGACACAATCGACCATCACCTGGGACCACCAGGGCCTCAAACCCCTGACACAACGCGAACGCCTCACCGCAGTCGACGCACCCCAACACGAGGTCGACCAGCGCTTCTTCGCCATCATCACCGACCTCGTCGGAACCCCCACCGAGCTGCTCGACGAAACCGGCACCATCGCCGCCCGCGCCCGCACCACCCTCTGGGGCTCCACCGTCTGGAACGTGGGCGCCACCGCCTACACACCGCTCCGCTTCCCCGGCCAATACTTCGACCCCGAAACCGAACACCACTACAACTACGTCCGGACCTACGACCCCGAAACCGCCCGCTACACGACTCCCGACCCCCTCGGACTCACCCCCGCCCCCAACCCAGTCACGTACGTCTGCAACCCCCACACTTGGACAGACCCCCTCGGGCTCTCCCCATACAGCGGGCGCGCGACGGTGCGCTGGGATGTCGATCAGGGCCACGCCACCATCCGAGTCGAGGGCAACGGCCGGTACATGGAGACCGAACAAATCATCAACGGGTGGGACGGAGAGGGGAATCCGAATGGCTTCCCGACAACTGGGGCGGGCGCTCAACGTCTGGGGCCGAACGTGATAGAGCGAATCTTCGATGTGCCCGACGTGAATGCGGCCATTGATGCGCAGCTAAGGTCCATCAACGCAGACCTTGGCCCCTACGATGGAATCCACAACAGCTGCGTCACATACTGTGTGGATATATTGAGACCTGGCGGAGTTGACATCCCACCAGGCGCACGAGGAATGATCAAGCTCAAGAGAATGATGAGTTAGGGGAAGAATGATGCCCGGACACGAGGAGCACCATGATGCCATTCTGGCCGAGATCCTGCTGAGCAAAAAAGTCGGAGTTGGACATGTCCGGCTGGTCGGTGATCTGATTTCAGTCAGGGCTCAACTCGGCATGGGTATGCAAGGCCGCTCCGGCCTTTCCGCAGATCAGCATGCGGATATTGTTGAGGCGGTTCTGGACCTGGAGGACGCTTACCGAAGCGCGTGGGAGGCAGTAGAGATTGCTCCAGATATAAAGCAGAGAATCCCGGAACTGAAGGCCCTGGAACGTGCACTCAAGGGTGCTGTAGAGGGAACCCTTGAAATCGCTCGAACAAATCAGATCACAGTTGAGCGTTGTTGCCTCCACGGGGAGAGCAGCGCCTGAAGCATGTTGCAGAATCATCAGGCAGGTTCGTGACGGTGACACGAAGCTGGAGATCGAGCCGACCCTGCCAATGAAAGGGACAACGCCCAACGGTATCGACGACCTGGTCACCGTCACGGAGCCGTTACAGTTGTTTGCCGTCGGCATCGGACCGACCCCGCCGTTCGTCGTTGTGGCCCCGGAGGCCCATGGCTTCCGGGGCCACAACGCTTCCAGATCCCGGTGTGTCACCGCGGGGCGAGGGACCCTGCCCTGGGCACGGGGGTTGCTGATCGTGGAGTGCCGTCCTCGACCGCCTGCGCGAGCACGGTGTGATGTGCCACTGAGATGCCAGCAATCGCTTGTCGTTTCTATGCCATCGTCAGGAACTTGATGTCGGGGCCATGACCTGGGGAAATGGCTACCACTCTGATGGCATGAAGTGGAAGATCGTTGTGACAGGCAACTGCATAACTGCATGTCAATTTACTGGCATTTCCTATAGGGCTGTTTGTCTGTCCTGCGGGTCAAAGGAATATTGATCTCGAATCGGGCGCATGTGGTCGTTGCTGCTACGCAGGGATTGCAAAGTCCGTAGGGTTCCGGCATGACGACGGAACTTGCGCCCGCGCTGCTGATGGAGATGGTCGGATATGGCATGCCCCTTGAGCGCTTCACAGGCCAGCCCCTCACGGTGTACGTAGACGGCAAGGGTGTTCTGCATGGGGACGCAGGCTGCTCGAAGATTCGCCATGAGGTTCATGGCACCGCGGAGACCGTTGGATTCAGCCGTGAAGTGGCACGCCGGATGTGTTCCCACTGCTTTACTTACGAGTTCCCTGCCCGATCGCGGCAGCTCACTCACGCTGTAGCGGCCCTCATCACGGCCCTTGACACCCTTGCTGAGGAAGACGAGGAGATCGACCCTGAGGTACTGCACCCTGTAGGGCGAGTGGCTGGGCTCGCTGGTCTCGAGAGGTGGAGGGACACACAGCACTACATGAGCGATGCCTTGCGCTGCGCTGCCCCATATCCCTGGCTGAGCCAGTGGGCGGAGCCGCTGCTGGCTCGGCTAGCCATGCACGTGGAGCGCAGGCGTTGGGACCTCCAGGCGTTCTTGAGCGTGGAAGAACTCGAACGACGAGTCTCTGTGCCGCAAGATGAGGCGGAAGTTTCCCGGGAACAACTGCATAAGACATGGCATGCCTGGCGTCAGCGATGGACTGATGAATACTCCGCGACCATGCCAAGCCCAGATCATTGGTCAGCCGGCGGGGCTCAAGAAATGCTTCGGTCTACCCTGTCCCGAGAGGCTCCATCGGTAGAAAGATCAGTACCACTGACTGTGCGGCTGCGTCTGCAGGTGCCGCTGCTGGAGTTCGCCGAATGGGACTGCGGCCTCCAAGTCGATCCACTGACGGATTGGGAGCTGGCGGTCATTGCTGCCTGCCAGATTGACGCCGATTGGGTGTCGGGACACATCACGCTTGTAGTGCCCCGTTCCATCGCTGACGAAATGTTGCGTCCAGCCCGAAACCTTGACATCACTGAGGTGCCACTTGGCCGGTGATGGTACTGCCGTCCTCAGGAGCAGCGTATGGGCGATCCTGACCAACTGCCCCTGCTGGTGACGTGACCTTCCGTACACCTCGCACCATGAAAGAAAAACGTGTAGTCCAGCCAGATCGCCAGCTGATGGGAACGGTAAACTGCCATGCCTGCCACGGGGACTGAATGGGCTGACACCGTATCTTCGGATCAGCTCAGATCGTCGAAGAGCGACTCCTGTACCGCGGGCGCGCGACCTGGGCGAGGGAGACGTTGGCGCTGGTCCACGGGAGGTAGCGAAGTGCCCTCTGCACCATCGGTCAGTGCGTACTGGCACCCTGCCCGCAAGTCAGGCAGGGGAAGTTGGGCTTCCAGCAGGCCGAGGAAGTCCTCAACGCTCCAGTCGATGAGGGCGCCCTGACGCGAGAGATACAGTCCTACCTCCTGGATGCCGTGGGAGTTGCTGTAGTCGAGCAAGAGATAGCCGGCCAGCTGGTAGATCTCGGCGCGCCCCATCCGCTCGGGGCGCTTGGTGGCTTTGCAGTCGATCAGCTTCCCGTTAAGGACGAAGTCGGCGTCTGCGCCGCCCACATGCCGGCTCCCGTCAAAGACGGGACCGCAGATCCGTTGGCGCGCCGGAAGATCGCGAAGGCTGCTGAAGGGGCCGGGGCTGGCAGCGAGGGCCATCTGCTGGCAGATGTCGTCGACTATGTAGTCAGGCACGGCCTCGACGAGGTCGTTCAGGCTGGCGCCGGGCTCACAAAATCCCAGGCTGTTGCCTCGCATCCAGCCCGCGTGGCGGAAGATCGCCTCGAAGCTGGAGGCGATGTGGCACAGCCGGATCAATCGGTCCTCGGCTTCGGGAGCGAGGGACAATGGCTGGCCGTCGGGGCTCTCATACTGGCGCAGTTCCTCCAGCATGACTGCTCCTGCTGCCTGCACTGTGCTGATGACCTCGCTGCTGGGCCATCCGTTGTCGTCAAGGACGGCCCGTAGGACACCGTCTTTGATCGGCTGGCCGGTGGGCGCTCCCAGGCTGATACGGAGCCGATGGTCGATCGTGTGGCCCAACATCCGCCATTCCGGGCGCTGGCCTGCTCCAGGCCGAGGTTCAACTGGCGCAGGAAAGCGCGTCAATCGCTTACGGAAGTCGGCTAATACCTGGTTAGGGAAAGGGAGTTGCTCCGCGAGAAAGCGGGAGATCGTGGATGTGGGGTCCTTGAGTGATGAGGTGAGACTCATAAGCGCATCGTTGCGCATCGGTCCTTCACATGAAGCGTCCTGGCTGCTCGCCGTCCCTGGTACTGATCGGTAGCGGGAAAAACGCGCCATCGGCCTCTCGCCCCGCAATCGCACTCAAGTGCTATGGAGGGCTCGTTGTCAGACCCTGCAGCTACAGTGCCTCGCCGTCCCTGCCGCCAGGCGTCGTCGTGCACGCGTTACGTGTTGGCCAATGCTGCCCTGACGTGGGGAAAGGTAGATCAATGGCCGACCTGGGCAGTCCAGTTCCCGCGAGGGCGACAACCAGAGCTCAAAAAGCGACAGCACCTGCTACGCGCGTCACAACGTGACTGGACGGCGGGGAAGGAATGACCGGAAAGATCTTTCTGAGTGTCTGTGCGTCCTAGGTTCGAGGTGTGTTCGACGCGTACCCGCGTCCTGCGCAACCGAGCCTGTGCCTGGACGTACCCGTCCACCGACCAGGCTTCTCCCGCCTTGTCGCAGCCTTGCTGGGCGCACCTCAACTTCGTTTGCTACTAGAGCTTGCACACATGTGCCGGCAACTGCGCTTTCAGCCCTGCCGCCGTCCTGCATCTGTTGACCCCATTGACGTGCATAGCGGTGGCCACCGCCGCGGCGCGCCGATATCAGCTTTGGAGGATCAATGGGATTCGGCAGACTCGGCGCGCAGGGCGTGCCCGGGGCCGTGGCCCTTACCATCACACTCGACGAGAGCGCGCAGGTCACGGACCCTTACAAAACGTCGGAAGACCGTCTCAGACGCAACCCGCTGTACCTGACCCGCTCCCGCACGGGCTACGCCTATATGCGGGACAGCGGGGTCCGCCTGGATCGACGCAAGATCACCGCCTGGCTTGCCGAAGACTGCACCCCCAGCACTGGGCAGCAACTGCGCCTGGAGGACGCTTTCCGACTTCTGCGTCGCCGCAACATGGCGGCAAGCCTCACCCGTCGACTCAATGCCGATGGCGGGACCCGCGTGGAGATCTACCCCGTTGATCAGAACGAGGTGGATCCGAAACATCAGCGTGTGGCTCGGTGGAGGCGCAAGAACATCTACCGCTGGGACGGCATCGTCGAGGCGTGGTCCCGCAGTGACCTGCAAGACCTCACACGCCAATGGGAGGACGTCATCAGTGACTTGGATTCCGACTGGCGCCAGTACGAGCACGTTACCCACCTCGGCTTCTGGGCCTGACTCAGTCCTCCTCCCGCTGGGCGCTCACACCCCCGCCTGCAGATAGGAGTAGTCCCATGGCGGCTTCTGACCCAGATGAACCTCCCAGCCCCGACGGCACGGCCCACGGGCGGCGCGAACGCGACGAGTTCATGGGGCCCGCTGTACGAGCCCTGCTGCAGCTCGCCGAACAGGGTGAGCTGACCACCGCCCACGTCCGCTTGTCCGCCCACACCCTCGGCGTTCATATCCGCACCGTGTGGCGCAACCTCGCCCGCGCCCGGCTCAATCAGCCCCTGCGCCGCACCCGGGACCGCTTCGAGATCACTGACCACATCCGCGTCTTGCTGGCCTACTACCGAGGCAACATCAAGCGCGTCCACGAAGAACTCGCGAAAGATGCAGAGAAGATAGGCATAGAGCCGGTGAGCCTGTCCACGCTGCACCGGGCCATCAAGCGGGACCTCACGCCCGGGGACCTGGCCGGCCTGCGGGCCGGGCTGCCGGCCTCCCGCAGCCACGACCCGCACCTGCGCCGCCCTCCCACAGCCCGCAATGAGGAATGGGAGGGCGACCACAAGCAAGTCCCCGTTTTCGTCTGGGCCGACGGGCGGCTAGTCAAACCGTGGGTGACCTGGTTCTGTGACTGCCACACAGGCGTGACCATGGGCTGGGCTATCACCGCGCACTTCCCACACCGTGGCTCCATCCTCGCCGCCCTACGCTCCTGCATCCTGCGCGAGGGCAACTACGGTCCAGCCGGCGGCCTGCCCACCCGGGTCCGCATCGATCGCGGCAAGGACTTCCTCTCCCGCGCCGTCCAAGAAGCCCTGGGAGCCTTCGGCGTCCAAGTCGATGTCCTGCCGCCCTACACCCCGCACCTCAAAGGCAACATCGAAAATCTCAACCGCGCCGCTACCAGCATGTTCTTCTCCACACTGCCTCGGTACGTCCATGCCCAAAAGCTCGACGCCCGCCGCCGGGTGGGGGAGAAGGACCCAGCACTGACCTTCGAGGGCTTCGTCAGCGAGTTCTCCAAGTGGGTCCAGAGGCGCAACAGCGAGCACAAGATGAACGACTACGGCGGGGTGACCGCTTTGGAGTGCTGGAACAGCGATCCCACCCCGATCCGCGATGTGCCCGCCGAGGATCTGCATGCCTTTCTGCTGGAAGGGAGCCGCTCCAGCCGGGTCATCCACGGCCACGGCATCCGATGGGAGGGACGCGATTACATGGCCGGCTGGTCCGGCACACGCGTCCACATCCGCTTCCAGCCCCACCAC
This sequence comes from Streptomyces sp. NPDC026575, assembly GCF_055567415.1. NCBI lineage: Bacteria > Bacillati > Actinomycetota > Actinomycetes > Kitasatosporales > Streptomycetaceae > Streptomyces > Streptomyces sp. NPDC026575. The sequence continues at coordinate 206,534 of NZ_JBVHQM010000016.1, forward strand.
CCGCAAGAGATCGAAGTCTTCGACGCCGACAACATCCGGCACCTGGGCACTGCCTACCTGGCCGACCAGGCCAGCCAGGAACAGGTCGAGGAGGTCTACCAGGCACGCACCGAACGCGCCCGCCGCCTGCGCCGAGACCTGCGCAAGGCCGAAGCGCTGCGCCGACGCCGCTTCAAACCGGTTACCACCGCAGGCCCAGCCGTGGCCGAAGGAGCCATGACCCGCAAACAGGCCACGAAAGAACTGCACAGCCTGCGCTCCCGCCGCCACACCGACGACCTGCCCGCCAACTACATGCCCCGCCGCATCAAGCCCCCCAACCGCTGGGCCGCCCCCGACACCCCTTCCCCCCTGCCCAAGGACAACGCGTGACCACCCTCACGACGGCCCCCGCACCACCGCCGCGCCGGAACACCAGGGTTATCCGACGTCAGGCCGTCCACTGGCGCGGCCGCCCATACACCGCCACCTGGATGGCCGCCCACACCGACCGCACAGTCCGCATCGGCCCCTGCGGTCCGGACTCCGTCGAGCTGTTCGATGACTCAACCGGACAGCTCCTGGGCACCGCCCATGCCCAGCAACCCATCCACCCCAGCCCATCGGTAGATCCGAAACCCCGCACCCACGACCACGCACCGCAGCCCACAAGGGAGACCAACATGACCGACAGCACCACCGTGGCGGCGCCCCGCCCGGACGACGAGGAGACCGTCGGCGAGCCTGACTTCTACCTCAACCTCGCCGACGCCCGCATCGTCGCCACCGAAGCCCTCCTCGAGGCTAGCGAAAACATCGCCGACACCATCGAAGCCCGCGCGATGTCCTGCATCTACGGTGACGCCGGCCTCGGCAAGACCTTCTCCGTCCTGGCGGCCTTGAAGGAAGTAGCCGCCGACCGCGTCCTGCTGCTGCAGTTCCGCTCCCGCCCCACCCCCCCCGTGATATCCGCCAAGAACTGTTCAACGAACTCCACCTCGAAGGCGAACCGCCCTCCCACCCCAGCGAGTTCGACCGCCTCCTCAAGCGGACCCTGACCCGCAAGCCCTACGTCCTGGTCTGCGACGAAGCCCAGCAATTCAGCCGTGAATGCTTTGAGTTCGTGCGCCACCTGTGGGACACCGGCAAGGGCAAGAACCGTCCCGCTGTCCTCTTCGTCGGGGGAGAAGAGGCATACAAGACCCTCTACAGCGAACCTGCCCTCGCCTCCCGGATCTACATCTGGCAGGAATTCGCCCCGATGGAGGCCGACGAGGTCCAGCGCACCATCCCCCACTTCCACCCAGTGCGGGCCAACGCCGACCCCGCACTCATTGACTACATCTATGACGAAGGCGCCGGCGGCACCTTCCGCATGTGGTCCAAGATCACCTACCACATCCTCGAAGGCATGAAGCGCCGCGGCCTGACCGAAGTCGACGAAACCATCGCACGCTGGGCCATCCGCCGCGCCCTGCCCCACCGCCGCAAGACCCGCCGCCCCGACCAGGACGCCGGATGACCCGCCCCCACGAGAGCGCCCCCCACGCAAGCCACTACCTCAACCTGCCCGGCGCCCGCACCGTGACCACCTCCGCGGTGCGGGCCACCGCCCGCGCCCTCGACCAGGCGCAGCGCACCCAGAGCATGATGTGCCTGACCGCCGACCCCGGCGTCGGCAAGACCTTCACCCTGCACACCCTCTGCGACCAACGCCCCACCCTGCCAACTCTGCGACTGCTGCCACGCCCCCAGGCCCGACCCGACGACCTACGCCACAGCCTCTACCGCGCCCTCAGCCTCCCCAGCAACCCGCCCACGGACCCCGGCATCTGCGACGACTACCTCCGCCACGCCCTCATACAGCCGCCCCGCCTGCTCACCATCGACGAAGCCCACCAGCTGTCCGCCTCCTGCATCGAATACCTGCGCTACCTCTACGACGACCCCACCCCGCAAGTCACCGTTGTGCTACTCGCCAGCCAGCCCCGCCTCAAGGCCCTGCGCTCCCAGCCGACATTGCTCAGCCGGATCACCACCTGGCACCACATGGAACCACTCGACGCGGACGAAGTTCTCGCTGTCCTGCCCGCCTTCCACTCGCTATGGCAAGCCATCCCCCCTGCCACCCTCACCCACCTGGACAGCCTGTGGGCCCACGGCAACTTCCGCCGCTGGGCCGCCCTGACACACCAGCTCAACGCCACCCTGCGCCGCCACCCCAACCGCCCGCCCGACCCAACCACCCTTCTGAGCCGCCTCCAAACCAGCCTGGTCCACAACGCATGACCCCACATACCGCACCAGCAGATGCCATCCACAAGTGGACGCCCCAGTGGTCGCCCGACCAGACCGACCCCCACCTGCCGCCAATCACCGTCATTACCGACCCACACGACCAGTCCATCTACACCACCAGAGCCCTTGCCGCCCACCAGCCCGCACAGGGCCGGATCGTCGTCCACCCCACCCCGCTGGGCACCGCGCCCGCCTACCTCGCCCATGACCTCATCCGTGCTCTGGGCAAGCACCTGCCGCCACCCAATACCGATCCACCATGGTGGATCGGAAACGCCGACGAGTCCTGGCGGATAACGGCGGCCTGGACCCAGGCCCTCTGCATTGACCAATACATAATCTGCCGCGCCCACCGCATCACCCGCCGTCACCTCGAGCACCTCATGGCCCTGCGCGAACGTACCCGCATCCACCTCACCCTCATCGTCAGCGGCCCGTCACCCAAGGCCCTCAGCGACGTCCTCAACGCGGTCGCCCACCACAGCCTTGACACCCCAGAAGCCGCCTACCAGCACCTTCACGCTCCCCACCCCGGTATGCCCTCAGCCCTCTATCCCTGGTGGCAGTCCACCCCCTTCCCTGGTGCCGACGACGAGTCCTGGCATCAGCTGCCTCCACGCCCCCGGCACCCACGGGGGGAGCCAGAGGAGACCACCAGCAGCTGCCGCGGTGTCCCCACCCGCCTCCCCTCGCGTGACAACCCGCCCCCTGCTGCCACCCTCACCAGCGCCCACCACGACGTCGTATCCCAGCGCATCCACACCCGCATCGCCCACCCGCTCTACGCCGCAGCCGTCGCCATCCGCGCGCTGACCGGCTACGGCACCGATCAACTGCCCCACCTGCTGCTTTCCACCCCTGCAGAGCCCTGCGCCGACCTGCCCGCCCAACTCCCTGCATGGGCAGCCCTCCTCCAGGAAGCCGCCCGCATCTACACCGATCTGCAGGGTTACATCCGTCCCGATCTCCCTGCCCACCTATCCGGCGCCAACCGGCCCTTCCGGCTGACGAGCTGGGAACGCAACGACGTCGCCCACGCCACTGAAACCTGCCGTCTCATCGCAGCCCCCACCCCAGTAGCGCGCCCCAACTCGCCCAGAAAGTACAAACGATGAACGGCTTCCAGGCCATCGACGCTCTCCTTGCCGCATACACCCCCCTACCGCCGCCCGCCGAACGCAGCCGGCTGCGGCGCCACCTCGGCCTGCCCGCCCACCGGGTCGCCCACGCACTCGGCGTGGATACTGCCACTCTGCACACATGGGAGACCGGCCAGAGCGAACCGGAAGGACAGTTCCACGCCGCTTGCAGCTATTTCCTCACCAGTGCCCACGCTACGGCCGAGGTCCACACCCAGCCCTCCGAGCAAGCCGCTTCTGACAGCGAGCCGCTCACCCAGCCCGCTCCCTGCGTCCTGTGCGGGAAGCCGGCCACACAGCAAGTCCTGGGATACGCACAGCACCTGAGCGCCTCCGACTGCGCGGCAGCAGCCTCCGCGCCGTCGTCCGAGCCGGTCTCACATTCCGCGAGTCGCGACGCGGCGACAGAGCGCCGCATCCCAACTCCCCGCCACGCCGCAGCGCGATACTCCGATTCCCTCCAGGACCCGATCCGCGAGACCGTTGCCGCAGCGTTAGCTGATCACGACGGCGATCCCCACGCAGCCACGGCCGCGCTTACCGCCCGGGCGATCCCCGATGCCATGCGTCTGCTCAACGCAAGCCGCGCAGGCGGCCGGTACGACATCGTCTACTACCCTGCGCTTCCCGAGGTGCTCTGCAAGCCGTCCCCCCGAACGGCCGACAGCATCTGGGAAGCTCGCCTCAATTGGCAACGCCCACAAGCGCCAGCAGAGACCGGCCCTGTGGCCGTACTGGACATCAACGGCGCATACTTGTCCGCCCTCAAGACCCACCTGCCCCTCGGTCACCTCCAACCGACCAATCCCTACCCTCACGACCGACGCCGCGCCGGCATTCACCTCGTCACACCCCCGGCCTGGGAACACGACGGCTGCCTGCCCAACCCCCTGGGTACCCGACACGAACCCGGCCCCGTATGGATCACTGAGGCCACCCTTCGGCTACTACTGCGCCTGTCAGGACGTAACTACGAACTGTGCGACCCTCCTCTCATCCACGAGTCCTATACGTCTGGATCCACTGAGAACCTGCTTGAAAAGTTCCGGACCACGCTGCGGGACGCCAGGGCCCGTGCCATCGAGGAGCGCGACCCTGTGACTTTGGAGTACGTGAAAGCCCTGTACGCCAAGTTCGTCTCGACCATGGGGGAATCGTCCTACAACAGGAAACTGCGCCGCCCCGACTGGATGCACATCATCCACTCGCAGGCATTCGCCAACCTATGGTCCAAGGCATACCAGGCCCATACCAATGGGCTCACCTTGGTGCGGGTGTGCGGCACCGACGAACTCCACGTGCAAGGAGACTGGCGGCGAGTGTTCCGGGAGGGAAGAGACCTTAGTCAGGTGAGACTGAAGAACACGTATCAAGCTGCAGTGGTGAGCCGCGAGCCGCACGTGGCGTGCAGCGACCCGAATGTCGAAAAGCGGCGATATGAGTATGCAGGCGGGCGCTACGTAGGCTGCCGCACCTGTGGGGGAGATCTATGCACCAGGTGCTACACCGTCCACCTCGCTCCGTCCGATCTTCTTCCTGAGCACAACGACGACAATCTGTGCTCTACATGCCAATAGTTAGACGATCCGGATGACCGCAATGGCCTCCAGAACGCGAAGCAGGAGTGTGGCCTCGACTACAGGCCCGCCCCCACCCCGGCTGGCACAGCCATCTCTCCCTGGCCATGTCTGCCTACACCCGCCGAGACCGTGGGCCGAGTGCTGGTGAACGGTGAGGGTTCAGGCGCAGCGCCGCGGTGCGCTGGCGCCAGCTGCCGGTTGCGCGGCCTTTGACCCGGACCACTCAGACGTCTAGTGTCGTAGCCGAATCAGATATCTGAGTCTGCTTGTAGGGGTGCTGTGTGCTGCTGACAACAGGGCAGGCTGCGGCAGAACTCGGCTGCGCCGTCACCACGTTCCGTCGACTCGTGCGCGCCGGACTTCTCCCGGGCCTCTCCCGCCGCGGGGTACGCGTCATGGTCCCGCTGGAAGTCATTCAAGCCCTCCGCACACGCCAGCCCGCACCCCTGGACAAGCTGGCCGTCGACGAGACCGCAGTCCTGCGCGTTGACACAGCTCAGCCCGCAAACGAACCAGACCGGAGCTGGATCGGCTTCGCTGCCACCCTGACTCCCGACGACCTCCTCAAAGCGCTACGAGGTTGGTGGAGATGCGACGCGGCGAGCGTGGCCGCCGGCCAAGTGCTGCCGGTGACCCTGTCGGGCTATGTCGTGGCCGTCCTGGCCGGCCTTGATCGGTGGGAGAAGAACACCAAGGGCCGGCACGTCTTCCCCGACGCAGTCCTGGCTGGCTACGTCACTGACCTCGCCCGTCCCACGAAACACGTGATCGCATCCGCAGCCCAGGACCGCGCCGTCGCTGACCTGCTACTGGGAGCCCGCCTCACCTCTCACTCAGGCGGGGCGATCGCCTACGTCCGCACAGGCAGCGCCGCCAAATAACCCACACCCCAAAGGGATTGCGATGGACAGCAAGGCATATACCGCGGCTCTCGCCGAGCTACGGACCCTGCGCGACGAGATCAAGAAGAAACAGGCCGAGGTCGCCAAGCTCGAAGCGCAGCGTGCACGCCGCATCTCCGCCCTGGCCGCCTACGAGAAGGCAAAAGCGGACCGCATCGCACCGGCGTCCGGCCTGAGCCTCGCCGAAGTCGTCGCAATCGCCCCCATCCTGGCACCGGGCAGCCTCACCGCCCCTGCAGAGACCCCGCCGCCCGAACCAGCCCCGGAAGCCCAAACCGAGCCCGCCGAGGAACCGCCCGCCGCACAAGCTCCTGCTGCGACTCCCGGTGCGGTTGCCCCCTCCATGGCTGGCGCACCCCAGACAGCGACCTCCGCTGCCACAGCTCCACCTAACCCTGCGCTCACCCAGACGACTCCCGCCCCACCCACTCCGGCCGCTACCGCGAACCCACCATCCCTGCTGGAGTCTCCTCAAACGCCACGCTCCTTGCCGTCCCTGCCCGAAGGACCCGAGGGCGACCGCTGGGTCGGCCACACCGCCAACCTGGCCTCCACCCGGCCGAACTTCACCCAACAGGCCCGCTCCACGGCCTTCCTCGACACCGCCACCGGCATGCTGGTCTACCGCGACCAGACCCATCACCTCGACCTTGGCAGCCAGTCGGCGGCCGACATCCTGCAAGCCGTCTTCCACACCATCCCGAATGGTGTCGAGCGGATCTACATCACCGCAGGCGACCCCTGGCACCACGATGCCAGCCGCTACCCGTTCCTGCGTGACGCCGTCGCCGCCTGGCTCAA
>NZ_JBVHQM010000017.1:0-192018 GCF_055567415.1 Streptomyces sp. NPDC026575
CGGATGTTTCCGGTCGACGGGGTATCAACATATCTGGCGTTGACTTTTGGCACGCTGTTGAGTTCTCAAGGAACGGACGCTTCCTTTGTGCCTGTCTCACCAGGCTCTCCGGGCGCTTCCCTTCGGTCTTGCGTTTCCGACTCTATCAGATCCTCGCGGCTCCGATTTTCGCCGGTGCGTTTCCGCCTTTCGGCTTCTTCGCGTTTCCAACCTTACCAGATCCGTTTCCGTCTCTGGCCCCCTGTCGGAGTGGGGTCGACCGTTTGGCTTTCGCTTTTCGGCCTTTCCGACTTTATCAGATCCGGTTTCGCTTGGATTCCGGTTCCGATTTCCGTCGGAGGGGTTTTGCCTTTCGGCTGATCCGACTTTATCAGATTGCTCTGGGTCGGAATTCCGCCTGCCGCGGGAAGCGGTCCGTCACACGCAGGCGTGTGGGGCTTCCCGTTCAGGCGGAGCCGTAAACCTACTGGAGCGGGGCGCCTGGAGACAAACCCGGCCCCCCCGCTCCGACTTGAGTACCTTCGTACGACTCTGTGCGTCAGACCTCGACGACCACAGGGAGGATCATCGGGCGGCGGCGGTAGTTGTCCGACACCCACTTGCCGACCGAGCGGCGGACCAGCTGCTGGAGCTGGTGGGGCTCGGTGATGCCGTCCTGAGCCGACTTGGCGAGGGCCTCATCGATCTTGGGGATCACGGCGGAGAAGGACGCGTCGTCGATTCCCGAGCCGCGGGCGTGGATGTTCGGACCACCGACGATCTTGCCGGTGCTGCTGTCCACGACCACGTAGACGGAGATGATGCCCTCGTCGCCCAGGATCCGGCGGTCCTTGAGGTGGGCCTCGGTGACATCGCCGACCGACAGGCCGTCGACGTAGACATAGCCCGCCTGGACCTTGCCGGAGATCCGCGCGACGCCGTCGACCAGGTCGACCACGACGCCGTCCTCGGCGATCACGATCCGGTCCTTCGGCACGCCGGTCAGCGCGCCCAGCTCGGCGTTGGCGCGCAGATGGCGCCATTCGCCGTGCACCGGCATCAGGTTCCTCGGCTTGCAGATGTTGTAGAAGTACAGCAGCTCGCCGGCCGAGGCGTGGCCCGAGACATGGACCTTGGCGTTGCCCTTGTGGACGACGGTGGCGCCCCAGCGGGTCAGTCCGTTGATCACCCGGTAGACGGCGTTCTCGTTGCCGGGGATGAGCGAGGACGCCAGGATCACCGTGTCGCCCTGGACGATCCGGATCTGGTGGTCGCGGTTCGCCATCCGGGACAGCGCCGCCATCGGCTCGCCCTGGGAGCCCGTGCAGACCAGCACGACCTCGTCGTCGGGGAGGTCGTCGAGGGTCTTGACGTCGACGACCAGCCCGGCCGGGACCTTCAGATAGCCCAGCTCGCGGGCGATGCCCATGTTGCGGACCATCGAGCGACCGACGAAGGCGACCCGGCGGCCGTACTCATGGGCCGCGTCGAGGATCTGCTGGATGCGGTGCACATGGCTGGCGAAGCTGGCGACGATGATCCGCCGCTCGGCGTTCGCGAAGACCTGGCGCAGCACGTTGGAGATATCGCGCTCGGGCGGGACGAAGCCGGGGACCTCGGCGTTCGTGGAGTCGGAGAGGAGGAGGTCGATGCCCTCCTCGCCGAGCCGGGCGAACGCGGGGAGGTCGGTGAGGCGGCGGTCCAGCGGGAGCTGGTCCATCTTGAAGTCGCCGGTGTGGACGACCATGCCCGCCGGGGTGCGGATGGCGACGGCCAGGGCGTCGGGGATGGAGTGGTTGACCGCGACGAACTCGCAGTCGAAGGAGCCGATCTTCTCGGTGTGCCCCTCCTTCACCTCCAGGGTGTAGGGGCGGATCCGGTGCTCCTGGAGCTTCGCCTCGATCAGGGCGAGGGTCAGCTTCGAGCCGATGAGGGGGATGTCCGGCTTCTCGCGCAGGAGGTAGGGGACACCGCCGATGTGGTCCTCGTGACCGTGCGTGAGCACGATGCCGTCGATGTCGTCGAGGCGGTCCCTGATGGACGAGAAGTCCGGCAGGATCAGGTCGATTCCGGGCTGCTCCTCCTCGGGGAAGAGCACTCCGCAGTCGACGATCAGCAGCCGGCCGCCGTATTCGAAGACCGTCATGTTGCGGCCGATCTCACCCAGGCCGCCGAGGGGGGTGACGCGCAGGCCGCCCTTGGGAAGCTTCGGCGGGGCGCCGAGCTCGGGATGCGGATGACTCAAAAGACTCTCCTCACCACACGCGCCACGCTGCCGTCGAGGCACGTGGCGCGCATGACATTCGTGCACTTGCTATGTGGCGGTTGTTGGTCCGTATTCAGTTATGAAGTCTGTGTTCAGAGCTGTACCCCGCCGGCGGCGAGATCGCGCTTGAGCTGTTCGGTCTCCTCGGGGGAGAGCTCGACGAGCGGCAGGCGCAGCGGGCCGGCGGGCAGGTTCTGCAGGCCGAGGGCGGCCTTGGTCGTGATCACGCCCTGGGTGCGGAACATGCCGGTGAAGACGGGCAGCAGCTTCTGGTGGATCTCGGTCGCCTTGGTGACGTCGCCGTTGAGGTGGGCGTCCAGGAGGGCGCGCAGCTCGGGGGTGACGATATGGCCCACCACGGAGACGAACCCGATGGCTCCGACCGAGAGCAGCGGGAGGTTCAGCATGTCGTCGCCGCTGTACCAGGCGAGGCCGGAGCGGGCGATGGCCCAGCTGGCGCGGCCGAGGTCGCCCTTGGCGTCCTTGTTGGCGACGATCCGGGGGTGCTCGGCGAGCCGGACGATGGTCTCGGTGTTGATCGGGACGCCGCTGCGGCCGGGGATGTCATAGAGCATGACCGGCAGGTCGGTGGCGTCCGCGATGGCCGTGAAGTGCCGCAGCAGGCCCTCCTGCGGAGGCTTGCTGTAGTACGGCGTCACCGCGAGCAGGCCATGGGCGCCGGCGTCCTGGGCGGCGCGGGCCAGCTCAAGGCTGTGGTGGGTGTCGTTGGTGCCGGCTCCGGCGACGACGAAGGCGCGATCGCCGACCGCATCGACCACGGCGCGAACGAGCTGCGCTTTCTCCGCGTCGCTCGTGGTCGGGGACTCTCCGGTGGTGCCGTTGACGACGAGGCCGTCGTTACCGGCGTCCACCAGGTGTGCGGCGAGCCGCTGCGCGCCGTCGAGATCGAGGGCGCCATCCGCCGTGAACGGCGTGACCATAGCGGTCAGCACCCGCCCGAAGGGGGTCTGCGGTGTGGAAGTCGGAGCCATGGGTCCCACGCTACTCGTAGCTCACCGCGGGGTGCGCCTCCGGGGAGCAGGGATGTGGACTCCGGCACTGCCTGCTCGGGGGTTCAAGCAGTGCCGGGTCCGTCTGTTCAGCGTAGATGAACTTCTCAAAAGGCCGCAATCCGGACATCTCGCACGGCTGCCCTGCGGGCCCGGCGTCCGGCCCGCCGCCTGGGCTTTACGGCGCGATCCGGCCGTTGGCGTTGAATGCGCCGTACGTGAGCGGCATGAGCTTGGCCCAGTGGGCCTCCATCTGCTCCCCGACCATTTCGATCTCGCGCTGGGGGAAGGACGGGACCTTCGCCTGCTCGTGCTGCGTGCGCAGGCCGAGGAAGTGCATCAGGGAGCGTGCGTTGCAGGTCGCGTACATGGAGGAGAACAGGCCGACGGGGAGCACCGCGCGGGCGACCTCGCGGGCGACGCCGGCGGCGAGCATCTCCTGATACGCCTCGTACGCCCGGCGGTAGGAGTCCTCCATGACGCGGCCGGTGAGCTCGTGCTGAGCCTGGGTGCCCTCGACGAACTCGTACTTGCCGGGGCGGCCCTGCTGGACGAGCTTGCGGGACTCCCCGGGGACGTAGAAGACCGGGTCCAGCTGGCGGTAGCGACCGGACTCCTCGTTGTACGACCAGCCGACACGGTGGCGCATGAACTCACGGAAGACGAAGATCGGCGCGCTGATGAAGAAGGTCATGGAGTTGTGCTCGAAGGGGCTGCCGTGCCGGTCCCGCATCAGGTAGTTGATCAATCCCTTGGAGCGCTCCGGGTCCTTCTGCAGCTCCTCAAGGGACTGCTCGCCGGCCGTGGAGACGCGGGCCGCCCACAGCACGTCGCTGTCCGCGGCGCTGTGCTTGACCAGCTCGACCGTCACCTCGCTCCGGAAGCTGACGGCTGCGCCGTCGGGGCTCTCAGTGCTCTCGGCGGGGGTGTGCGACACCGGCGGTTCCTTCCGTTCGATCCTCGTGCGCGCCCAGCCTACGGCCCGGCACTGACAGCCGAGAGAATGCGGCGTGATGCCGCGTTAGGCGCAAAAGGGACGGCCTGTAGCAGGGCGTGGGGCGGGAGTTGATATTTTTCACAGAAGTCTTGGAAAACGGGCACCAATCGGACGCCACATGCGTCTAACCCTGTGACAGTGCCCACTTCGAGGTTCCTAGGAGAGCCCGCTCATGTTCCGCCGGCGAGAGCCCGTCCCGTTCGCCTTCGTTGCCGAGGCAGACCGGTTCCGCAGCAATGTCACTCCCCCACCGCGCGAGCGCGCCTCCCGCGCGCAGCTCCTCGGCCAGTCACTGATCACGCTGACAGTCGTGGGCGGCCTGGCCGGCGCCCTGCTGTTCGGCGTTCCCGCGCTGCAGCAGGACAGCTCGGCCCCGAATCGGACGCATCAGTCCGAGGCGGCCCATCGCTGAACGGGCGAGCGGAGCGGACCACCGGGTGGTTCCGCTCCGCAGGTCCCGATAGCCTCACCGGTCACAGCTACCGTCAGCACGTTCGTCTGTGCTGAGCCGCCCCGAGTGAGGATCAGTCGTGCCCCTGCCCTTCCTGACGGCCGACCGCGACCTCGATGCCGCGGATTCGGCCGCGCTGCCGCATGACGAGCCCGACCACTGGCGCCGTCCCTACCGCCCCGGACCGTGGCGGGTGGGGGCGGCGTCGGTGCTTTTGCTGCTCGCCTCGTTCGTGCTGCTCTCCTCGATGATCATCGCGATGGCGGGTTCGCTGCCCGGCGCCGGGATCGTCGCGGCGGTCGGTGCCCTGACGATCGCCCTCGCGCTGCGGCTGCTGCGGGTGGGCGTGTGGGTCAGCGCGCACGGCCTGCGGCAGGTGAACCTGCTGCGTACGACGACGGAGCCGTGGAGCGCCGTCGCGTCGGTGCGTACCCGCCAGCAGCCGGTGCGCTGGCTGGGGCTGCCGCGGACGGTGCAGGGGCAGGCGTTGGTCGTCGACCGCAGGCGGGGCGGGCCGCTGCGGACCCTGGTCACCGACCACAACGCCGACTTCCTCCACCGCCCGGAGACGTTCGAACGGGCCACCGACGTGCTGGAGGCATGGGCGGCGGAGTACCGCGCCTGAGACCGGTCCGGCGCGCAGGGCCGGACCGGCCCCCGGCGCGATCCGGCGGACCGGGCGCGCTCCGGGTCAGGCCGGCTGGGACGGAGCGGCGTCGTGCAGCGCGATCGCGCGCTGCATGGCCTTGCGGGCGCGCGGGGTGTCCCGGGCGTCGTGGTAGGCGACCGCGAGGCGGAACCACGTGCGCCAGTCGCCGGGCGCGTCCTCCGTCTCGGCCTGCCGCCGGGCGAAGACCGCATCGGCCGCGTCGCGGTCGATCCGGCCGCCCGGGGTCCGCTCCAGCTCGTCGACCGGCAGCCCGCCCTCGGCCTCCAGCGCGTGCGCCAGCCGGTGCGCGTCGCGCGCGAAGCGGGTGTTGTGCCAGAGGAACCAGGCGCCGATGCACGGCAGCACGAAGGCCACCGCGCCCATCCCCATCGCGGCCGGCTCGCCGGTCAGCAGCAGGAGTACGCCCTCCAGCGCCACCACGCCGAAGACGATCACCAGCACGGTGGCGAGGAAGAAGTACGTGATCTTGCCGCCCATGACCGTCCGCCTCAGTCCAGGTCGAGGAAGTGTTCCAGGCCCACGGTCAGGCCCGGCGTGCTCACCACGCGGCGCACACCGAGCAGGATGCCCGGCATGAAGCTGCTGTGGTGGAGGGAGTCGTGGCGGATGGTGAGGGTCTCGCCCTCCCCGCCGAACAGCACCTCCTGGTGGGCCAGCAGCCCGCGCAGCCGTACCGAGTGCACCGGCACGCCGTCCACGTCCGCGCCGCGGGCACCGTCCAGGGCCGTGCTGGTGGCGTCCGGCTGCGGGGCGCAGCCGGCCTCCTCGCGGGCCTTGGCGATCAGCTGGGCGGTACGGGCGGCGGTGCCGGACGGGGCGTCCGCCTTCTTCGGGTGGTGCAGCTCGACGACCTCGACCGACTCGAAGAAGCGCGCCGCCTGCTGGGCGAACCGCATGGTCAGCACCGCACCGATGGAGAAGTTCGGGGCGATCAGCACGCCCGCCTCCGGCGAGGCCGCCAGCGAGGTCCGCAGCTGCGCGAGGCGCTCGTCGGTCCAGCCGGTGGTGCCGACGACCGCGTGGATGCCGTGCCGCACGCAGAAGTCGAGGTTGCCCATCACCGCGCCGGGGTTGGTCAGCTCGACCACGACCTGGGCACCGGCCTCGACCAGCGTCTCCAGCTTGTCCCCCCGGCCGAGCCCGGCGACCAGCTCCATGTCCTCGGCGGCCTCGACGGCCCGTACGGCCTCGGAGCCGATACGTCCCTGGGCTCCGAGTACGGCCACGCGCAGCTTGCTCATCGTTTCCAGTCTCTCTCTCGGTGGTACGGCGGGCGCGCCTAGGCGACGACGTCGTCCAGGCGGGCCGCCTGCCGGTCCTTCAGGGGGCCGATGACGGACAGCGAGGGGCGCTGGCCGAGCACGTCGCGGGCCACCTCGCGGACCTCGTCGGGGGTGACGGCCGCTATCTGGGCGAGCATCTCGTCGACCGACATCTGCCCGCCCCAGCACAGCTCGCTCTTGCCGATGCGATGCATCAGCGCGCCGGTGTCCTCCAGGCCGAGGACGGTGGATCCGCGCAGCTGGCCGATGGCGCGGTGGATCTCGTCGTCGCTGAGGCCGTGCGCCGCCACCTGGTCGAGCTCGTCGCGGCAGATCTTCAGGACGTCGTGCACCTGGTTGGGGCGGCAGCCGGCGTAGACGCCGAAGAGGCCGCAGTCGGCGAAGCCGGAGGTGTACGAGTACACGCTGTAGGCCAGGCCGCGCTTCTCCCGGACCTCCTGGAAGAGCCGGGAGGACATGCCTCCGCCCAGGGCCGTGTTCAGCACGCCCATCGCCCAGCGGCGGTCGTCGGTGCGTGCCATGCCGGGCATCCCGAGGATCACATGGGCCTGCTCGGTCTTGCGGTTGAGCAGCTCGACGCGGCCGGTGGTGCGGATGGCGCGGGTGCCGGAGCGCGGGGCGATCGGCACGGCGTCGGTCCGGTCCAGCGCCCCGGCCTGCTCGAAGGCGCGGCGGACCATGCGGACGACCTTGGCGTGGTCGATGTTGCCGGCGGCGGTGACGACCAGGTGCGTGGGGTCGTAGTGCTTCTTGTAGAACCGGCGGACGCGGTCGGCGGTGAGGGCGTTGACGGTGTCGACGGTGCCCAGGACCGGGCGGCCGAGCGGGGTGTCGCCGAGCATGGTGTGCGCGAACAGGTCGTGCACGCAGTCGCCGGGGTCGTCCTCGGTCATCGCGATCTCTTCGAGGATGACGCCGCGCTCGGCGTCGACGTCCTCGGCCTCGATCAGCGAGCCGGTGAGCATGTCGCAGACCACGTCTATGGCCAGCGGCAGGTCGGTGTCGAGCACCCGCGCGTAGTAGCAGGTGTACTCCTTCGCGGTGAAGGCGTTCATCTCGCCGCCGACCGCGTCGATGGCGGCGGAGATGTCCAGCGCGCTGCGCCGCTCGGTGCCCTTGAAGAGCAGGTGCTCCAGGTAGTGCGTGGCGCCGTTGAGGGACGGGGTCTCGTCGCGGGAGCCGACGTTCGCCCAGATCCCGAAGGTCACGGAGCGGACCGACGGCAGCGTCTCGGTGACGATGCGCAGGCCGCCGGGGAGGGTGGTCCGGCGGACCGTGCCGGCGCCCGCGGCGCCCTTGAGAAGCGTTTGGGTACGGGCGACGGCCCGCCCCTCCGAAGAGGTGCGGGCCGTCGTCCTGTGCGTACGGGACGTCACTTGTCGGTGTCGTCCTTCGTGTCGGCCTTGGCGGCGTCCTCCTCCTCGATCACGGGGATCAGGGAGAGCTTGCCGCGCTGGTCGATCTCGGCGATCTCGACCTGGACCTTGGCGCCCACCGCGAGCACGTCCTCGACGTTCTCCACGCGCTTGCCGCCGGCGAGCTTGCGGATCTGCGAGATGTGCAGCAGGCCGTCCTTGCCCGGGAGCAGGGAGACGAACGCACCGAAGGTGGTGGTCTTGACGACCGTGCCCAGGTAGCGCTCGCCGACCTCCGGCATGGTCGGGTTGGCGATGCCGTTGATCGTGGCGCGGGCGGCCTCGGCGGCCGGGCCGTCGGCGGCACCGATGTAGATCGTGCCGTCGTCCTCGATCGTGATGTCGGCGCCGGTGTCCTCCTGGATCTGGTTGATCATCTTGCCCTTGGGGCCGATGACCTCACCGATCTTGTCCACCGGGATCTTGACGGTGATGATCCGCGGCGCGTTCGGGGACATCTCGTCCGGAACGTCGATCGCCTCGTTCATCACGTCCAGGATGTGCATCCGCGCGTCGCGGGCCTGCTTGAGGGCCGCGGCCAGGACGGAGGCCGGGATGCCGTCCAGCTTGGTGTCCAGCTGGAGGGCGGTCACGAAGGTCTTCGTGCCGGCGACCTTGAAGTCCATGTCGCCGAAGGCGTCCTCCGCACCGAGGATGTCGGTGAGGGTGACGTAGTGGGTCTCGCCGTCGATCTCCTGGGAGATCAGGCCCATGGCGATGCCCGCGACCGGCGCCTTGAGCGGCACACCGGCGTTGAACAGCGACATGGTCGAGGCGCAGACCGAGCCCATGGACGTGGATCCGTTGGAGCCGAGGGCCTCGGAGACCTGACGGATCGCGTAGGGGAACTCCTCGCGGGTCGGCAGCACCGGCATCAGCGCACGCTCGGCGAGCGCGCCGTGGCCGATCTCGCGGCGCTTGGGGGAGCCGACGCGACCGGTCTCACCGGTGGAGTAGGGCGGGAAGTTGTAGTTGTGCATGTAGCGCTTGCGGGTCACCGGGGAGAGGGTGTCCAGCTGCTGCTCCATACGGAGCATGTTGAGGGTGGTGACGCCCAGGATCTGGGTCTCGCCACGCTCGAACAGCGCGGAACCGTGCACCCGCGGGATGGCCTCGACCTCGGCGGCCAGCGTACGGATGTCCGTGACGCCGCGGCCGTCGATGCGCTTCTTCTCCTTGATGACGCGCTCACGGACCAGGGTCTTGGTCAGCGAGCGGTACGCGGCGGAGATCTCCTTCTCGCGGCCCTCGAACTCCGGCAGCAGCTTCTCGGCGGCCAGGCCCTTGACCCGGTCCAGCTCCGACTCGCGCTCCTGCTTGCCGGCGATGGTCAGCGCCTGGGCGAGCTCGTCCTTGACGGCCTTGGTGAGGGCCTCCAGGACGTCGTCCTGGTAGTCGAGGAAGATCGGGAACTCACCGACCGGCTTGGCGGCCTTGGCGGCGAGGTCCGACTGCGCCTTGCACAGGACCTTGATGAACGGCTTCGCGGCCTCCAGACCGGCGGCGACGACCTCCTCGGTCGGGGCCTCGGCGCCGTCCTTGACCAGCTGGATGGTCTTCTCGGTGGCCTCGGCCTCGACCATCATGATCGCGACGTCGCCGTCCGGGAGGACGCGGCCGGCCACGACCATGTCGAAGACGGCGTCCTCAAGCTCGGTGTGGGTCGGGAACGCCACCCACTGGCCCTTGATCAGGGCGACGCGGGTACCGCCGATGGGGCCCGAGAAGGGCAGGCCGGCCAGCTGCGTGGAGCAGGAGGCGGCGTTGATGGCGACCACGTCGTAGAGGTGGTCGGGGTTGAGCGCCATGATCGTCTCGACGATCTGGATCTCGTTGCGCAGGCCCTTCTTGAAGGACGGGCGCAGCGGGCGGTCGATCAGGCGGCAGGTGAGGATGGCGTCCTCGGAGGGGCGGCCCTCACGACGGAAGAAGGAGCCGGGGATCTTCCCGGCTGCGTACATCCGCTCCTCGACGTCGACGGTCAGCGGGAAGAAGTCCAGCTGGTCCTTCGGGTTCTTGGAGGCGGTGGTGGCCGACAGCACCATGGTGTCGTCGTCCAGGTACGCGACGGCGGAGCCGGCGGCCTGCTTGGCCAGGCGGCCCGTCTCGAAGCGGATGGTGCGGGTGCCGAAGGAGCCGTTGTCGATCACGGCTTCGGCGTAGTGGGTCTCGTTCTCCACCAGGAATATCTCCTCGTCTGCGTCTGCTGCCCGTATGGCGGCAGACCGTCTTCGGTGGAGCGCCGGTGCGGGCCGGTCTTCGATCGAAGCTCCCGGAGCGGGTCGCATGCCGTGCATGGACCGTCCGGGGGCCACTACCGAGGACCGGCGGCCAGGAGGCGCTCCTACCGCGTTCAGTTTTGCGATATGGCACCAGACTACAAAGCTTCCGTCCTCCATGAGAGGGCGTAGGCATCCGGTGCGTATGGCAAAGGGAGCGGCCCCCGGCGGGAACCGCTCCCTTTATGGCGTCTTACTTGGCGCCCGCCGCGCCGCGGCGGATGCCCAGGCGCTCGACCAGTGCGCGGAAGCGCGTGATGTCCTTCTTCGCCAGGTACTGCAGCAGGCGGCGGCGCTGGCCGACGAGCAGCAGCAGACCACGGCGGGAGTGGTGGTCGTGCTTGTGGGTCTTGAGGTGCTCGGTCAGGTCCGAGATGCGGCGGGTGAGCATCGCGACCTGAACCTCGGGGGAGCCGGTGTCACCCTCCTTGGTGGCGAACTCGGCCATGATCTGCTTCTTCGTAGCGGCGTCGAGCGACACGCGGTACTCCTCTTGGGTTTCGGTCCGTGAGCGCCCCTGGTTTGCCTCACAGGGAATCTTGGATGACTCGACCGGACCGTCACACAGCGTACCAGCTGCGAACGGCCCCCCGACCGGGTGGTCGGGGGGCCGTGGCACGGGCGGGTCGGCGCGCTAGTTGCCGGTGAGGCCGCGCACCTCGTTGTAGACGTCCAGGACCGCCAGGCACAGCGGCACCAGGGACAGCAGGACCAGACCGTCGAAGATGTCGAAGATCCGGCCCCAGAAGGGGGTGACGCCCTTGCGCGGGACGATCAGGCCGACGCCGACCAGGAGGGCGGCGCCCACCGCGATGCTGCTGGAGAACCAGACGGTGCGGATGTTCAGCGGACCGGCGTCCTGGTACTGCACGAGGTCGACGAAGATGTCCGTCGGCGGGTGCAGCGTGATGCCCAGGATCAGCAGGACGATCGTCAGGATGCCGGCGATGGTCAGGCAGGCGACCTGTGCGGTGTAGTCGAAGAGCCGGGCGCGGAGCATGATCGTGATGCCGGCGGCCAGGGCCAGCAGCTGGGCCCACATGTTGTCGGAGAAGCCCAGGACGATGCCGGCCGAGCCGACGACCAGGGCGGCGCAGCCGGCGACCAGGCCGAGCAGCAGCTCGTGCCCGCGCTTGGCCTGGTTGCCGATCTTGACGAAGTCGACGGACTCGGTCTCGCCGCCGCCCTCGAAGGAGCCCTTGGCGATCTGGTCGGGCGACTTGTAGCCGATCGGCAGCCGGGCGAAGCGGGCGGAGAGGCCGGGCAGCCAGGCGACCATCGCGATGGCGACGACGGCGGTGACGGCGGCGACCTCGCGGGGCTGGGCGTCGGTGAGGATCGCGGCGAAGACCGCGAGGGTGCCGATGGCGGACAGGAAGGCCGCCGCGACGAAGGGGGCGTCACCGCGCGGCAGCAGCACCACCAGGAGCACGGAGGCGATCAGCACGGTCACGCAGCCGACGAGCAGGTGCAGCCGGCCGGGGCCGGCGCCCTCGTCGACGGGGAAGATGCCGGAGCCGGCGATCAGCAGATGCGGCAGCGCGGCCAGGCCCAGCGCGATGGAGGAGCCGTGGTCGTCGTAGACCCGGGCGCGGACGCCGGCCAGCGCGACCAGGACGATGCCGACGACGCCGGCGATGATGCCCGGCAGGCGGTGCATATCGCGGTCGACGGGGTTGGAGAACCACAGGGCGAACGCCATCATCACGAGCAGCAGCACGCCGGCGGTGAGGCCGACGAGGTGCATCAGGTCGTCGCTCCAGCGGCTGCGGTTGCGCTTGACCGCGGAGGCGACGGCGTCGGAGACGTCGTCGAAGACCGGGAGCGGCAGCGATTCGGCGAACGGCTTCAGCAGCAGCAGGTCGCCGTCGAGGATCTGCTGCTGTGCGAGCGACTGCCCGGCGTCGAGGACCGTGCCGTCGCGGCGTACGAGGTGGTAGCCGGTCGGTGCGCCTTCGGCCTGGGACTGCCCGGAGAGCCGCAGGATCTCCGGATAAATGTCGACGAGTGCGACGTCCTCCGGCAGAGCCACGTCGATCCGTGCGTCCGGCGCGGCGACTGTGACCCGGCAAAAGCCGGTGCCAGTGCTCGTGCTCACCTGGCGGTTCCCCCTATCCGTTGGGCGTTTTGTCGCTTCGCGCGCCGTATATATAGAGCCGTCACTGCAGGACCTCGGCACGCTCGCGAGGCGTCAGCGTACCGTCCAATTCAGCGACCGCCCCACCCACCCCGAGACTTGACGCTTAACAGTAGGATCAACGCCTGGTTCGGGCCAAGGACTTGGCTCGGGGGGACCGTCGAATCCAACGGGGGCGGTCCGAGACTGCGAGATGCATGAAGGACTGATGCCTCGGTGAGCGTTGTCATCGTCAAGCGCCCGCCCCGCGCGCTGCCACCCGAAGTCCCCTCGGAGGAGGTGACACTGGAGGCGCCTCCGGAGCTGCCGCGGGAAGGCGAATCGGAGAACATGCTGATGACCCTTATGCCCATGATGGGCATGGCGTCATCCGCGGGATTCCTGTTCATGGGCAATCAGCCGTTCATGAAAATCATGGGCGGCTTTATGGTGGCGTCCACTCTGGCAATGGCGATCGTACAGATCGTCAAAGCCCGCCAGGGGCCTTCCGGACAAATGCTTCAGGAGCGCCAGGATTACCTCAAGTACCTGACGCAGAAGCGTAAAGAGGTGCGGCGCACCGCGCGCAAGCAGCGGGACGCGCAGCTCTTCACGCACCCCGATCCGAGCCAGTTGTGGTCCATCGTGGCCGAGGGCAAACGGGTGTGGGAACGGCGGGCGACCGACCCCGACTTCGGGCAGGTACGCCTCGGGCTCGGGCCGCAGCAGCTGGCCACCCCGCTGAGGGCGCCGGAGACCGCGCCGGTCGACGAGCTGGAACCGCTCACCGCGCATGCGATGAAGGAGTTCCTCGACAAGCACGGGCAGTTGGACAACCTGCCGCTGGCGGTCTCGCTGCGCGCCTTCTACCACCTGACCGTCTCGGGCGACCCGGACACGGTCTACGGCGCCTCCCGCGCCATCATCGCTCAGCTGTGCACCCTGCACTCGCCCGAGGACCTGGTGGTGGCGGTCGTCGCCGCGCCCGGTGCGCAGGCCGAGTGGGAGTGGACCAAGTGGCTGCCGCAGGTCCAGGACAAGTCCACGGACGGCGCGGGCAGCCGCCGGCTGGTCGTCGGCGACCTCGGCGAGGTCGAGGAGCTGCTGGCGGACGAGCTGGAGGGCCGCGGGCGGTTCAACCCGCAGGGCACTCCGGTGACCGACACCCCGCATGTGGTGGTCGTGCTCGACGGCGGCGAGGTCCCGATGGACTCGGTGATCGCCGGCGCCGAGGGCCTGCAGGGCGTCACCATCCTGGAGGTCGTCCCCGGCGACCTGGACGAGATCCGCGGCGGTCTGGCCGTGCAGGTGTGGCCGGGCAAGCTGGTGCTGGAGTCGGCCAGCGGCGCGGTCTACCACGGCGTCTGCGACACCCTGTCGATCGCCGAGTCGGAGTCGCTGGCGCGTCAGCTGGCCCCGCTGCGGGCGGGTTCGGGTGCCGACGGCGAGGAACCGCTGCTGTCCGCGCTGGACTTCACCGACCTGCTCAACATCGGCGACGCCGGTTCGCTGGACGTGGCGCGTACGTGGCGGCCCCGGACGCTGGCCGAGCGCCTGCGGGTCCCGATCGGTGTCGACCGCGACGGCCAGCCGGTCATGCTGGACATCAAGGAAGCCTCGCAGCAGGGCATGGGCCCGCACGGCCTGTGTGTCGGCGCTACCGGTTCCGGTAAGTCCGAGGTGCTGCGCACCCTGGTGCTGGCGCTCGCGGTCACGCACTCCTCGGAGACGCTGAACTTCATCCTCGCGGACTTCAAGGGTGGCGCCACCTTCACCGGCATGTCGGAGATGCCGCACGTCGCGGCGGTCATCACCAACCTCGGTGAGGACGTCACGCTGATCGACCGCATGCGCGACTCGATCACCGGTGAGCTCCAGCGGCGCCAGGAGCTGCTGCGCTCCGCGGGCAACTACGCCAACATCACCGACTACGAGAAGGCGCGTGCCGCGGGTGCCCCGCTGGACCCGCTGCCGTCGCTGGTGATGATCATCGACGAGTTCTCCGAGCTGCTCGCCGCCAAGCCCGACTTCATCGAGATGTTCATCCAGATCGGTCGAATCGGCCGTTCGATGGGTGTGCACATGCTGCTCGCCTCGCAGCGTCTGGAAGAGGGCAAGCTGCGCGGTCTGGACACCTTCCTGTCCTACCGGCTGGGTCTGCGGACGTTCTCCGCGGCCGAGTCGCGGACCGCGATCGGTGTGCCGGACGCCTACCACCTGCCGAACGTCCCCGGTTCCGGCATCCTGAAGTACGACACCGAGACGATGGTCCAGTTCAAGGCCGCATACGTCTCCGGTACCTACCGCGGCCCGGGTGGCGGCGGCCGCAGCGGCCCCGGTGGCCGGTCGACGCGGATGCCGGTGCCCTTCACCGCGGCCCCGGTCATCGAGCAGATCATCGAGGAGCCGGTGGCGGTCGAGGCGGCCGAGCCGGAGATCGACGACGCGCTCGCCGACACCGTGCTCGACGTCATGGTCCAGCGGATGCAGGGCCAGGGCCCGCCGGCGCACCAGGTGTGGCTGCCGCCGCTGGAGGAGGCGCCGACGGTCAACCAGCTGCTGCCGACGCTCGCGGTCACCCCCGAGCGGGGCGTGCACGCGGCGGAGTACACCGCGCTCGGCAAGCTCGTGGTGCCGGTCGCGCTGGTGGACAAGCCGTTCGAGCAGCGGCGCGACGTGATGTACCTGGACTTCTCCGCCGGTGCCGGTCACGGTCTGGTCGTGGGTGGTCCGCAGTCGGGCAAGTCGACCCTGGTCCGTTCCGCCATCGCGGCGTTCGCGCTCACCCACACCCCTGCCGAAGTGCAGTTCTACTGCCTCGACTTCGGCGGTGGCGGCATGCTGACCATGGAGGACCTGCCGCATGTCGGCGGTGTCGCCTCGCGTCTGGACGCGGAGAAGGTCCGCCGTACGGTCGCCGAGGTCGTCGGCATCCTCAACCAGCGTGAGGAGTTCTTCCGGCAGAACAACATCGACTCGATCTCGACCTACCGCCAGCGGCGGGCCGCGGGCGCCTTCCCCGACGAGAAGTGGGGCGACGTCTTCCTGATCATCGATGGCTGGGCGACCTTCAAGACCGACTACGAGCAGCTCGACCCGGTGATCCTGGACATCGCCGCCCGGGGTCTCGGTTTCGGTGTCCACCTGATCATCGCCGGCGCCCGCTACACCGAGGTCCGCCCGGCGCTGCGCGACCAGCTCCTCAACCGCGTCGAGCTGCGCCTGGGCGACCCGATGGAGTCGGAGTTCGACCGCAAGCGCGCGGAGAACGTCCCCATGGGCAAGCCCGGCCGCGGTCTGTCCCCCGAGAAGCTCGACTTCCTCTCGGCGCTGCCGCGCCTGGACGGGATGAGCGACCCGGAGACGATCAGCGACGGCATCGCCAACCTGGTGTCGACGGTCAAGGAGCACTGGCAGGGCGAGCCCGCCCCCAAGGTGCGGATGCTGCCCACGATGCTGCGCGCCACCGATCTGCCCAAGGGCAGCGACTACCCGGAGCACGGGATCGCGATCGGTGTCGACGAGACCACGCTGTCCCCGGCCTTCATCGACTTCGAGACCGACCCGCTGCTGGTCATCTACGGCGAGAGCGAGTCGGGCAAGTCGTCGCTGCTGCGCCTGCTGACCAAGCAGATCGCCGAGCGGTACCCGTCCGACAAGGCGCTGATGGTGGTCTCCGACTACCGCCGCGCACTGCTCGGCGAGGTCCCGGAGAGCCATCTGTACAAGTACTGCGCCGCCGGTCCGCAGCTGCAGGAGGTCATCAGCGGACTGGCCGGTTCGCTGGGCCGACGGATGCCCGGGCCGGACGTCACGCCGGAGCAGCTGCGCAACCGCAGCTGGTACGACCTGCCGGACGCGTTCGTGATCGTCGACGACTACGACCTGGTGGCGACCAGCAGCGGCAACCCGCTGCAGCCGCTGCTGGAGTACCTGCCGTTCGCCCGTGACCTGGGTCTGCGCCTGATCATCGCGCGCAGCTCCTCGGGTGCCGGCCGGTCGTCGTTCGAGCCGGTGATGCAGCGCACCAAGGAGCTCGGTGCGCAGGGTCTGATCCTGTCCGCCGACCCCGGCGAGGGTCCGCTGATGGGCAACGTCAAGGGTCAGCCCCTCACACCCGGCCGGGCGACGTTCATCACCCGCAAGCGCGGTGCGCAGCTGGTCCAGACGGGCTGGCTGCCGGCCAACGGCCAGTAACCCGCGGCACGCACAACGGCGGTGGGGCGTCCCTCTCAGGAGGGGCGCCCCACCGCCGTTTCGGTGCGGGTGCCGGTGCGTGCCGCGCCGGTGAGGGGTCAGCCGAAGGCGCCGTGCTGGCCGGTGTCGGGCGCGCCGGGCGCCGTGTCCGGCTTCGCCGGCTCGGCCTGCGCCGCCTTGGCCGCCGCCGGTGCCTGCTCCGGCTTGGCCTTCGCGTCCCGCTCGCCGCCCGGCTCCGCACCGGCCGGCCGGGTCCGTACGCCCTTGGCGATGCCCTCGCCGCCGCGCGTCCTGGCCTCGCCGGCCTGCGCGGGTCCGAACGGGTCGGGCCCGTGCGCGGCCGTGGAGGTCTCCCACTGGTGCCGTACGGGCGGCCGCTGGCTCTGACCGCCGCCGCCCCCGCGCTTGCCGAAGGCGCCGCCGAGGCCGTTGGCGAGCTGCCCGAGGGCCATGAAGCCGTAGGCGGCGTCGCGGCCGGAGGTGGACGGCGCGTTGTTCGCGGAGTTGTCCACCGGGGGCGCGCCGTGCTGCTCGGCGGCCTTGTCGTCGGACTGCGCGGCGGCGGTCTCCAGGTCGGCCGCGGCCAGTTCGAAGGCGGGCAGCGAGTCGTCGACGGACCGCTTGAGGCGGTGCCACTCCGCGGCGAACGCCTCGCCCGCCGGACCGTGCCAGTTGGCCGCGGCGGCGGTGCCGACGTGCCGGTCCAGATCGCGCACCATGCCGTCGAGGTGCTTGCCCATCTCGCGCCAGCCGGCCGCCGCCTCGTGCAGCGCCTCGGGGTTGCGTCGCTCGTTCACTTGACGCTCCGCATCATCTCGACCAGGTCGTCCTCGGTCGCCTGCGTGTTGGCGACGGTCTCCTTGAGGCCGCCGCCGACCTCGGCGAGCCGCTGCTGGAGCTGGACGAGGGCGTGCTCGGCCTGCTCGTACAGCTCGCGGTGGGGCCGGGCCGCCTCATCGCCACCGAACCCGTCCCGCAGCGCCTCGGCATCCGCCCGCCTTCTGAATGCGGCCAGCTGCCGGCTCAGTTCTTCCGCGCGTATCTCGAAGGTCGCACCGAGCTTGTGCAACTCCTCCGTACTGAGCCGGACTTCGTCGGACATCATTTCTCCCCGAATTGAATGACAGCTGCCTGCCAACATCGCCTCAGGTCTAGCACACCCGCAATAGGCCCGAAGCCCGCCGTCGAGCGGGCGGCGGAGTGGGCGGGGAATGCATACCGAGCAATTTGCGGCATTACCGACAACCCCCGCCTTGACGACCCGTTCACACCCGTCATTAGACTCAGGACGCCGGTGCAGCACACGCGGTTGCTGTGCCACGACGTTCAAGGGGGCAGGGATGAGCAACGAGCGGCAGATCCAGGACGAGGACCTGATGGATGTCGCCCAGGACCCGGAGCAGGCGCACCGGCTGCGCAAGGCGCTGAAGGTCCTGGCGGACAACCCCAATGTCGGCGGCAAGCTCCAGGAGATGGCCCAGGAGGTGCTCTCGGGGCGCATCGGCATGAAGGACGCCATCCAGACGCCGGGCTACATGGACGCCATCGGTGACCGGATGACCGAGATCCGGCGGGCCGCGGAGAACCAGACCATGGCCGAGCGCGAGGAGTCGCGCGAGAAGTTCGCCGCCTGGCAGAAGGAGCAGGACGAGAAGGAGGACAAGGAGCGCGCCGAGCGCGACGCGCCGTCGTCCAACATCGTCACGACCCCGCGGCGCGGCGCCGGACGCGGGCACCGGCGCTGATCCCGGATACCGGCCGCTCCCGGAAATCGGCGTCGGCGCGGCCGATTCGGCCGGCACCGTCGTCGATGCCGTCGATACCGTCGATCCAGGTGGTATCGACGGTACGGCGGATTGCGCCCGATGCGGTTGATTCGCTCGTTTCGGATGATTCGCTGGAGTCGCTCGATTCGCTCGGGACGGAGGAACGCTGATCGCCGCCCAGGAAATTCGGGCGGATCTGCTTCCTTTCCACACCGAGCGGTCTCGATTTCTCCACAACGGGCCGGGAAAACGCGCCCCAGGGACCACCGGCAACCCGCTCACCCCCCACACCACCGGCACAACGCCCCCACACCCGCCCCCGCCTGCGTGTTCCAGTTCCGGAACAGAGACCCCGCCCCGTCCCGCGCACGCGCACCGGACCATAGGATCGAGGCGGTACACGCAGGAATCCACGAAGGTGGAGGGCGGGATTGATGGGGGACGAGGAAGCCATGAGCGCCTCAGAAGAAGGAAACGCCCGGGCGGCCGGCTATGCACCGCATCCGTACATCGGCGGCCGCGGCGCCGCGCTGCGCGCGCTGGCGGCGTGGCGCATGCGGTGGCCCGGTGCGCCGCGTGTCATCGTGCTCACCGGAAACCCGGGAAGCGGGCGTTCGCGCCTGATCACCGGCTTCCTGATGATGTGCGATCCCGACTACCGCAAGCGGCTGCCGCTGGACGACATGGACCCGGCCACGGTGCCCCCGGACCTGCCGGCGCCCGCCGTGCCGAGCCCCGGGGGCCGCACCGCGGCACAGGTCCTGTGGCTCCTCGCCGATCACTTCGAGCTGAGCGCCACGCGCAGCGAGGACGTCTTCACCGAACTCGCCGGCCGTGAAGAGCCGGTGACCATCGTGGTGCCGGACGTGGACCAGGCCGGTCCGGTGCGCGCCGCGAACGAACCGGCCCGCCTCATACGGGACGTGCTCAAGCCGCTCGCCGCCACCGAAACGGTTCAGCTGCTCGCCGAAGTACCGCGCGAGCTGGCCGCGGAGCTGACCGCGGAGCTGCCGGACGGCCAGGCGCAGATCATCGACCTGGACGCTCCCGAGTGGGCCGACCCCAAGGGCCTGGCACTGCACGCCGAGACCGCGCTCGACCCCGCTCTGGGGGCGCCGGAACTCCCGTACACCACCGACCCGTCGGCCCGCCGGGCGCTCGCCGCGGCGATGGCCGAGCGCGCGGCCGGCGACCGGTTGACCCTCCAGCTCGCCGTGCAGTCGCTGCTCATGCAGCCCGAGGGCTTCGACCCGGCGGACGCCTCCCTGCTGCCCGGCAGCGTCGGCGAGGCGCTCGATCTGCACGCCCGCCGGCTGGGCGCCGATCCCCAGGTCCTGCGGCTGATGCTGGCACCGCTCGCGTTCGCGGAGGGCGAGGGCCTGCCGGTCCGTTTCCTGGGGCGGCTGGCGAGCGCCCTCGCCGGACGGGACATGAGCCAGGACCTCGCCGACGGCATGCTGCTGGCGGCGCCGTTCGTCCAGCCGGTCGAGACCTCCGCGGACGACGAGGAGGCGGAGGAGGAGCCGGACGGGGGCGTCCCCGGAACCGGTTCCGCGGCCCGTCCCGACGACGGTGCGGCCCGTGCGCTGCTGCGTCTGATGCACCCCGCCCTCGCCGCGGAGATCCGCTCCGGGCTGCCGGACGTGCGGGACGCCCAGACCAAGATCGCCATGGCGCTGCTGGAGGCGGTGCCCCAGCAGGACTGGTCGCAGGCCGATCCCTACATCCGCGACCACCTCGCGGCACACACCCTCGAAGCCGGTCTGCTCCCCCAGCTCCTCACCGACCCGGGCCTGTTCGCACACGCCGACCCGGTGCCGCTGCGGGCCGCCGTCGAGGCCGTCCCGGCCGAACAGCTGGGCGCACCGGCCCGTACGTACCTGCGGACCGCTCCCCTGCTCACCCGTTCCCAGGCGTCGGCCACCATGCGCGCGGCCCTCCTGGAGACCGCATTCGTCGAGGACGGGCTGGCGCCGTACGCCCAGGCCCTGCACGCACGCGGCTTCGCGCTGCCGTGGCGGACGCTGTGGAGCGTACCGCTGGCCGGCGTGCGCGCGGTGACGATCGCCTCGCTGCCCCCGGACGGCGAGGGCACGGCGCCGGCGGACGCGGCCGGGGGCGACGGTTCCCCGGCGTCCGGCGGCAGCGCCGCCCCGCGCGCCGTCGCCGCCCTCCTCGTTCCCGAGGGCACCCCCGGTTCCCGTACGGTGCCCGGCGGCCAGGACGGCGGCCCGGCTCCGAGCCACGATCCGGCGCAGGGCGACGCGGCGGCCCAGGGCAGCGGAGAGGGGCAGCGCGGCGGAGTGGCCCTGCTGCTCCACGACCTGCACGCTCCGCAGTACCTCGACGCCGACCCCGCGCGGACGATGCAGCCCTCGGAGGAGGAGCGGGCGGCCGCGCCCTTCGCCCTCAGCCGGGGCGCCGACTACCTGCGGGTCTGGGACCGCGCGAGCCGGGAGGTGGTGGCCGCGCTGCTCTCGGACTCCCCGATCACCGGCGCCGATCTCTCCTTGGACGGAGTGCTCGTCGTCGCCACCGAGCGCGGTGTGACCGCCCGCCAGATCCTCGCGCCCGTCCCCGCCGCCCCCACCGTGCCGGCCCAGCGCCCCGGCACCACTGACGCCGACGCTCCCCACGGCCTCGAAGGAGACCACTCGTGATCACCCAGGCGCAGGCACACGCCACCGCCGCCCGCTGGCTCAACCCCGAAGGGCATCAGGGCCCGCCGCGCGAGGTGGCCATGCAGGAGTTCGACCTCGGCTGGGTGGTGTGGGCCGTACCGCCTCCCCCGGAGGTCGACCCGCAGACCGGGCAGCGGCGCCCGCCCGCCGAGATCGGCACCGCCTGCGGCGTCGTCGACCGGGCGTCGGGCGAGCTGACGGTATGGCCGTCCGTACCCGTCGACGAGGTCGTACGGATGTACCAGCAGAAGCACGGCGGCGGCGCGGGCACCGCTCCGGCGGAACCGGCCCGGCCCCCGGTCACCGGCCCCGGCAACACCGCCGTCGCGACCTACGACGATCCGTCGACCGGCGAGGAGACCAACCTGGCCAAGGTCTCGGCTCCCGGGCAGCCGCCCGTCGAGTTCCAGCTCCACGACGAGCTGCGGCGGCTGGGCGTGAACCCCGCGGACGTCCGCGCGATCCACACCGACCTGCGGCCCGCCCTGCTGCCCGGCGGCTACCCCGGCGACTTCATCCTCCGTACGTTCCCGAACGCCGCCTTCTCCTGCACCGAGGGCTACGGCATGCGCCCCGAGGAGCGCGCCGAGGGCATCGCCGGGCTGCTGCGGCACGTCGAGATGATGCACCAGATGGCGGGTCGGCAGGCGCCGCCGCGTCCGCACCGGCTGCCGGTGCCGGAGCACGTCGAGGCCGCGCCGCAGATGCGGGACGTGGCCCTCGGCAAGCACCTCGTGGAGGTCTTCGGACCGCAGGGCGTGAGCCGCCCGGACGCCGACGACATCGCCGCCGGGCAGCTGCCCGAGGCCACCAGGAACACCCTGGTCTGGGCCGGACTGCCGGCCGCGGTGCCGTACTTCTTCACCGCGGACCGCCCCGACACCCCGCCCCCCGGCGGGATGTTCACGGACGTGGCGTCCTCCCTGCGCGAGACCGGCACGGAGGCCCGCGAAGAGGCCCTGACCACGCTCGCCGGCTACGTCCGGCTCGGCACCGACGGCCTCTACACGATCGCCGTCCAGTGCGTCGCGCCCGAAGCGCAGCAGAGCATGGTCGGCACGATCTGGGCCGTCCAGCCGTCTTCGGGCGGCGGCCGGTTCGTCAACCGCACGCTCTCCGCGTATCTGCGCTCGCTCGCGCTGCTGGTCACCACGCGTCGGGAGATGCAGGGGATGGACCCGCTCGCGGCGGGCGCGGCGGTCGCCGCCTTCCAGGAGCAGATCGCCGCGATCGACTCCTGGGCACTGGACGACCAGGGCAACTGGTGGTCACTGGTCATCGAGCAGATGTGGCACGGGCTGTTCTGAGGCGCTGAGACTCTGAGGCGCTGCTGGGGCACTGCCGGGGCGCCGCCGAGTGCCCGGGCTCCGAGTTCGGGCGCCGGGGCCGGTTCGGCCGCGCGGGGCGAGTTCTCCGGGCGGCCGAACGGCGTCCGCGGACGAGTCCGGCCGAACGGCCGATGCGTACGAGTCCGCCCGGACCGCGGACGAGTCGACGCGAGGTCTGCGTGTCAGTGTCAGGAAGGGGGCGGCCCCGCCGCCGGCCCTCAGGGCAGCAGCAGCCAGTCCGCCGCGAGCGCGGCCGCCAGCCCGATGCCCAGCAGCCATGTGCCGAGCCGGGTACGCCCGTTCCGGCTGAGTTCGATCACCACGCCGCAGAGCACCAGCGCGGCTCCGTACACCCCGACCACCAGGACGGACGTACGCGAGGCCAGGCGCACCACGAGCACCGCCGCCATCGCCGCCATCAGCACTGAGGCCAGGACGATGCGTATTCGCCTCGCCTGACGAGGCGTCAGCCCTACACGACTCTCGGGAAGGGGCTCTTCACTGCCGGGTGCATCCATGAGCGGAAATGCTACGGGACAAGTGATCGTCCGCGCGTCCCCATCCAGCCGACCTCTCCCCCGGTGGACCGTATGCCGACGGGACATGCGCGCCACCATCCCGGAAATCCCACCCACCACATGGCCCCACTGCACCCAGGCCGAATTCCCCGCCCCCACACCCCGAACATCAATGCGTCGCGCCGACACCCCAACCGGCGAACACATCTCCCACGCCCGACTGACCCCACATCACAGCCGGCAGGCCCCGCTTGATCACCATGCCCGGTCACCTACCGGCGCGACTACTTGATCACGCCCTGCCACCCTTCACGCGCCGTGCGCGCCCCACCCGCCCGCACATCACTTGCGCATCACCCACGGACGCTCTTTCCGCACACCCGCGATTGACCAACAACGCACCAATACTTAACCTGCACCTTAAGCATGCGGTCGAGGTGTGCGATCACCCACTCTCCACCCTCCCACCGGCGCAAGATTCACCAATGCCCCCAAAGCCATAGGTGGGCCAATTCCCCAGAAACTCATCGGTATTGACGTGCCGGGATGCCCACACACTCTCCACACTCTCACCTTGACGCGCCCGCATTCAGATCACCTAATGTGGGAGTATTAGGGTCGCGCCAAGAGTCAGCGCGCGACAGGCTTGAAAACGGGGGCAATGGTGGCAGCAGGCAAGGCATTTGACGTCGATCCGGATGTGCTGCGGACACAGGGCAACGCCTTCGTCCACATCGGCGACGATTTCTCGAAGGCATCGAAGAAGCTGCAGGACGATCTCGAAGCCCTCGGCAGCCCCTGGGAAAACTGCGACTTCGGCGACCTCTTCGAAACGATCTACACGCCCATCAGGGACGGGATGTTCACGTCGATGGACTCCCTCGGTGAGCGCCTCGAAGGTATCGGCGACAAGCTCCAGCACATGGCCAGCACCTACGCCGAGTCCGACGAGCAGGGCATCCACACCATCAGCGCGGTCGGCCGCCCGGCCATCTGACGCCCGGTCCACCGCACGCGATTCCCACGCGAGCCCCTGAGCCCGACGCGACCTCCCGGCTCGCTCACTCCCACTCCCTTCTCCGCCCCATTCCCGCCTTCGCCGCTCCACACCGCAATCGGCAATAACCGCACGGGGGACGATCACTGTGTCATTGACGCTGCCAAGCGAGGTAGCCTGGGTCCTGGACCTGCTCGGCTACAACTGGCCGGACGCCGACGAGGACAAGCTCCATGAATGCGCCCAGGTCTGGCGCAACTTCGCCGAGTCGGTCAACCAGGCATCCTCCTCGGGCTCTTCGGCAGCCAATGAAGTACTCTCCGCCAACTCCGGCGACGCGATCGAGGGCTTTGCCAACGAATGGGGTTCGTACTCCGGCGGTGGCGACAGCGGGGACAACTACCTCCGTGACGCCGCCGCGGCGGCCGAGATTATCGCCGTCGCCTTCGATGCGGCCGCCATCGCCGTTCTCGCCGGCAAGATCGCGGTCATCGTCCAGCTCGTCGTCCTTGCCGCCGAAATCATCGCCGCGCAGGCCGCCGCCCCCTTCACCCTGGGGCTTTCCGAACTCGGCGCCGCCGGCGCCACACAGGCGACCCGCGTGATCGTCCGCCAGATCCTCGACAAGATCAAACGCGAGGTCATGGAGGCGGCCACCAAGGCCATGGAACACGCCACCATGGACGCCATCAAGAAACTGGCGAAGAAGGCCGTCTCCAAGGAAGCCCGCAAGATGGCGGCGGACTACATCAAGACGACCGTCAAGGAAACCGTCAAGGACAAGGTCGTCACCCAGGCCAAGGAAATCGCCCGCGACAAGATCGTCGAAGAGGGCAAGGCCAAGGCGCAGGAAGCCGCCACGGAGATGGGCCAGAACGTCGCCCAGCAGGGCATCGAAAGCCACTTCGGCGCCCGCGACGGAATCGACTGGGGCGAAACCGCCGACATCGGCAAGAAGAAGGCCGGCGAATACGTCGACGGCGTCAAGGAAGGTGCCCAGGAGTACGTGGACGGCGTCACCAGCCTCGCCGATCCCGGCACCTACGTCGACCACGCCAAGGAAGACCTCACCAACCGCGGCCTGGACGCGGGCCAACGCCACGTCGACCGCCGAACCGGCGGCGCCGCCACCCGCCACCAGGGCGTCACGGACGAGGTCCGCTCAGTCTTCGGCTGAACAGGAGCCCCCGCGCCCAGCACCCCCACACCCAAAATGGGCCCCAGGCTTATCGCCTGCGGGCCCATCGCGCTGCTCTGAACTTTTCACTCAACACAGGTGGGACTCGCCGTCACAAGAGTGGGGCCGCAGTCCATGACTGCGGCCCCACACCTGGTCACTGCACGTTTCTCATGCTGCCGACCGCACAGACCTCACTGCCCCGGAGGCTGCGTGGGCGGCGCCGGCGGATAAGCCCCCGGAGCGCCGGGCTGCTGCTGATACGGACCCGGCTGCTGGTAGGCACCCTGCTGCTGGTACGGGCCACCCGGCTGCGGCGGAAACCCGACGCCACCGCCAGGTCCACCGAACCCACCGGGCGGCGGACCGTTGCGGCCGTTCTTCTTCTGCCGGACCACGACGAGGACAATGATTCCGACAACTACGAGAACGCCCACCGCAATTCCCACGATGGCGCCCATGCCAAGACCGCTGTCCTTCTGGCTGCTCGCCTGCTCGTTTCCGCTGCCGGACGATCCTGCGACAGTCGCTCCACCGGTCGCCGTGGACGGCTCCGTCTTGGGAGTCTTCAGCGGACCATTCTTGGAACCGGCCGGAATGTCCTTGGTCAGCGCGCTGTACGGCTTGATGAATCCGTAACCGTAGTGCGGGTCAGGGAGCTTCATTCCCTCCTTACCAGCCGGGAGGCCAGCCGTCTTCACAAGGCGGTTAGCAATCTGACCGGCGGTGAGGTCGGGGAACTTGGCACGGAGGAGCGCGGCGGCACCGGAGACGTAGGCTGTCGAGTCAGACGTACCATTGGCCAGCACATACGGCTTGTTAGCTCCTGCGGACCGAATGAGCGTTCCAGGTGCGGTGAGCATAGTTGCCGGGCCGTAATTCGACCCTTCCCACACTTTGCCCGCCTTGTCGACTGCACCAACAGCAACTACGCCGGGGTAGGCTGCCAGCTCGCCAAGGCGCCCCCGCCCGTCGTTGCCCGTACCAGCCACGACGAAGACGTTCTTCTTGATGGCATAGGCAAGGGCCTCCTTCTCTTTCTCAGTGAGAACAGGAAAGGTAACCGACAGGTTGATTACCGACGCGCCATTGTCGACAGCGTATCGCAGCGCCTCGGCCAGACTATCGCCGGCGTTTGGGTCCGGCACGTCATCTTCGGCAGGAATCGCCACTGGCAAGATCTTGGCGTCGGGGGCCAGCCCCTTTACGCCCTGCGAGCCGCCAGCACCATGCCCATGGCCTGCAATGATGGAAGCCATCGATGTGCCGTGATTGTTCAGGCTTTCTCGGTTAGCGGGCCCACCCTTTTCGATGTCCTTCCCCGGAAGGACATTGCCTTTCAAGTCAGGGTGGTCCGCGTTCACGGGGTCATCGATCACTGCGACCGTGACGCCTTTGCCCGTCGATACCTTCCACACGCTTTCGGCGTCAAATGCCTTCAACGGCCACTGATCATTCCTGATCTGATCCGCAGAAGCAGCCGGGGCGGAGCCGAAGAGCAGCGCTCCCGCCACCACCGCGCTGCCGACCGCACGCAGCGTACGCGTGAAGCTCATGCCGTTACACCTCTCCCTAGCAAGGTGGGGCCCGCAGCCCGAGGACTGCGGGCCCCACTTCGATTCCGCCGTGTGTCGGATCGCGACCGACAGGGTCCTACTCGATGACCTTGGGCGCCACATTACGCTCCGGCGTCCAGGTCTCCTCATCCTCTACCAGGTAGTCCGGACGCTGTCCGTTCTCGTTGGCCTTGTCCTTGCCCTTGGCGCCGTGAGCACCGGCTCCGCCCATCATTCCAGCCGGACGGCGGCCACCTGCGGCGCCCTGCTGCGTACCGCCGCGGCTGCGGTGCAGACCCGAGCCTCCCTGCGTACCGCCCCCGGCCTTGCCGGCCTTGCCGCCGATGATGCCGCCCTTCTGGCGAGCGAGTGCGCCACCCTTACCCGCGCCCGCGCCCGCGCCCTTGGCGCCACCCTTGGCTCCGGCTCCAGCAGCACCAGCCATGCCCGGCATACCGCTACGGCCACCACCACGGGCGCCCGCTCCAGCACCAGCGCCACCGCCCCGTACGCCACCGGCGCCGCCGCCCCGGACGCCACCAGCGCCACCGCCCATGCCCGGCATACCAGGGGTGCCGATACCCGGACCCGAGCCACCGTGGGCACCGCCGCCGCCTGCGCCCAAGCCACCGGTGCCTACACCGCCACCGACGCCGCCGCCACCGACGCCTCCGGTACCGAGACCGGTGCCCCCTGAGAGGCCATCAAGTCCGGTACCCACGTGAGGTGCGGGGGCCTTGGGGATGCTTCCGATCCCACCGTCAATACCGTTGGGGCGCGGCGCCTCCATTGCCGGCGGAGTCGTGTACCCGCCGCCCTTCATGTCCGGCATCTTCGGCATCGAAGTGCCGCCCTTCGGGCCGGACGGAGGCGGGCCATACGGGGCGATCGGGGGGATCGGCATGTTGGGAGTGTCGTGGTTCGGAACCTCGTCTTGGACACGGCCCCCGCCACCGCCCAGCGGCGGCTTCCCCATAGCCGTGACACCCGACCGATAGGTCGTCGCCAACTGCTCCATGTAATGGGCAGCCTCAAGCTCGCGCTCCCTGTCGATCGACAGGTTGCCGCGATTCCTGTTCATGGCGTCGTAGATGGAGTTCTTCGGGTTGGCCAGGTCGGCGTTCAGCTGCGAGTCGTCCCGACCGTCGCCGGCGCCCATGAGCTTGGCCGCGCCGCCGACGATCAAGCTCCCGCCCGGGAGCATCGAGCCGATGGCGCCGGCCTTGCCCGTGTCGGAGTGTGCGAGGTCGTTGAGCCGGTCGGCCTTGCGCTCCAGCCAGCTCGGCTCCTCGACGGCCTCGACGGCCTTCTTGACTTCCTTCAGCCGATCGCTGATCTGCTCAAGGACGTAGCCGGTGTTGTGCGGGTACGCCGCGAGCTTCGCGAAGTTGTTGCTGATCTTCTGCGCCGAGGCCGCGAACTGGTCGGCGGACTGGCCGTGCCAGGACTGCAGGACCTTCGTCACCGCATCGTCGAACTTCTTCTTGATGCCGCTGTTCCAGTCGTCACCGACGAGCGAAACGCGGACCTTCTTCCACCCCTCGGCGACATTGCCGACCTCGCCCGGGTCGGCGCCCTCGACCAGCGCCTTGACCTGGTTCAGCCTCAGGTTGGTGAACTGAGGCCGGCTCTGGCCGACTTCATAGCTTTCCTCCGAAGCCGCACCCGAGCCCTTGGGCGCCGGCTCAGGCTTCTTCGGTACCTCAACCTCTGCGGGCTTGAACTCAGCGTCCTTCGCTGACATCTGCTGTCCCCCACTCCGTCATCGAACACGTTCTCTCTGTCACTACGACCAGCCCGCTGACGTCACTTCATGCCGACGGTGTTGTCCGCCTCGGCGTCCTGGTACGCGCCCCTGACCTTGGACGACTTCTTGCCAAACCGGTCGACCAGGCCCTCGACCATGTCGATCAGCCGCTCGATGTCGCCCTTCATCAGGTCGTGAGCCTGATACAGCTGCCCTTCCTCCTTGAACCCCTTCCCCAGGGACCCCTTCGGCAGGTAGGTGCTGTTCTTGGCAGTGCTCTTCGAGTCGCCCATCTCCTTCAGGACATGGTTGAGCTCCTTGATGACCTGGTCCAAGGCGTCCAGATCAACGCCGTACTGCCCCTGAGCCATGGCTTATGCCTCCCCGTGTGTTCTCAAACCAGTCTTTCGACGCCAGTCGCGGAGCGCGATGGCGGTGCCAACTACCGTGCCGACGGCGAGAAGTCCACCGCCGACAATGTAGATGGAAATGCGGGCACGCCGGTCCTCGGGGCTTTCACCGATGGTGACGGCGGCCGGGTGGATATTGGAGCCGTCAGCCACTTCGGAGGGCTTGTCCGGCTGCGGTGGGGCGGTGGGCTCGGTGTCGTCGTTGAGGGCCGCCACCGGGTCGACCACGCCCCAGCCGATGAAGTCGTTCCGGTCCCGGTTCACGCGCTCGGCGGTCTGCTCCAGGTGCCAGATGAGCTGCTGCGGGCTCCAGTCCCGGTGCTTCGCCTTCAGCAGGGCCGCGGCTCCCGTGACATAGGGCGCGGCGAAGCTGGTGCCCTGGTCGACGCAGTTGCCGCCGTCGGGGACCGTGGAGACCATGTCGACGCCCGGTGCGGCGATCTGGACGAACTTTCCGGACTGGGAGAAGGGCGCGCGCTCGTTGTTGCGGTCCGAGGCGGCCACCGCGAGGACGTTGGTGTAGTCGTCCGAGTAGGCGGCGGGGTACATGCTCTTCTCGCCGCCGTCGGCGCCACCGTTGCCCGCGGAGGCGACGATGAGGACGTGGTTCTTCTCGGCGTAGCTGACCGCTTGCTCAAGGGTGGGCAGCAGGGCTCGGTTGGCGCCGGTTCCCTGGGAGATGTTGATGATGTCGACTTTTTCGTCGACGGCCTTCCGGATGGCCTTGGCGAGGCTGTCGGCGGTGCCGGCCTTCTCCTCCGAGGTCTGCTGGTACGGAATGACCTTTGCCTCGGGCGCGATCCCGTAGAAACCGGAACCCGCAATGGGGTGGGCGGCGATAATGCCCGCCACCTTGGTTCCGTGGCCGACCTTGTCGTCGGTCGGCTTGCCCTTGACGAGCGAAATGCCGCCGCTGCCGATCGCGCCTTGGAGCTGTTTGTTGCCCGCATCGATACCCGTGTCGATGACCCCGACTCGGATGCCCTTGCCCTTGGTGGATGCCCACATCTGATTGGTCAGAAGGCGCTGCAGCGACCAGGGGGTCTCTTTGATGTTGTCGGCGCCGAACTTGCAATCACCGCTGTTGAGCGGCACGTTCTCGTCCGCGACCGCCGGCGCGGCGGTGAAGTTCGTCAGTCCGACAATGCACGCCGCCGTAACCAGTGCGCCCGCCGCTCGGCGACGGTGCCCGGTTCGATGACCAATGGCGCGAGATCCCACGGGTTGTCTGCTCTCCATGTGTGGCGGAATAGGCGGGGCGAGGGGTGGGGAGAAGAAAGTGAATAGACGGCGGAGAATGAGGTGAACGGGTGGAGGTTTGATGAGGCGGAGTGCGGACGGCAGAAGGGCGAGCGCACTGGTGCAGCGCGCTCGCCCTCATTGACCACTGTGCGAGCCTTCGGGGCTGCTCAGCCGATCGCCATCCGTACCTGCGCTAGGCGCGAGGTTCAGGCTCCCCAGATACCGGAGTTCTTGTGCTCGGTCGCCTGGTAGTTCTGAGCGGCCTGGTCCAGCGCCTTGGCGATGGCCTCAAGCGTCGAGTGCAGGGAGGCAGCGCGCTGGTCCCACTCGCGCTGGCGGGCCTGGTAGCCCTCCTGCGCCGCACCTTCCCAGCTGGCGGCGATCTTCTTGACGCCCGCCTCGAGGTCGTCGAGCTGCTGGCGGATGTTGTTGGCCGTACCGCGCACGTCGGAGCTGGCCTGCGAGATCGTCGCGAAATTGACGAGGATCTGGCCTGACATGGTGTCTCCTCAGGAGTTGATGATGCTGGTCGATTCACGTACCGCAGCGGGCCGGCGGCGCTACCGCCGACTGGCCCGCACTGCGGCGACTGAGCCGTGCGCCGCGGTCAGCGACGCGGCCCCATCATCCGAACGGGGAAGCCGATGCGGAGATGTGCGTGATCGACTGCGCCTGCTCCTCTTCGGAGGCGGAGTAGTTCTTCGTGGTCTCGTCGATCGCTTCCTTGATCTCACCCAGGAGCTGGTTGAGACGGTTGGCGTCCTCGTTCACCTGCGACTGGAGCTGGTTGTACGAGGAGGCCGCAGCACCCTTCCACCCAGACGTGATGGTGTCGACGACCGTGTTCAAGCGCGAGATCTCGCCCTGGATCGACTGGTTGACCGAGGAGATCTTGCCGCTGAACGCGACCATCTCCTCCTCGGTGGTTGTGTACTGCTGACCAGCCATAGTCAACGTCCCCCATGAGACTCGTACGTTTTCCGCGCCGCACCGGCTAGCCGGCTTGCGTGGTCGGCATCTCCTGCTGACGCCTTCGACCACTTTAACCACTCCGCACCCTTGTCCCCAACAGGGGGGCGGGGTCTTGTGACGGGATCACAACATTGTCAACTCCCGGCCCAGTTAATGCCGTTCGGTGAATTCGGGCAGATGCGGCGCTATCGGTCGGATCTGGAAAGTCGCCGACATAGAGAAGATCGCCGTGAGATCCGCTGCCGCCCTACGGCAAGAGGCCGCGCCGAAACCCCTGAACGGATTTCGGCGCGACCTCGGCCCGTCACGAGGACTGCGGCTTTTTGGCGCTGTTGACGTCCAGCGCCGGGCCCGCGGAGAGCAGCTCGGACCAGGTCTTCTGGATCAGCGGCGGGTGCGCTCCCTTGTAGCCGAGGTGGAGCTGCGACTGGCCCTGTTCCTGGTCCGCCTTACCGGCCTTGTTACCGCCGTCGTTGTTCTCCGGGATGGAGTAGCGAAGGCCGGTGTCGGTGACCAGGAAGAGGCTTCCGGACTTGGCCGAGGGGGCGGACACCTGCCGGTACAGCAGGCCGCTGCCGGGGGTGACGTACGAGCCGGCGCCCGGGGCGATCTTGGCCGGGTAGTCCTTGCCGACCCAGGTCTGCATGTTCGGCACACCGTTGGGGTGCCCGAGCAGCTTGTTGGCCTCGCCCGGAAGCTTGGTGTTGGTGCCCTTGTAGACGCTGCAGGAGACACCAGCGCCCGTGGGCGAGCCCAGGCCGCCGGACGACTCGTTCTTGAAGTCGTTCGCGGCGGAGACGACGTCGGTCGGCCACGGCATGTCGATGTCGGTGCTCGGGATCTTGCCCAGGAAGGACTGGGCGCGGCCGGAGTCGTCCTGCTTCGGCGAGATGCTGGAGGTGGAGACGTTCTCGGCCTTCAGCGCCCCGCCGCCCGCGTTCATGTCCTTCGCGTTCTGGCCTTCGAGCAGGAGCTTCGCGACGAAGTTCGACACCTTGTAGACGCCGTCGGCCTGGACGACGTACTTCTGCTGCCCCTCGTTGGTCTGCAGCACCGTGCCGATCGTCTGGAATTTGTCCGGCACGCCCATGGCGACGGTCCGCTTACCGGCATTCGCGATGCGGGGCATGGCGATCGGGACCGGGCTCTTGATGAGTGTCGCCATGAACTCCGCGGTGACCTTCTGCGGTTCGGCGTTCTCCCCGAAGATGATGCGCTGGAGATCGAGGTTGGTCTTCTCCGGGCTCTGCGCCGTCGCGATCTTTCCGCCCAGCGTGGCGTCGAACTCGAAGGCCATGCCGTACTGGTCGACCAGCCACCGCTTGCCGTTGGGGTCCTCGACGTAGAGCGCCCCGTGCAGGTCGAGCTTGCCCTTCTTGGGGTCGTCGACGAGTTCCTTGTCCTTGCCGGCCAGGACGAACACCGCCTGCTGGGGCTTGCTCTTCTCACCGCTTCCCGGACGGTCGCACACCGCCCAGTACTTCGGCTTGTCCACGTCCTTGGCGGTGGGCAGCCGGTCGGGCGCGTACGGAATACCGATGGCCGGGCCGTGCGCGAGCTTGCCGTCCAGCTCGGATTCCTTGACCTTCACCACGTTGAACTTATCGGGATTGAGGAGGAGCTTCGCCGATGCGAGGTTCAGGACGGGGTGCAGCAGTTTGTGGCTCTGGCCGTTGGAGGGGTCCGTGTTGGGCAGCACCACATAGCGCGTGGTGGAGTCGCTCCCCACGAGCAGATTCGACCCGACTTCGTCCCACCCCTGCGGAGCAACCGGCTTGATGATGCCGCAGGCACCGAATCCGACCAGAATCAGGACGCCCACCACGATGCTCGGCACGACTGCCTTCAGTGGTCTGGGAGCGCTTTCGATCGAACCGTTCGGCAGCGGCTTCAGAAATGCCGCATTCGTGCGCTTTCGAGCGAACGAATACGCATTCAGCTCGTCCCGACGTGATGCCATTGTTTGCTTTCTCTCCCCGCGTGTTGGATCCACATCGAACCGCCCCCGGCACTCACGCCGTAGCGCCCTCTACTATGCCGTGTGTCGATCGACCCGTACGGTACGGGTGCCACCTTCCAACGCACCAGTCTCAGCGGCGGCCGATACGCCTAGAGGCCCACATCACCAGTAGAGGAGCAGGCCGGGGGATGTCCAGCGCCACCAGGGCTCGACGCCGCAATGGGCGGCAACAGCAGCAACAGCCTTCCGCTGCACCGCAGAATGCGGGAAATGCTGGCCAAAACGGCACAGCGCAGGGCAATAGAGGAAATGGCGGCCGGGGTTCCGGAGCCCGCCCGGCCGGTCCGGTGGCACCGCGACTGCGCCAACAGGCCGGAACGATCGGCGGAGTCCGCGTTCAGCAGCTGGCCATCATCGAACTCGCCGCCGCACTGGTGCTGGTCGGCTGGACGATCCACCCCGCCGCGCTGACCGCGGCCATCGTGGTGGCGGCCCTGCTGGTCGTCTTCGCGCTCGGCCGGCGCCGCAAGATCCCGCTGCCGGAGTGGATCACGACGGTGCGCGCCATGAAGCGCCGCGGCAAGGACAGCACCGCCGCGCTCGCCGCCACACAGGGCGTCGACCCGGCGCTCGCACCCGTCGTGGAGTGCGAACCGGCGCTGCGGACCTACGAGTACACGACCGAGGCGGACCAGCGCGCCATCGGATTCGTCGGCGACGGCACGTTCCTGACGGCCCTCGTGCAGGTGGACGCCCGCGACGAACCGCTGCGACCGCAGCGCGGCAGCCACATGCTGCCCCTGGAGGTGCTGCACACCGCCCTC
This sequence comes from Streptomyces sp. NPDC026575, assembly GCF_055567415.1. Taxonomy (NCBI): domain Bacteria; kingdom Bacillati; phylum Actinomycetota; class Actinomycetes; order Kitasatosporales; family Streptomycetaceae; genus Streptomyces; species Streptomyces sp. NPDC026575. Next base: position 33,842 of record NZ_JBVHQM010000017.1, read on the forward strand.
GACATCGAGGACATCCACCTAGAGTCGGTGCAGTTCGTGCAGTACACCCAGCCCGCGCCGGCGCCGCACCTGCCCGAACAGGCCGTCGCGGCCCGTTCGTACGCGCCGCTGCAGGCCCAGTCCCAGACCCCGGCCGTCCAGCTGACGTGGATCGCGCTCAAGCTCGACCCGGAGCTGTGCTCGGAGGCCATCGAGGCCCGCGGCGGCGGCATGGAGGGCGCCAAGCGCTCGCTGCTGCGCGCCGCGGACCAGCTCGTCAGCCGGCTGACCGCGCACGGCGTCCGGGCCAGGGTGCTCGACGAGCGCGAGGTCGTGGCCGCGATCGGCACCGCGGTCTGCGTCAGCCCGCGGGCCGCCAACGGCGCGATGGGGCGCGACGGCCGGGCGGCCCGGCGTACCCAGGAGACGACCCGGGCGCTGCGCTGCGACGACCGCTGGCACTCCACGTACTGGATCGGCCGGTGGCCCCAGCTGGGCCAGGGCGGTGCGCCGTTGGCGGCCGTCACCCAGCTGCTGACCAGCACCCGGGCGATGGCCAGCACCTTCGCGCTGACCGCCACCCACGGCGGTGGCCGCGCTCCCGCCATCACGGGCTACGTCCGCCTTTCCACCCGCAGTGAGAACGAACTCTCCGCCGCACAGACCGAGTTGGAGCGCCGTTCGAGTTCCGTGAAGGTCGGGCTGGTACGTCTCGACCGCGAACAGCTGCCCGGCCTGCTGGCCACGCTCCCCCTCGGAGGTACCCGCTGATGGCCTCTCCCACGTATCAGCCCCGCGCCACCAGCGACGGCTGGCGCAACCCCCCGCTGGCCGGCGCCGGCGGCGCCCGCCGGCTCAACCACCAGCCGCGTCCGGAAGAGGACGAGTCCGGTCCGACCGGTCCGAAGCTCCGGCCCGGCTACGGCCTGCGCGGTCCGCGGCGCAGCCCGCACGTCCTGACGGCCGAGTCGCTCGGCGCGCTGACGCTGCCGGTCGGCGACGACGGCGTGATCATCGGCATCGATCCGCAGAACCAGCCCGCCGTGCTGAGCCTGCTGCGCCCCGCGCCGATGGAGATCGCGCTGGTCGGCAGCATGTGGATGGCGCAGGTGCTGGCGCTGCGCACGGTCGCCATCGGCGCCCGGGTCGCGGTCGAGACGGCGCGTCCGCCGGCCTGGGGCCAGATGGCGCAGAGCGCGGGCGGCGGGCAGCAGTGCGTGTCGGTGCACGACGTGCGCCAGATCGCGCCGCAGGGACCGTCGGTTTCCAGCCCCGTGCTGGTCATCCGCGACATGGGTGCGCGTCCGCCGCGCAATCAGCTCGCCCCGAGCCCCTGGCAGTCGGTGCTGACCGTGCTGCCGTTCCTCGGACCGCGGTCGCCGCAGATGCTCGGCCGCGCCGATCTGGTCGGTCTGCAGCGGCTTTCGCCCGAGGAGGCGGAGGTTGTGACGCGAATCATGCGACTGCCGGAGCAGGTCGGCGCGGTGCTGCCGACACTCAGCGACAACGCCATGCTGTGGTGCTCGCGCGACGGCAGCCATCAGTTCGTCATGACCCAGCCGACGGAGGCGGAGACCAACCTGCTCGGCGGGCCGCGCCGTATGGACTGACCGGCAGCGCGGGCCGGTTGCCCCCGGGCGCCCGGCGCTCCGCACACCCAACCGGCCGCGGGCACACACGCACGGGCGCATCCGAGGATGCGCCCGTGCGTGTGTGCCGAAGGGGCTTGAAGACGACATGACATCGACTGCCGTTATGGGCCGACTGTTGATTAGGCTGTAAGGGACAGCCGCAGGAGCACGGCACGACGGCAGTCGACACGGGGATGGAGACAGTTAGTGTTGGCGCAACCCCGGGTGGTGTGTTCCGACTTCCGCTACACCCGAACGATCCGCCTGTATCCGGTCCTGCCGTTCAGGTGCGTTGCAGTACACCAGGAGGCACAGTGAACGAGCAGGAGGCTTTCCGGCCGGACGGAAACGATCCTGACGACGACCAGTCCGAGTTCGACCTGACTGGCGAGTTCAAGATCGATTTTGCCGCTCCGGCCTGGTACGCGAGCAACGACACCAGTGGCGGCGCGAGCGCCACGGCCTCTCCCTCGGCTCCTCCTGCGCCTTCACCGACCACTCCGCCCGCCGCGGCGCAGCCCCCCGGGCCGCCCACGGGCCAGCCGATGGCGGGGCCCGCACAGGGTGCGCCGGTTCCCGGAGTCGCACAGCAGGGCGCGCCGGCGGCCCCGGCGCCCGTGGACGCCGCGCCGCCCGGTTTCCCGACGCTGCGCCCGCAGGACGACGGTGGCGCCGCACCGGCCGCCGCTCCCCAGGCCGCGCCGGAGGCTCCCGCGGACACCGCGCCGGCCGCGAACAGCGACGCTGGTTCGGGCAATCAGCGTTCGGGCACCGTCGACCCCTCGGCCTCGCTCTGGGACGACGACGAAGACGACGAGCCGAACGCCGCCACCTCGGCCGAGCCGGAGGCCGCGCCGTCCGAAGAGGCGGCGCAGCCGGAGGTCGCACCGGCCGACTCCCCGGCCCAGGGCGCCGCGCCGGCCGCTGAGGCCACTGCCGCTGCCCAGCCGGGCCCGGATGCCGCGGCGCAGCCCGCGCAGCCTGTGCAGGCCGCCCAGGGCCAGCAGCAGCCGCAGGGGGCGCCGCAGCAGGGCATCCCCCAGCAGCAGGGCGCACCGCAGCAGACCGCCCCTCAGGGCGTTCCCCAGCAGGGCGTGCCGCAGCAGGCGGCGCCTGTGCAGGGAGTGCCGCAGCAGGGCGCTCCGTGGGGTGCCGCGGCGGACGGTCAGCAGCAGGGCGTGCCCGGGCAGGGCGGACTGCCGCCGCTGCCGCCGGAGTTCCAGCCCGCGGACCCGCGGATGGCCCAGGCCCAGCAGCAGGCCGGGCAGCAGCCCCAGGCCGCCCAGCAGCCCCAGCAGGGCCACCCGCAGGCACCGGTCCAGCAGCAGCCCCAGCAGGCCCAGCCGCAGGCCGGTTACCCGCAGGGCCAGCCCCAGCAGCAGGCCGGCTATCCGCAGCAGGGTCAGCAGGCGCAGCAGCAGGGCGCATACGGCTATCCGCAGCCCGCGTACGGGTACCCGCAGCAGGCCCAGCAGCCGGCGCAGCACCCGCAGCAGGCACAGCAGCACCCCAACGCCCCCGCGCAGCAGGGTGCGTACGGCTACCCGCAGACCGGTGCGCAGGGCTACCCGCAGCAGGGCCAGCAGGCGCAGGCCGGGTACGGCCAGCAGCAGGCGGCGCAGGCACAGCAGCAGGCCGCCGCGCAGCAGGCCGCTCAGGCCCAGCAAGCGCAGCAGGCCCAGCAGGCAGCTCAGGCCCAACAGGCCCAGCAGGCAGCTCAGGCGCAGCAGTACCAGCCGCTCCCCGGCCAGCAGGCCGGTGACCCGAACGCCGCGGCGAACTACGCCTCGTACTCGCAGCCGGGTCAGCAGCAGCCTCAGCAGCGTGCCGCCCCGGGTGCCCCGCTCGGCTACAGCGCCGCCGTCGAGCTGACCTCCGACCGGCTGCTGCGCAACCAGCCGAAGAAGCGCAAGCCCGGCGCCAACGCCCAGCCGTCCAAGTTCAAGCTGGGTGCGAAGAAGGAGGAGGCCGAGCGGCAGCGCAAGCTGGAGCTGATCCGTACACCGGTGATGTCCTGCTACCGGATCGCCGTGATCAGCCTCAAGGGCGGTGTCGGCAAGACCACCACGACCACGGCCCTCGGCTCCACGCTCGCCTCCGAGCGGCAGGACAAGATCCTGGCGATCGACGCCAACCCCGACGCCGGCACGCTCGGCCGACGGGTGCGCCGCGAAACCGGTGCGACGATCCGTGACCTGGTGCAGTCGATCCCGCATCTGCACAGCTACATGGACATCCGCCGGTTCACCTCGCAGGCCCCCTCGGGTCTGGAGATCCTCGCCAACGACGTCGACCCGGCCGTCTCGACGACCTTCAACGACGACGACTACCGGCGGGCGATCGACGTCCTCGGCAAGCAGTACCCGATCATCCTCACCGACTCGGGTACGGGTCTGCTCTACAGCGCGATGCGCGGCGTCCTCGACCTCGCCGACCAGCTGATCATCATCTCCACCCCGTCCGTGGACGGTGCGAGCAGCGCCAGCACCACCCTGGACTGGCTCTCCGCGCACGGCTACGCGGACCTGGTGCAGCGCGGTATCACGGTCATCTCCGGTGTCCGCGAGACCGGCAAGATGATCAAGATCGACGACATCGTGTCGCACTTCGAGACCCGCTGCCGCGGTGTGGTCGTCGTCCCCTTCGACGAGCATCTGGCCGCCGGTGCCGAGGTCGACCTCGACATGATGCGGCCCAAGACCCGCGAGGCGTACTTCAACCTCTCCGCCCTGGTGGCCGAGGACTTCGCGCGGGCGCAGCAGGCGCAGGGCATGTACCCCCAGCAGCAGATGGGCGGCGACCCGTACGCGCAGCAGCAGTACGCCGCCCAGCAGGGGCACCCGCAACAGGGACACCCGCAGCAGGGCCAGCCCCAGCAGGGTCAGCAGCACCCGCAGCAGGGTCAGCCGCCGGCCGGCTACCCGCCGCAGCAGGGTGGTTGGACCCAGCAGCCCGGCCAGCCGCCGGCCCACTGGCAGCAGCAACAGCCCGCCCCGGACGCTCCTGCGCCGGAACAGCCGGGCCTGGGCCAGGGCTGGCAGCAGCAGCCGCCTCCGCAGTGAGGCGCGCCTAGCGCGATACGGGGCGGGCCCGGCACCGAACAAGGTGCCGGGCCCGCCCTGTTATGGCGTTGCGCCCGTTATGGCGTTGCGCCCCGTTGGGTGTTGCGCCCCGTTGGGCGTTGCATCCCGTATGGCGTTACTTCCCGTACGCGTCACACCGTATGGCGCGTCACACCACGTCATACGCCTTACCACGGCATACGTCGAACGAGCGAACCGGTGTCGGCCGAACTCTGCCTGGAATCGGCCGAGTTGGCACCAGGAGAGGGAGCGGAGTACCGCGCTTCAGGCGCGCGACCGCACTGCGACCGCGACGCGACCACTCCACTACACCCGCCCACCCCCCTGAAAGGGGGGTGGGCGGAGGGGAAAAGAAACACGCAGGAAAGAAACACGCGGGGACAAGAACACGCGGGACAAGAACACGCAGGACCAAGAACACGCGGGACAAGAGCATGCAGGGACACGAGCATGCAGGGCCAAGACCACGCCCCAATGTGCCCACAGGAAAAAGCCCGCCAGGGAACAGAACCCGCGACAAGGGAACACCCGGAAAAGGAACTCCCGCCAAGGGTGTCGGTGGCCCCTCAGTCGGCCGTGACCGCCGCCGCGATGAGTCCGCGGGCCAGCTTCACATCGACCGCCATCCGCTCCAGCAGGGCGTCGAGCGTGTCGAACTTCTCCTGGCCGCGGATGTAGGCGAGGAAGTCCACGCCGACGTGCAGCCCGTACAGGTCCAGGCCGACGCGGTCGATGGCGTACGCCTCGACCGTGCGCTCCTTGCCGTCGAACTGCGGGTTGGTGCCCACCGAGACGGCCGCCGGCATCGCCTCGCCCTCGACCTGGAGCAGGCCCGCGTAAACGCCGTCGGACGGGATCGCGGTGTGCGGCAGGGTCTCCACGTTGGCGGTCGGGAAGCCCAGTTCACGGCCGCGCTGGGCGCCGCGCACGACGACGCCCTCGACGCGGTGCGGCCGCCCCAGGACCTCCATCGCGCCGGCCACATCGCCCTCGGCGACCAGCCCGCGGGCGAGCGTGGAGGAGAACGGCCTGCCGCCGCCCGCCGCGCCGCTCGCGTAGAGGTCGACGACCTCCACCGTGTAGTCGTAGGTGGCGCCGAGTTCGGCGAGGGTGTCGACGTTGCCGGTCGCCTTGTGCCCGAAGCGGAAGTTGGGGCCCTCGACGACGATCCGCGCATGCAGCTTGTCGACCAGCACCTTGGCCACGAAGTCGGCGGGCGCCAGCTTCGAGAACTCCTTGGTGAACGGCAGGACCAGCACCGCGTCCACGCCCAGATCGGCCATCAGCTCCGCGCGCCGGTGGTGCGGCGCGAGCAGCGGCGGGTGGGTGCCGGGCCGTACGACCTCGCTCGGGTGCGGGTCGAAGGTGACGACCACCGCCGGGATCCCCAGCTCGCGGGCCCGCTCGACGGCCTTCCCGATGATCAATTGGTGGCCGCGGTGCACTCCGTCGTACGAGCCGATGGTGACGACGCTGCGTCCCCAGCCCTCGGGGATGTCCTCCAAGCCACGCCAGCGCTGCACTGTGCCCGCTCCTCGCCCGAACTCTTGGTCAGTCCTCTGCGCCATGTCGGCATGGCGCAGGTCTAAGACTGCCATGCCGCGGGTGGTGCTTCGTGCGAAGGGTGGCCCAGCGGCCGTCCGTCGGGCCCGCGCGGACCGGACCACGGCGTTCCGGTTCCCGCCGGGACGCCGGTCAGCCGGGGGTCGCGGCGAGCGTCGCCCGGGCGCCCGGCCCCACCACGGCGGCCCACTCCCCCGGCTCGGCCGCGACCCAGTGCCGGAGCCGCTGGGCGAAGCCGGGCACCCGGTGCCCCAGCTCCACCAGCTGCCGCTCCAAGCAGGCCGCCCCCTCCGGCGTACGGGCCAGCAGCGTCCCGGTGCGGTGCACCAGCTCCCGGGTGCGGGCCTCCGGCCGCCGCTCCGCGCCCTCGGCGGCCGCCCGCAGCAGCGCCTCCAGTACCCGGGTGTCCGGCTCGCCCCCCGGGTGCCCAGTACCCGGCGCCGCGCCCGACGCCTCCCGCGCCAGCAGCACCTCCAGCAGGTCGCGGCGCAGCGGGGCGGAGTCCAGGGAACCCGGCTCGGCCAGGACGGCGGCGAGCGCACAGCGGACCGCCGCGGGGTAGCCGGTCAGCAGTTCCACGGCGAGCGGGCCGAGCGCGGCGCGGGCGGCCGGTCCGCGTTCGAGCCGGTGGGCGACGAACTCGGCGACCGGCCGCGCGGCGCGGTCCGGGCACCGGCCGGCGAAGGCGCGGACCAGGGCGGCGGCGTGCCCGGCGAGCTCCGGCGCGTCGAGGCCGGCCAGCATCCGCAGCAGCGCCGCCGCCACCGGCGGGCCCGATCCCTCGACCAGCCGGGCGCGAAAGGCGGCCAGCACCGTTTCGGGGTGGTCGGCGAGGGCGCCGGTGAAGGCCGTCGGCGGCAGCTGCGGATCGCCCGCCACGAAGCGGGCCAGCGCCCGGTCCAGGAACCAGGGGCGGGTCACCGGATCGCCCACCAGCAGGGCGAGCGCGGAGCCGTGGTGGGCCTCGTCGGCGGCCCGCGACAGCAGCCGCAGGGCGGCCTGGCGCAGCATCGCGCGGTCGGCGTCGGTGCTGGCGTACGGGGCGACCCGCAGGCCGTAGGACACGGCGGCGAGGCGGCGCTGGGGGCGCTGGTCGTGCGCCCAGCGGCCGACGGCCCGGCACAGCGCCGACGGCTCGTCCTCGGCGAGCGCGTCCAGCAGTTCGTCGCCCCTGGGGTGCGCGGCCGCCACCAGCGCCTCCAGGAGCCCGTCGAGCGCGCCCCGGCGGTGGGTGTGCAGCAGGGCCTGGGCGGCCACGGCGACGGTGACCTCGCGGGCGACGGGGCGGGGCCGGCCGTCCGCCGCCGCACCGGGGCGGGGCAGCGGGCGGGGGTCGTCGAACCAGCCGCACAGCAGGGGCTGGATGCGCCGGGGGCAGGCGCGCAGCAGATCGGCCGCGGCGTCGAGGAAGCGCGCCGGCCGCGGCTCGGCGGGCTCTTCCGGCGGTGCCTCCTCGGCGGTCTCCCCGGGGGCCGGGTGGACCCGCACCCGGGGCGGCTGTGCGAAGGGGTGGCGGCCGGCGGGCGGGGCGGCGGCGGGCGGCCGGACCGCCCCGGCCGGTGGCCCGTCGGCCGGGATCAGGCGGCGCAGCAGATCCATCCGGTCCTCCTCCGGGAGCACCAGCCGGGCCCAGAACCACGGGCTGAACGCCGTCAGGTCCGTACGGTCGAAGCCGCCCGCCCTCAGGGACCGCTCGGTGATCCGGTCGGCGAGCAGCCGCAGCACGCCGGTGTACGGGGTGGCGTCGGGCGCCCGGAGCAGTGCGCCGGCCAGGACCTGCGCGGCCCACCGGCGGCCGTCCGCGGCCTGTCCGCCGACCGGTTGGGGGGCGGTGGCGAGCCGCACCAACTCGGCGAGCCGAAACGCCAGTTGTACCGTTCCCCGGCGCCGGGCGAGCAGCAGCAGGGCCTCGATGGCCGGGCCGATGCGATGCCCACCGGGGACGGGCAGCAGATCGACGTCGGTGTGGGCGCCCTGCAGCCACTCCGCGAACTCCTCGTGGGCGAAACGGTATCCGGGGCCGGCCGGGACCAGTAGCCCCTCGGCGAGCACCGCGCCGGCCCAGCCGGTCTCCCGGGGGAAGACCTCCTCGAAGCACGCCGGCTCCAGCGCGCCCGGCCCGGAGCCCAGGCAGCGGCGAGCCGCCTCGTGCACCTGGCCGGCGACCCGGGCGGCCAGGCGGCGCACGGCGGTGCCGCGCGGCGCAGCCGGGCGTGCGGCCGCGATCCGTACGGCGATCCGCAGGCACACCAGGTCCAGATAGGCGTCGAAGATCTGGTGCCGGTCGGGGGCGCCGATGGCCGCCGGCCCGTCGGGGCGCGGCTGGGCCGCGTCGCCCTTGGGGAGCGCGGCCTGGACCTCCGCGAGCAGCCGCAGGGTCAGCGGGTGCCGGGCGTCCGGCGCGGCCGGTGCGCCGGGCGGCAGGCCGTAGAGGCCGCGGGCGCGCTCCGCCGCCTGTCTGGAGAGGTCGCCGATCCCGGCGCAGGCGGGCAGCGCGGGCAGCGGGTGGCGGGGGTGGTGCAGCAGGCCGGGCGGGAAGAGCGCACCGGCCCGCTCCCAGTACTCGGGGCGGCAGGCGACGACCAGCCGCACACCGGCCGTGCGCAGCCACTCGGCCGTCGCGGCGGTCCATGCGGCCAGCCGCTCGGGCTGCGCCAGCCGCGGCGGCATCTCCTCCGGCCCGTCGAGGAGCACCAGCAGCGGGCGGCCGGACGCGGCCGCCAGGTGGGCGAGCGCGTCGGGGGTGGTGTCCGCCGGGTCGCCGGCCGTGGGGCCCGAGGCGGCCAGGGTCCGGCCCGCGTCGCGCAGCGCCCGTGCGACCGCGTCGCGTACGCCGTCGTCGTCGGCCCGCAGCTCCGCGCCGCGCAGCCGGACGGTCGGCGCCGCCTCCGGGCCCGCGGCGCGCCGGGCGGCGAGCCGGGCCAGCTCCGTGCTCCGCCCCGTGCCCGGGTCCCCCACCAACGCCAGCACCAGCGCCCTGGGCTCCTTGTCGCCTCCCAGGAAGTGCGCGAACTCGGCCCGTACGTCGGGGCGTTCCACCGGTTCGCGCCACCGGCGCGGCCGCTCCGCCGCCTCCGCGCAGACCCCGGTGAGCCGCAGCGCGCCGGCCGGGTTCAGCTCGTCGCCGTAGGCGGGAACGGTCGCCGCGTTGCGGGCCAGCAGCGCGGCGAGCGCCCCCTCGGGCGCGGCGTCGGCGGCCGCGCGCAGCCCGATCGCGAATCCGCCCGCCCGGCGCCCGCTGTGCAGCGCGGTGCCCAGTACGCCCAGGACGACGCCGGTGCGGGCGTCCAGCACCGGTCCGCCGACCGCCGGGCCGCCCAGCCGCAGGGCCTCCCGGCCGCCCGCGCACAGGCTCAACTCCAGGGTGTCGTCGAGGAGATGGACCCGGTCCGTGGCCGTGTACGCCACCCCCGAGCCGGGTCCCACGACCGTGCCGTCCAGCCAGCCGCCCGCCCAGAGCCGTGCGGGGGTGCCCGCGGCCGGGCGGCGGGTGGCGAGCGGCAGCGGCGCAAGGCGGCGCTGCCGGAAGCCCTCGGTCCGCAGGAGGGCGAGGCCGGTCTCCGGGAGGGAGGTGACGGCGTCGGGCTCCACCGGTCGGGCCCATCCGGCGGCGCCGGTGGCCGTGGCGGTGGAGTGCAGCATGGGCTGCAGCAGCAGCCGCTCCGCCCCGTCCACCGCCTCATGGCTGGTGACGACCGTGCCGTCGTGGTCCGCGAGGAACCCCGTACCGCGCGTCCGACCTGCCAGATCGCGGATGCGCACCAGTGCCATGTCCGCATCGGCGGCCAGCAACGCCATTGCCGATTCCTCCTGCCCGGTCCCGTACCCCGACGGTAGGCAGGCGGTGATCGTCTCGGCAGGGCGCGCGGTGAACGCGCCCCCGTCCGCGCCTTGATTCACTCCGAGCGCCTGACCGAATGAGTGAATGGGCCGGACGCCCTGGATAGAGATCAAGCGGAGGGGGATGGTGGAGCGCGGGCCGGTGCTCCGTGCCTGTCCGGACGGCCCGCGTTCCACCACCATCCCCCGGTGAGCCGCTAGAGGGCGAACACCGCCAGGCTCTTGGCCTTCCCGCCCTGGTTCTCCACCAGCGCCAGGAACCGCCCGTCCGGACCGAAGGCCGCGACGGGGCCGTCGCCCTCGAAACGGGGCATGGCGATCCGCGCGCCGTTCAGGAGCAGCCGGGCCTGCGGCTCGGTGACGTCCCAGCGGGTGAACGCCGCGTCGGCGGCCTCGCCGAGCGGCATGATGGGCAGTCCGCCGCCCTCGGGGTCGTCCACCGCGGCCTGCAGCTGCTCCAGGGTGCGCGCCCGGTCCAGCTTGTACGGGCCGACCCGGGTGCGGCGCAGCGCGGTCAGATGCCCGCCGACACCGAGCCCGGCGCCCAGGTCGCGGGCCAAGGCGCGGATGTAGGTGCCGGAGGAGCACTCGACGGAGACCAGCAGATCGGTCACCGGGGTGCCGTCCGCCGCCTCCGTCTCGGTCACCGAGTACACGACGAACGAGGAGACGGTCACCGGTCGCGCCGGGATCTCCACGTCCTCGCCGTCCCGGACCCGCGAGTAGGACCGCTTGCCGTCGATCTTGATGGCGCTGACCTTCGACGGCACCTGCATGATCGCGCCGGACAGCTCGGCGACGCCCGCGTCGATGTCCTCCCGGGCGAGGCCGTGCGCCGCCTTGGACGCGGTGATCTCGCCCTCGGCGTCATCGGTGACCGTGGTCTGGCCCAGCCGGATCGTGCCGACGTACTCCTTCTCCGTCAGCGCGAGGTGCCCGAGCAGCTTCGTGGCCCGCTCCAGGCCCAGGACGAGGACGCCGGTGGCCATCGGGTCGAGGGTGCCGGCATGCCCGACCCGGCGGGTGCGGGCCATACCGCGCATCTTCGCCACGACGTCGTGCGAAGTGAAGCCGGACGGCTTGTCGACGATGACAAGACCGCCCGGCTTGTTGCTCTCACGCTTCATTCTGCCGCGGTGCCCTCGTCGTCCTCGTCCTCGCCCGGCTTGCGGTACGGGTCGGCCTCGCCGGCGTACTGGGCGCCCGAGGAGACCTCGCGCACCTTGGCGTCCGAGGCCCGCGCCTTGTCGAGCAGGTCCTCGATCGTCTTGGCGTTCTCCGGCAGGGCGTCCGCCACGAACGCCAGGGTCGGCGTGAACTTCGTACCGGCCGCGGCGCCGACCGCGGAGCGCAGGATGCCCTTGGCGCTCTCCAGCCCGGCGGCGGCGCTGGCGCGGTCCTCGTCGTCGCCGTAGACCGTGTAGAAGACCGTAGCCTCCCGCAGGTCGCCGGTGACCCGGGTGTCCGTGATGGTCACATGCGAACCGAGCCGCGGGTCCTTGATTCCGCGCTGCAGCTTCTGGGCGACCACCTCCCGGATGAGGTCCGCCAGCTTCTTCGCCCGCGCATTGTCGGCCACTGGTCCGTCTCCTTCTTGTCTTTCACAATTGTGCTTCCACCGGCGGCGACGTGCCCCGCCATCGGGTCAGTCGTCATCGCCGTGCAGCCGCCGGCGTACCGACAGCAGCTCCACTTCGGGCCGTGCGGCGACCAGGCGCTCGCAGCGGTCCATGACTTCGGTGAGGTGCCCGGCGTCCCCGGAAACCACCGCCAGGCCGATTGTCGCCCTGCGGTGCAGATCCTGGTCCCCGACCTCCGCGACGCTCACCGCGTATTTGCGGTGCAGCTCGGCGACGATCGGGCGGACGACGGAGCGCTTCTCCTTGAGCGACCGTACGTCGCCGAGAAGCAGGTCGAAGGACAGCGTCCCTACGTACATGCAAGACGGGTCAAGCCACCCGCGGGGCCTTAGGTGTACGTGTCATTTCGAACCGTACACGCAACGGCCGGGGCCGATCGACGGAGTTTGCGCTCCGCCGACCGGCCCCGAACCCTCGCTGCGTGATCAGCCGCGCGGCTTCTCCCGCATCTCGTAGGTCGCGATGACGTCGTCGACCTTGATGTCGTTGAAGTTTCCGAGGTTGATACCGCCCTCGAAGCCCTCGCGGATCTCGGTGACGTCGTCCTTGAAGCGACGCAGACCCTGGATGTTGAGGTCCTCCGCGACCACCTTGCCGTCGCGGATGAGGCGCGCCTTGGTGTTGCGCTTGACCTCGCCGGAGCGGATGAGCACACCCGCGATGTTGCCGAGCTTGGACGAGCGGAAGATCTCGCGGATCTCGGCCGTACCGAGCTCGACCTCCTCGTACTCCGGCTTGAGCATGCCCTTGAGGGCCGCCTCGATCTCCTCGATCGCCTGGTAGATGACCGAGTAGTAGCGGACGTCGACGCCCTCGCGCTCGGCCATCTGCGTGGCGCGGCCTTCGGCCCGCACGTTGAAGCCGATGACGATCGCGTCGGAGCCGGACGCCAGGTTGATGTCCGTCTCGGTGACCGCACCGACGCCGCGGTGCAGCACCCGGATGTCGACCTCCTCGCCGACGTCGAGCTGGAGCAGGGAGGACTCCAGGGCCTCGACGGAACCAGAAGCGTCACCCTTGATGATGAGGTTGAGCTGCTGGACCTCGCCGGCCTTGAGCACCTTGTCCAGGTCCTCCAGCGAGACACGGCGCGTGCGCTTGGCGAAGGCCGCGTTCCGCTCGCGGGCGGCGCGCTTCTCGGCGATCTGACGGGCCGTGCGGTCCTCGTCGACGACCAGGAAGTTGTCGCCGGCGCCCGGGACGTTGGTCAGACCCAGGACCAGGACGGGGGTCGACGGACCCGCTTCCTCGACGTTGTTGCCCTTGTCGTCGAACATCGCACGGACCCGGCCGTACGCGTCACCGGCGACCATCGTGTCACCGACGCGGAGGGTACCGCGCTGGACGAGCACGGTGGCCACGGCGCCGCGGCCACGGTCGAGGTGCGCCTCGATCGCAATACCCTGCGCGTCCTGCTCCGCGTTGGCCCGCAGGTCGAGCGCGGCGTCCGCGGTGAGGACCACGGCCTCCAGCAGGGATTCGATGTGCAGACCCTGCTTGGCGGAGATGTCGACGAACATGGTGTCGCCGCCGTACTCCTCGGCCACCAGGCCGTACTCGGTCAGCTGACCGCGCACCTTGGTCGGGTCGGCACCCTCGACGTCGATCTTGTTGACCGCGACCACGATCGGCACGTCGGCCGCCTTGGCGTGGTTGAGGGCCTCGATCGTCTGCGGCATGACACCGTCGTTGGCCGCCACCACGAGGATCGCGATGTCGGTCGACTTGGCACCACGGGCACGCATGGCGGTGAACGCCTCGTGACCGGGGGTGTCGATGAAGGTGATGCGCCGCTCTTCGTCGTTGACCTCGGTCGCGACCTGGTAGGCACCGATGTGCTGGGTGATGCCGCCGGCCTCGCCCGCGATGACGTTCGTCTTGCGGATGGCGTCGAGCAGGCGGGTCTTACCGTGGTCGACGTGACCCATGACGGTCACCACCGGCGGACGCGCGACGAGCATCTCCTCGCCGCCCTCGTTCTCACCGAAGTCGATGTCGAAGGACTCCAGGAGCTCGCGGTCCTCCTCCTCCGGGCTGACGATCTCGACGACGTAGTTCATCTCGTCGGCGAGCAGCTGGAGCGTCTCGTCGGAGACCGACTGCGTCGCGGTGACCATCTCGCCCAGGTTCAGCATGACCTGGACCAGCGACGCCGGGTTGGCGTTGATCTTCTCCGCGAAGTCCGTCAGCGAGGCACCGCGCGACAGGCGAACCGTCGCACCGTTGCCGCGCGGCAGCATGATGCCGCCGACCGACGGGGCCTGCATGGCCTCGTACTCCTGACGCCTCTGCCGCTTCGACTTGCGACCGCGACGCGCGGGACCGCCGGGACGGCCGAACGCACCCTGCGTGCCACCACGGCCACCGGGGCCGCCGGGACGACCGCCGAAGCCGGGACGACCGCCACCGAAGCCGCCGCCGCCACCGGGGCCGCCGCCACCGGGACGACCGGCGAAGCCGCCGCCGGCACCCGGACGACCGCCGCCGCCACCGCCACCGGGACGACCGGCGAAGCCGCCGCCACCGGGACGACCGCCGCCACCGGGGCGACCGGCGCCACCGGGACCGCGACCGCCGCCGCCGGGGCCCGGACGCGGGCCGGCAGCCGGACGCTGCGGCATCATGCCCGGGTTCGGACGGTTACCGCCGCCGGGACGCGGGCCGGCGGCACCGCCGGGAGCCGCACCCTGCGGACGGGGCATGCCACCGGGGGTCGGACGTGCGCCGCCCTGGCCCTGGGGACGGGGACCACCCTGGCCGCCGCCCTGCGGACGCGGGCCGCCGGGGCCGCCCTGGCCGCCGGGACGCGGGGCGCCACCGGGACGGGGGGCCTGCGGACGGGCCATGCCCGTGGAGCCGCTGGAGGTGAAGGGGTTGTTGCCCGGACGGGGTCCGGACGGACGCGCACCGGGACGCGGGCTGGGGCGCTCGCCACCGGGACGCGGGGCGTTGCCACGGCCCTGACCGCCCTGACCGGGCGCCGGACGGGCCGGACGCGGGCCGGGGGTACCGGGGCGGGGAGCCGACGAGCCGGCGGCGGGAGCGGCCGGCGCGGACGGCGGAGCCTGGAACTCGGGCTGCGCGGGGGCGGCCGGAGCGGGCTTGGGGGCCGCGGGGCGCGCCGGGGCGGGGCGCGGGCCCGGGGTGGGGCCGGCGGCGGGAGTGCTCTTGGGTGCCGCGGGGGCCGGTGCCGCCTCGGAGACGGCGGGGGCCGGAGCCGCGGGGCCCGGCTTGGGGGCGCCCGGCTTCGGGGCAGCGGGACGTGCCGCCTGCGCCGGAGAGGGCGCCGACGGCTTCGCGGGGGCCGACTTGCGCGGCGCCGCGGGCTTACCGGCGGCGCGGCCACTGCCGCTGCCTGCCTGGAAAGCGTCGGTCAACTTGCGAACAACCGGCGCCTCGATCGTCGAGGACGCCGAACGGACGAATTCACCAAGTTCTTGGAGCTTGGCCATGACGACCTTGCTCTCAACGCCGAACTCCTTGGCGAGTTCGTATACCCGGACCTTAGCCACTTCGCTCCTTCTAGGTCCGGGGTGTCCACCGGACCGTCGCTACTTCATGGGCGTACTCATCGCGTACTCATCGAGTGCTCATCGCAATCTCGACCTACTTCCGACTCGCGAGGTACCTGACCGCACGGTTTTCCGTGCGCTGTGCGTTTCTTGCTGTGCGTGATGCAATGGCGCCTTCAACCGGCGCCCCGTTCGAGGAACCGACGCAGATCCGTCGTGTCGAACGGTCCCCGGCCCCGAAAGGCCCGGGGGAACGCCCGGCGGCGAACCGCCAGGTCGAGGCAGACCAGTGTCGGGTGCACATAAGCACCCCGGCCGGGCAGCGTACCGCGAGGATCGGGGGCACACTCACCCTCGATCTGCACGATGCGCAGCAGATCGCCCTTGGCCGCTCGCTCCCGACATCCCAGACACGTGCGCTCAGGGCATGCGCGGGCATGCGTCCGGCCAGACACTGCTTAAGTCTACCTCCCCGCGCCGACCCGACCCCTATGGGGTAAAAGGCCGGCCCGCTGCTCAGAATTCCCGGCCGAGCGCCGCGGCACCACCGATTTTCCCGGAGGGCCGCGGCGCCGGGCCGGCTACCACGTGTGATCTCAGTGCTGCGGTGCGTGCTGCTCGGTGTCCGGGCGGATGTCGATCCGCCAACCGGTCAGCCGGGCGGCGAGCCGGGCGTTCTGCCCTTCCTTGCCGATGGCCAGAGACAGCTGGTAGTCGGGGACGGTGACCCGGGCGGAGCGCGCCGCCAGGTCCACGACCTCGACCTTGCTGACCCGGGCCGGCGACAGCGCGTTGGCGACCAGCTCGGCCGGGTCGTCCGACCAGTCCACGATGTCGATCTTCTCGCCGTGCAGCTCGGCCATCACGGCGCGCACCCGCCCGCCCATCGGCCCGATGCACGCGCCCTTGGCGTTGAGGCCCGAACGGGTGGACCGCACGGCGATCTTCGTGCGGTGTCCGGCCTCGCGGGCGATGGCGGCGATCTCCACCGAGCCGTCCGCGATCTCCGGCACCTCCATGGCGAAGAGCTTCTTCACCAGATTGGGGTGGGTGCGCGAGAGCGTGACGGACGGCCCGCGCACGCCCTTGACCACCCGGACGACGTACGACCGCAGCCGGGTGCCGTGGGCGTAGTCCTCGCCGGGGACCTGCTCCTGCACCGGCAGGATGGCCTCCAGGCGGCCGATGTCGACCAGGACGTTCTTGGGGTCCTTGCCCTGCTGGACGACGCCGGTGACGACATCGCCCTCCCGCCCGGCGTACTCGCCGAAGGTGATCTCCTCCTCGGCGTCCCGCAGCCGCTGCAGGATGACCTGCTTGGCGGTGGTCGCCGCGATCCGCCCGAAGCCCGAGGGGGTGTCGTCGAACTCGCGCGGCTCGGCACCCTCCTCCAGGTCCGCGATGTCCTCGGCGTTCTCCTTCGCCCACACCGTCACATGGCCGGTGCTGCGGTCCAGCTCCACCCGCGCCCGCCGGCGGCTGCCCTCGGTGCGGTGGTAAGCGATGAGGAGGGCCGACTCGATCGCCTCGACCAGCAGGTCGAACGAGATCTCCTTCTCCCGCACCAGACCCCGCAGGGCACTCATGTCGATATCCACGGCTACGCCTCCTCCTTGTTCTCGTCGATCTTCTCGTCGGGCCGCGCGTCGCGCTTGTCGGCCTTGTCTGACTTACGGCTGAATTCCAGCTCCACCCGCGCCTTGGCGATCTCGTCGAAGGAGACCCGGCGCGCGGTCGGCTTGCGCCCCTTGACGCCCGGCACCTCAAGGTCGAGTCCCTCGTCGTCGACGGCGGTGATCCGGGCCACCAGCTCGCCGGCGCCTGCCGCGTCGGTCAGTTGGGCCTTGATGAGGCGGCCGACGGCGCGGCGGTAGTGCCGCAGCTCGGTCAGCGGCCGGTCGGCGCCCGGTGAGGTGACCTCAAGGGTGTAGGGCGCGCCGCCCATCGCGTCGGAGTCGTCCAGGGCCTGGGATGCCTCGCGGCTGAGCTCGGCGCACTCGTCCAGCTGGACGCCCTCGTCGGAATCGACCACGATCCTCAGCACCCGCCGCTTGCCTGCCGGTGTCACCTCGATCTCTTCCAGATCCAGGTCTCGCGCGGCGACGAGCGGTTCAAGCAGTCCGCGCAGCCTCTCGCTCTGGGTCGTGCTCATCCGGGTGACTCCTCGGCCGCGTGTGCTGTTGTGGGTAGGTCGCGTGTCGGGTCAAAGCCTATCGGTTCCGGCGGGGTACTGACGATTCGGTGGGTCGTCACGGATACTCTCGCCTGCGGTGATCACGACGGAAGACCCGGGAAGTGCAACGTGCCGAAAGTGGCGCTCACGCGCAGATGGACCCTGCTGGCCGGCGCCGCCCTCGGGGGCGCCGCGCTGCTCACCGGCTGCGCCGAGGACGACGGACCCGACCGTGCCGAACACTCCTCGGCCGCCGACCGGCTGCGCGAGCGCTCCGCCCGCGACAGCACGGCGCTGCTCGCGCGCTACGACGCGACGCTCACCGCGCACCCCGCCCTGGAGGAGCGGCTGCGCCCACTGCGCTCCGAAGTGGCCCGGCACGCCCGGGCGTTCACCGACGACGGCGCCGCCCCCTCCCCCAGCGCCTCGCCCTCCCGGGGTGCGGCGCACGAGGTCGCCGCACCCGCGGTGCCCGAGGACGAGAAGGCCGCCCGCGGCGCCCTCGCCGACGCCGAACGCAAGCTCGCCGACGGCCGGGCCAAGGACCTGCTCGCCGCGCCGCCCGAGCTGGCCCGGCTGCTGGCGTCGGTGGCCGCGGCCGGCGCGGCCCACGCGTACCTGCTGACGGACCCGGCCGCATGACGGACCTCGGCACGGCGGCATCGGCACCACGGACAGTGACCAGCGAAGGGGCGTACGCATGAACGCGGCAGCGGGGCGCGGCAGACCGGAACACCGGGACGACGACGAGCGGGACGGGAAGGACGAGCTGACGGCGGTGCAGGCGGCACTGGCCGCCGAGCACGCGGCGGTCTACGGCTACGGCGTGGTCGGCGGCCGGATCACCGCCGACCGGCGCAAGGAGGCGCTGGCGGCGTACGACGCGCATCGGGCCCGCCGGGACGCGCTGCACCGCGAGGTGCGCGAACTGGGCGGCACACCGCGGGCCGCGGCCGCCGCCTACGCGCTGCCCTTCCCGGTGCCCGACGCGGCCGCCGCGGCCCGGCTGGCGGCGGAGCTGGAGGACCGGCTGGCCGCGGTCTACGCGGATCTGGTCCGGGCCGGCGGCCGGGCCAGGCGCCGGGAGGCGGCCGCGGCCCTGCGCGAGGCGGCGGTGCGGTCGGTGCGCTGGCGCGGCGGCGGCGTAGCCTTCCCTGGGCTCGGGGAGCGGGCCGCGGCCGCGGCTCCGTCCGGCTCCGCGAGCGCCTCCGCGGGCGCGCTGTGAACGACTGCCCAGGGTCTGTCCGATGGGTCATCGGACAGACCCTAAGCCCAGGACGACGTGCGGGGCGATCGCAGGATGCTGCGATCGCCCCGATTGAAGGGACAGCTCAAGCATGGCAACGGCACCCATCGAACCGCCGCAGCGGTTGGTGAGTTCGCTGAGCGGCGATCCGGACAGCCCCGCACGGCGGTGGCTGCAGACGCTGCCGACGCTGGTTCAGCAGCGTCTGGACGCCTGGGAGCTGACGCTGGAACGGGTGCACGCCCCCGGTGGCCGCGGCAGCCTCCTGGCGCTCGTACGGCAGCAGGACGGCACCCCCGCGGCGCTGAAGATCCCGGTGCCCGGCCGGCGGTCCGCACACGAGGCGGCGGCGCTGGAGACATGGGACGGCTGGGGCGCCGTACGCCTGCTGCGGTCCGACCCGGAGAGCGGCGCACTGCTGCTGGAGCGGTTGCAGGGCGCGGTCTCGCTGCGCTCGCTGCCCGAGGCCAAGGCGCTGCTGGAGGCGGCCGGCAACGTCCGCCGCCTGTGGGTGGAGCCCGCGGCCGACCACCCCTTCGCCACGCTCGCGGGCCGTGCGGAGGAGGCGGATGAGGCGCTGCGCACGGCCGGGGCGCTCATCCCGTCGGCCGGTCCGCTGGTCGACGAGGCGCGGGAACTCGGACGCACTCTCCCGGCCGGCTCCGATGAACGGTTCCTTCTGCACGGCGCGTTCCGGCAGGGCAAGGTGCTGGCCGGTGAGCGGGCGCCGTGGCTGGCGGTCGGCCCGGACCCGGTGGTCGGCGAGCGGGCCTACGATCTGGCGGCGCTGGTGCTGGACCGCTTCGAGGACCTGATGGCCGGTTCCGGCGCGGCCCCGGCGGTCCGCCGCCGGGTCGCCAAGCTGGCCGACTCCCTTGAGGTGGACCGGGAGCGGTTGCGCGACTGGACGCTGTACCGCGCGGTGGACACCGGCGTCCGGGAGGCCGCGGTGGGCGACCGCCGGCGGGGCGAACTGCTGCTGGAGTTCGCCGCCTGGTTGTAGGCGTGCCCGAAAGCAGGCGAACGGGCCGGCCGGGGCGCTCACCCCGACCGGCCCGTGCGCTGTGCGGTGCCGTCAGGCGCTGAGGCGGGCGACGGCCTCCTCGACCGTCAGCTCCTCGCGCTCGCCGGTGCGCCGGTCCTTGACCTCGACGACGCCCTCGCCGGCCCGCCGTCCGGCCACCACGATGGTCGGGACGCCCAGCAGCTCCGCGTCGGTGAACTTCACGCCCGGCGAGACCCCGGCGCGGTCGTCGACCAGCACCCGCAGGCCCGCGGCGCCGAGCAGCTCGCCGACCTCCAGCGCCAGCTCGGTCTGCTTGGCCTTGCCCGCCGCGACGACGTGCACATCGGCCGGCGCGACCTCGCGCGGCCAGCACAGGCCCTTGTCGTCGTGGGTCTGCTCGGCCAGCGCGGCCACCGCGCGGGAGACGCCGATGCCGTAGGAGCCCATGGTGACCCGCGCCGGCTTGCCGTTCTGGCCGAGGACGTCGAGTTCGAAGGCGTCGGCGTACTTGCGGCCGAGCTGGAAGATGTGCCCGATCTCGATGGCACGGTCGATGCGCAGGCCGGCGCCGCACTTCGGGCAGGGGTCGCCGGGCTCGACGACGACCACGTCGAGGTACTCGTCGACCTCGAAGTCGCGGCCGACGACGACGTTGCGGGCGTGCTTGCCCTCCTTGTTGGCGCCGGTGACCCAGGCCGTCCCGGGGGCGACGCGGGGGTCGGCGAGGTAGCGGAACGCCTTGCCCGCCAGGCCCTGCGGGCCGACGTAGCCGCGGACCAGGTCGGGCCGGTCGACGAAGTCCTCGGCGGTGACCAGCTCGACGGCGGCCGGTGCGAGGTGCTCGCCGAGCTTGCCCAGGTCGACCTCGCGGTCGCCGGGGACGCCCACCGCGACGATCTCGCCGTCGACCTTGACCAGCAGGTTCTTCAGCGTCGCGGAGGCCGGTACGTCGAGGAACTCGGCGAGCGACTCGATGGTCGGGGTGTCGGGGGTGTCCAGCTCCTCGACGGGGCCGTGGCCCGAGCCGTCGGCCGGGGCGACCTTGACGGTCACGGCCTCGGTGTTGGCGGCGTAGTCGCAGGACGGGCAGTCGACGAAGGTGTCCTCACCGGCCGCGGCGGGCGCCAGGAACTCCTCGGAGGCGGAGCCGCCCATCGCACCGGAGACCGCGGAGACGATGCGGTAGTCCAGGCCGAGGCGCTCGAAGATCTTCTGGTAGGCCTGGCGGTGCAGCGCGTAGGACTGCTCCAGGCCCTCGTCGGTGGTGTCGAAGCTGTACGAGTCCTTCATGTGGAACTCGCGGCCGCGCAGCACACCGGAACGGGGGCGGGCCTCGTCGCGGTACTTGATCTGGATCTGGTAGAGGATCACCGGCAGGTCCTTGTAGGACGTGCACTGGTCCTTGACCGTGAGGGTGAAGATCTCCTCGTGGGTGGGGCCGAGGAGGTAGTCGGCGCCCTTGCGGTCCTTGAGGCGGAACAGCAGGTCGCCGTACTCCTCCCAGCGGCCGCTGATCTCGTAGGGCTCCTTCGGCAGCAGGGCCGGCAGCAGGACCTCCTGGCCGCCGATCGCGTCCATCTCCTCGCGCACGACGCGGGAGACGTTCTCCAGGACCTTCATGCCCAGCGGCAGCCACGTCCAGATGCCGGCGGAGGAGCGGCGGACGTACCCGGCGCGGACGAGCAGCTTGTGGCTGGCGGTCTCGGCGTCGGCCGGGTCGTCGCGCAGTGTCTTGATCATCAAGCGGGACATGCGCTGGACCTGTGCGGCGTTGGCCATGGGAGTTTCTCCTGCGTAAGAAAGGTGACTCCCTGGAGGTTAGCGGCAGGGGTGTGGCACAAGGAAATGCGTAAGCGCTGCGCTTGGGCTTGCTTCCCACGTTGTCGGCTGCGGCGCCGTGGTGGTTGTTCGCCGTTTCGCCTGCGGCGGGCGGTTGTTTGTCGGGTGCGGTGACAGCCCTACGGACTCCGTCCTACGGTCTGTCCCCTCCCGTGGGTGGGGAGGTGAAGACGGTCCGGTGGGGGCGGGCCTGATTCGTCGACCGCGCGCGCACGAAGGCTGACGTCCACCCCCACCCGGTTTTTTCCACCCACCAACGGGAGGGGGCGGGCCGGAGGGGCTGGGTGTCCGGACGTAAAGCGAAGCAGTCCGGACACCCAGCCCCGGAGGACCGCCACCGGCACCCGAACAGCCCCGCGCAGCGGACCCCGCCCGCCGCAGGCGAACCCACCGAAACCCCCACGGCGGGAAAGCCAAAAACGTGGGAAGCACCCCAAGCGCCGCGGCTACCGGTTCAGCGGCAAGGTGGCGCCCATCACCGCGTAGGGCGTGGGCGCGCTGGGGAACAGCACTCGCCGGGCGATGTCCTGGTAGCCGAGCGAGCGGTACAGCCCGCGCGCCGGGCTCTCGACGTCGATGGCGGAGAGGATCGAGCGCGGCTCGCTCGCCTCGTCGGTGATACGGGTGATCAGCGCCCGCCCGATGCCGCGGCCCTGGTAGGCGGGGTGGACGTGCAGCTCGGTGATGGTGAAGGAGTCGTCGAGCCAGTGGTCGAGGTGCACGGCGCGCAGATACGGCTCGACGACCGTGGACCACCAGTGGGTGCGGTCGTTGGGCATCCCGTAGACGAAGCCGACGAGCCGGCCGGCGGGGGTGGTGGCGCCCAGGGCGCGGGCGCCGGCGCAGCCGAGATGGCGCAGCACGATGTGCCGGCGGACGGCGATCTCCTCGTCGCTCAGTCCGAAGGCGAGCGCCTGGACGGCGAGCGCGTCATCCACACGGGCAGCGAGATCCAGGGGGCCGACCGCGACGTCATCCATGGTCGGAGCGTACAAGGCCGCGGCCCGGTCCGTACGCTCCCGGCGATCAGAACAGCACGCTCATGAACGCGCCGACCTCTTCGAAGCCCACCCTGCGGTAGGAGGCGCGGGCGGCGGTGTTGAAGTCGTTGACGTAGAGGCTGACTACGGGGGCGACGTCGCTGAGGGCGTAGCGCAGCACGGCCGCCATACCGGTCTCCGACAGGCCCTTGCCGCGGTGGGCGGGGTCGACCCAGACGCCCTGGATCTGGCAGGCCCGCTGGGTGGCGGCGCCGATCTCGGCCTTGAAGATGACCTTGCCGTCCTCGATGCGGGCGAAGGAGCGGCCGGATCCGACGAGTTCGGCGACCCGGGCCTGGTAGAGCAGCCCGCCGTCGCCGACCATCGGGGAGATGCCGACCTCTTCGGTGAACATGGCCACGCACGCCGGCATGATCAGGTCCATCTCGTCCTTGCGGATCCGCCGGACGTAGGGGTCGGGGGCGATCTCGGTGGCGGGCGAGGTGGTGACCATCAGGGGCTGGTGGGCGCGGATCTCGCGGGCCGGCCCCCAGGTCGGCTCCAGCAGCGACCACAGCTCGGCGGTGGGGCCGGCCGGTCCGACGATCGACGAGCAGCGGCGGCCCTGGCGGCGGGCGCGCTCGGCGAAGCCGCGGACGGCCTCGGAGGTGGCGCAGACGGGGACGAGGTTGGCGCCGGCGTAGCAGAGCGATTCCAGGCGGCCGCCGACGTACCAGCCCCACATCTCGCCGCCCAGCCGCCAGGGGTCGAGGCCGGCGATCTGTACGCGGGCGGCGACGAAGGCGTTGGCGACCGGGTCGCGGTCGAGCACCGCGAGCGCGTCATCGAGCTCCCCGGGTTCGAGGACCTTGATGGTCGTGGTCGTCAGCACGTGTCGGAATGCCTCACCGTTACGGGCCTGGGAGGCCAGGCGGGAGCAGTTCTTGGCACCTTACCTCCCTGCGCGCGGGAGCACCCGGCCCGCGGCGGGACGGGCGGCGCGGGATGGTCCGCGGCCCGGCGCCCGTCCCGGCGGCGGCCGGATCGAGCATGCGTGAGCCCCGCGGCCCGGGGCGGGCGGCGGGGCTCTGCGGTGGTGCGGCGCGGGTCAGCCGGCGACGGCGACGGTCGGCTCGCCGGAGGCGATGCCGTCCTTCTCCATCTGCTCGGCGATCTTCATGGCCTCCTCGATGAGGGTCTCGACGATCTTCGACTCGGGGACGGTCTTGATGACCTCGCCCTTGACGAAGATCTGGCCCTTGCCGTTGCCGGAGGCGACGCCGAGGTCGGCCTCGCGGGCCTCGCCGGGGCCGTTGACGACGCAGCCCATGACGGCGACCCGCAGCGGCACCTCCATGCCCTCCAGGCCGGCGGTGACCTCGTCGGCGAGCTTGTAGACGTCGACCTGGGCGCGGCCGCAGGACGGGCAGGAGACGATCTCCAGCCGGCGCTGGCGGAGGTTGAGCGACTCCAGGATGGAGATGCCGACCTTGACCTCCTCGGCGGGCGGCGCGGACAGCGAGACGCGGATGGTGTCGCCGATGCCCTCGCTGAGCAGCGCGCCGAAGGCGACCGCGGACTTGATGGTGCCCTGGAAGGCGGGGCCGGCCTCGGTGACGCCGAGGTGGAGGGGGTAGTCGCACTGGGCGGCGAGCTGGCGGTAGGCGTTGACCATCACGACCGGGTCGTTGTGCTTGACCGAGATCTTGATGTCGCGGAAGCCGTGCTCCTCGAAGAGGGACGCCTCCCACAGCGCGGACTCCACCAGCGCCTCGGGGGTCGCCTTGCCGTACTTCTGGAGCAGGCGGCGGTCGAGGGAGCCGGCGTTGACGCCGATCCGGATGGGGGTGCCGGCGTCGCCGGCCGCCTTGGCGATCTCCTTGACCTTGTCGTCGAACTGCTTGATGTTGCCGGGGTTGACGCGGACCGCGGCGCAGCCGGCGTCGATGGCGGCGAAGACGTACTTCGGCTGGAAGTGGATGTCCGCGATGACCGGGATCTGGGACTTCCGGGCGATCACCGGCAGCGCGTCGGCGTCGTCCTGGGTCGGGCAGGCGACCCGGACGATCTGGCAGCCGGAGGCCGTCAGCTCGGCGATCTGCTGCAGCGTCGCACCGATGTCGGACGTCCGCGTCGTCGTCATCGACTGCACCGAGACCGGTGCGTCCCCGCCCACGGCGACCGGACCGACGTGGATCTTCCGGCTGACCCGGCGGTCGGCCAGCTTGGTCGGTACGTCCGGCATTCCCAGTGAAATGGCAGTCATCTGGCGAGCAACCCCAAGGTATGGATCAAGGTCCCGAATCGGCGGGCTCCGGCCTTCGAGGTTACGGCACAAGGGTTGCGGGAGGCACATCGCTCCCCTGAGGCCCCCCGAAAGGGGACGGTCGGGCACCTCCAAACGCCGCGGAGGTGCCCGACCGTCGCCGAACCCGTGATGTGGACAATCTCCGTCAGGTCAGTTTCACGGGGTTCACCACGTCCGCGACGAGCACCAGGAGCGTGAAGCAGATGAAGATCCCGGCGACCACGTAGGCGACCGGCATCAGCTTGGCGACGTCGAAGGGGCCGGGGTCCGGACGCCGGACGATCTTGGCGAAGGCCCGGCGGATCGACTCCCACACCGCGCCGGCGATGTGCCCGCCGTCCAGCGGCAGCAGCGGCAGCATGTTGAACAGGAACAGCGAGAGGTTGAAGCCGGCGACCAGGAAGAGCATGGTCGCCACCCGCTGCTCCGGCGGGATGTCCAGCGAGAAGACCTCTCCGCCGACCCGGGCCGCGCCGACCACGCCCATCGGGGAGTCCTGCTTGCGCTCGCCGCCGTTGAAGGCCGCGTCCCACAGGTCCGGGACCTTGGCGGGCAGGTGGACCAGCGAGGAGACGCCCTGCTCGACCATGTTGCCCATGCGGTCCACGGACTGGCCGAAGGTCTGCGGGACGACGCCGCTGGCCGGGGTGAAGCCGAGGAACCCGGCGGTGACGAACTCGCCGGCGACATAGCCGCCGTGCCCGTCGGTCTTGGCGACCTTGTTCTCGATCAGATCGGCGTGCAGGGTCTTGCGGACGCCGTGCCGCTCGACGACCAGCGTCGCGGGCCCGGTGGTGTCGCGGATCTGCTGCTGGAGGGTGCCCCAGTCCGGGACGGCGCGGCCGTTGAACGAGACGATCTTGTCGCCGGCGCGCAGTCCCGCGGCCTTGGCCGGCGAGTCCTTGGCACCCGTGGGGCACTTGTCGGTCTTGGCGGCGGCCGAGATCACACAGTCCGAGACGGAGCCGACCTGGGTGGTCTGGGTGTTGATGCCGAAGCCCATCAGCACGCTCATGAAGATCACGACCGCCAGGACCAGGTTCATGAACGGCCCGGCGAACATCACGATGACGCGCTTCCAGGGCTTGCGCGTGTAGAAGAGCCGCTTCTCGTCGCCGGGCTGCAGCTCCTCGAAGGCCGCCGAGCGGGCGTCCTCGATCATCCCGCGGAACGGCGAGGTGGAGCGGGCCTGCAGCTTCCCGTCGTCCCCGGGCGGGAACATCCCGATCATGCGGATATAGCCGCCGAGCGGGATGGCCTTGATGCCGTACTCGGTGTCGCCCTTCTTACGGGAGAAGAGCGTCGGCCCGAAGCCCACCATGTACTGCGGCACGCGGATACCGAACATCTTGGCCGTGGAGAGGTGGCCGAGCTCGTGCCAGGCGATGGAGAACAGCAGGCCGACGACGAAGACGACTATGCCGAGAATGGTCATCCAGGTCGTCATACGCGAGCCTCCGAAGGTGTCCGTGCCGCACGGGCGGCCAGTTCGCGGGCGCGGGCGCGCGCCCAGGTCTCCGCCTCCAGGACGTCCGCCACGCTCAGGGAGGTTCCCCTGGCCGGCGTCCCGTGCTCGGCGACCACTTCAGCGACGGTATCCACAATCCCTGTGAACGGCAGCCCGCCCTTGAGGAACGCATCCACGCACTCCTCGTTCGCCGCGTTGAAGACGGCCGGGGCGG
Organism: Streptomyces sp. NPDC026575; assembly: GCF_055567415.1. NCBI lineage: Bacteria > Bacillati > Actinomycetota > Actinomycetes > Kitasatosporales > Streptomycetaceae > Streptomyces > Streptomyces sp. NPDC026575. The sequence goes on from NZ_JBVHQM010000017.1 coordinate 60,324, forward strand.
TGCCGCCCAGATCACCGACGTGGCGGGCCAGCGGGACGGACGGGAAGGCCGCCTCGTCGAGCGGGAAGAACTCCCAGGTCTGCGCCTTCGTCCAGTCCACGCCCGGGGCGGCGTCCGGGACCCGCTCGGGCCAGCCGATGCCCAGCGCGATCGGCATCCGCATGTCGGGCGGGCTGGCCTGGGCGAGGGTGGAGCCGTCGGTGAACTCCACCATCGAGTGGATGTAGGACTGCGGGTGGACGACCACCTCGATGCGGTCGAAGGGGACGTCGAAGAGCAGATGCGCCTCGATGACCTCCAGGCCCTTGTTGACCAGGGTCGCGGAGTTGATGGTGACGACCGGGCCCATGGACCAGGTGGGGTGGGCCAGCGCCTGCTCGGGCGTGACCTCGGCCAGTTCGCGCCGGGTGCGGCCGCGGAACGGGCCGCCGGAGGCGGTGACGACGAGCTTGCGGACCTCGGCGCGGTCGCCGCCGGTCAGCGCCTGGAAGAGCGCGGAGTGCTCGGAGTCGACGGGGATGATCTGGCCGGGCCGGGCGATCTCCTTGACCAGCGGTCCGCCGACGATCAGCGACTCCTTGTTGGCCAGGGCCAGCACCCGGCCCGCCTTCAGGGCGGCCAGGGTCGGGGCGAGGCCGATGGAGCCCGTGATGCCGTTGAGGACGGTGTGGCAGGGGGAGGCCGCCAGTTCGGTGGCCGCGTCGGGGCCGGCCAGGATCTCGGGCAGCGGCTCGCCCGCGCCGTACCGGGCGGCCAGCGCCGCGCGCAGCGCGGGAACGGCGTCCTCGCGCGCCACCGCGACGGTGGCCACCCGCAGCCGGTGCGCCTGCTCGGCGAGCAGCTCGGTCCGGCCGCCGGCGGCCGAGAGCGCCGTCACCCGGAAGCGGTCGGGGTTGCGCAGCACGATGTCGATCGCCTGGGTGCCGATCGAGCCGGTCGAGCCGAGGATCACGATCCGGCGCGGGCCGTCGGGGTCGCCGGCGGCCGGCTCGAAGCGCAGGAGCGGATGGGCGAGGGAGTCCGTCATGTGGTCCATTGTGGCCGGTCGCCGGGGTGCCGTGGACACCTGGCCGCACAAGTGCGGGGCCCGCCCGGCGGATCTTCGCGGACGGGCCCCGGCGGGGTGGCTCAGCCCAGGGGCCGGCGGACGTTGTCCGTCCGGCTCGGGCCCGGGGTGGCGTCGGCGATCCAGGGGCCTTCGCCGCTGGCGTCGATGACGCCCTCCTCCAGCCAGCTGTAGCTGCCGTCGAGGACTCCCGAGACGACCTTGCGGTCGAGTTCGTCCGTGTTCGTCCACAGCCGGCCGAACAGCTCCTCGACGCGGATCCGGGCCTGCCGGCAGAACACGTCGGCCAGCTGCTGCGCCTCGCGGCCGTGTTCACCGGTCTCGCGCAGATGCTCGGCGCGTACGCAGGCGGCGCTCATCGCGAAGAGTTCGGCGCCGATGTCGACGATCCGGCCGAGGAAGCCCTGCTTGGTCTCCATCCGGCCCTGCCAGCGCGACATCGCGTAGAAGGTGGAGCGGGCGAGCTTGCGGGAGGTCCGCTCGACATACCGCAGATGCTCCGCGAGCCGCCCGAACTCCTGGTAGGTGCGCGGGAGTTGGCCGGGTCCGGCGACGAGCTTGGGCAGCCAGCGGGCGTAGAACCCACCGGCCCTGGCCGCCGCCCGGCCCTTGTCGACGAGGGACTTGTCGGGGTCGATGAGATCGCCGGCGACGGACAGATGCGCGTCCACCGCCTCCCGGGCGATCAGCAGATGCATGATCTCCGTGGAGCCCTCGAAGATCCGGTTGATGCGCATATCGCGCAGCATCTGCTCGGCCGGAACGGCGCGTTCGCCGCGGGCGGCGAGCGAGTCGGCGGTCTCGAAGCCGCGGCCGCCGCGGATCTGGACCAGTTCGTCGGCCATCAGCCAGCCCATCTCGGAGCCGTAGAGCTTGGCGAGCGCGGCCTCGATCCGGATGTCGTTGCGGTTCTCGTCGGCCATCTGGGAGGAGAGGTCGACGACCGCTTCGAGGGCGAAGGTGGTCGCGGCGATGAAGGAGATCTTGGCGCCGACGGCCTCGTGCCTGGCGATCGGCCGGCCCCACTGCTCGCGGGCCGCGGACCACTCCCGGGCGATCTTCAGACACCACTTGCCGGAGCCCACGCACATCGCGGGCAGCGAGAGCCGCCCGGTGTTCAGGGTGGTCAGGGCGATCTTCAGGCCGGCGCCCTCGGGGCCGATGCGGTGGGCGGCGGGGACCCGTACCCGGTGGAAGCGGGTCACGCCGTTCTCCAGGCCGCGCAGCCCCATGAAGGCGTTGCGGTTCTCGACCGTGATGCCGGGCGAATCGGCCTCGACGACGAAGGCGGTGATGCCGCCCTTGTGCCCCTCGGAGGCGGGCACCCGCGCCATCACCACCAGCAGGTCGGCTACCACGCCGTTGGTGGTCCACAGCTTCACGCCGTCGAGCACGTAGTCCTCGCCGTCCGGGACGGCCACCGTCGCCAGGCGGGCCGGGTCCGAGCCGACGTCGGGTTCGGTCAGCAGGAACGCCGAGATGTCCGTACGGGCCAGCCGCGGCAGAAAGGCATCCTTCTGCTGCTGGGTACCGAACAGCTTCAGCGGCTGCGGTACGCCGATCGACTGGTGCGCGGAGAGCAGCGCGCCGATGGCGGGACTGGCCGTGCCGACCAGCGACAGGGCCCGGTTGTAGTACACCTGGGTGAGCCCGAGGCCGCCGTACTTCGGGTCGATCTTCATGCCGAGCGCGCCGAGCGCCTTGAGCCCCGCGACCGTCTCGTCCGGGATCTGCCCCTCGCGGTCGATCCGGGCGCCGTCGACCTCCGTCTCGCAGAAGTCCCGCAGGGTGGCGAGGAACTTCTCCCCGCGGCGCACGTCGTCGGCCGCCGGGGTGGGGTGCGGATGGATGAGGTCGAGCCGGAAGCGCCCCAGGAACAGTTCCTTGGCGAAGCTGGGCTTGCGCCAGTCCTGCTCGCGGGCCGCCTCGGCGACCTGGCGTGCTTCGCGCTCGGAAACGTTGCGGATGGATGGAGCGGTCATCAGGAGCTCACCTCGCCGCGGGGTCGGCAGTTCTGCGCCGGCGGGCCGGTCGGCCGCTGGACAGCGCTACTTGTGAGAGTTACCCGATCCGCGCGGGTTGCACCACTGGAGGTACGGGAGGGAGCGGGGCGGACGGTGCGTCCCGGCCATGCGGCGCATACGCCCCGGCACGATCCGGAACCGGACCCGCCGCATCAGCCCTTCGGGGGGTGCGGCATACCGCGCTGGTTGTACGTGCGCGGACGCCTCCCCCCAAAGGCACAGCCGCGACTCCGCCTCCGACACGAGGCGACCGCGCAGGTCCGCGCCGTACGGTCGAGATCCGGCAGGACGGGGGTGTGGATGCCGGGTGAAGGGGGACGCGGCGCGCTCCGGAAACAGGGTGCCGGAGCGCGCCGCGTCGGGGCCGGCGCCGGGGGGTGCGCCGGCCGGGTCCGGACGGTGATACGGCCCAAGGCACGGCCGTCGCTGTCCACCGGTCCGGACCGGGTCGGGGTGGGTCAGAGGGCCAGGCCGGTGAGGACCAGGACCCGCTCGTAGGTGTAGTCGTCCATCGCGAAGCGCACGCCCTCGCGGCCCACGCCGGACTGCTTGACGCCGCCGTACGGCATCTGGTCGGCGCGGTAGGACGGCACATCGCCGATGACCACGCCGCCGACCTCCAGCGCGCGGTGGGCGCGGAAGGCGGTCTGGGTGTCATGCGTGAAGACACCGGCCTGGAGGCCGAACTTGGAGTCGTTGACGGCCGCGAACGCCTCGTCCACACCGTCGACCTTGGTGAGGGTGAGCACCGGGCCGAAGACCTCCTCGCAGGCGAGGGTGGCGTCGGCGGGCACGTCCGCGAGGACGGTCGGCGCGTAGGAGGCGCCGTCGCGCTTGCCGCCGGCGAGCAGCTTCGCACCGCGCTCGACGGCCTCGTCCACCCAGGACTCGACGCGCTTGGCCGCGTCCTCGTTCACCAGCGGGCCGACCTCGGTCGCGTCGTCCGACGGGTCGCCGGTGACCTGCGCCTCGACGGCCGCCACGATCTTCGGCACGAGCCGGTCGTACACGGACGCGTCGGCGATGACCCGCTGCACCGAGATGCAGGACTGACCGCCCTGGTAGTTGGAGAAGATGGCGATCCGCTGCGCCGCCCAGTCCAGGTCCGCCTCGGAGGACCAGTCGGGCAGCACGACGGCCGCGCCGTTGCCGCCGAGCTCCAGGGTGCAGTGCTTGCGCGGCACCGAGTCCAGGATCGCGTAGCCGACCTTCTCGGAGCCGGTGAAGGAGACGACCGGCAGCCGCTCGTCCTGGACCAGCGCCGGCATCCGGTCGTTGGGCACCGGGAGGATCGACCAGGAACCGGCCGGCAGGTCGGTCTCGGCCAGCAGCTCGCCGAGGATCAGACCGGAGAGCGGGGTGGCCGGGGCCGGCTTGAGGATGATCGGGGCGCCGGCGGCGATGGCCGGGGCGATCTTGTGGGCGCAGAGGTTCAGCGGGAAGTTGAACGGCGCGATGCCCAGGACCGTGCCGCGCGGGAAGCGGCGGGTCAGCGCGAGCCGGCCGGCGCCGCCCGCGTCGGTGTCCAGGCGCTGGGCCTCGCCGCCGTTGAAGCGGCGGGCCTCCTCGGCCGCGAAGCGGAACACCGACACCGCCCGGCCGACCTCGCCGCGGGCCCACTTCATGGGCTTGCCGTTCTCGGCGGAGATCAGCCGGGCGATCTCCTCCGTACGCTCCACCAGCCGGCGCTGCACATGGTCCAGGGCGGCGGCGCGGACGTGCGCGGGGGTCGCCGCGAACTCGTCCTGGACCGCGACGGAGGCGGCGACGGCCTCCTCGACCTGGGCCTCGGTGGGAACGCTCACCGTGCCCACGAGACGTCCGTCCCAGGGGGAGGTGACATCGAAGGTGGCCTCGCCGGTGGCCTTGCGGCCGGCGAGCCAGAAGGCGGTGGGGGCTGCATCAGTGGGGATCGGCACAGTGGAACCCGGCCCTTCAGAAGTGGTGAGTGGTGCGCATCGCTCAGCGAGCGGCTGTGCGGTGGTGGGTCTGCCACCACGGTAGGGGTGCGGCGCCGCCATGGCGTTTGTCCGAAGCGTAGAAATCAGGGGGTGTGTCTCTCCGCCGTGGAGCGGGCGGAGGCGCGGGTTCCCCGTGCGGGCGGGCGGGCCCTACTCCCCCTGGGGCGCCGAGGTGGCCTTCAGGGCCAGCCACAGCTCCATCCGTACGTCCGCGTCGTCCAGCGAGCGCCCCAGGATCTCCTCCACCCGCCGCATCCGATAGCGCAGCGTGTGCCGGTGGACGCCCAGGTCGGCGGCGGCCGCGTCCCACTGGCCGTGCCGGGCCAGCCAGGCGCGCAGGGACTCCACCAGGTCGCCGCGGCCGGTCGCGTCGTGCTCGCGCAGCGCCCGCAGCAGCCCGTCCGCGAACGCCCGCACCGCGTCGTCGGCGAGCAGCGGCAGCACCGATCCGGCCGCCACGTCCTCGTGCTCGACCAGGGCGCGCCCGCGCCGCCGGGCCACCGACAGCGCCTGCTCGGCCTGCCGGTAGGCGTTCGCGGCGGCCGTCGGGCCGGTCGGCGCGGACAGTCCGACGGCCACGCCGGCACCGCCGTGCGCCGCCTCGGCCCGCCCCGGCCGCCCGCCCGAGCGCGCCTGCGCACCGGCCCGGGCCTCGGCCTCGGCCGCGTACGCGGCGCAGGCGTCGGCCGCCGCGCCGCCGTCCGCGACCAGCACGATCAGCCGGTCGCCGTCCGGGACGGCGAGCACCGCCTCGCCGGTCCGGGCGGCGGCGGAGTCCATCGCGTCGGCGAGCGCGTCCAGCACCCCGGCGGAACCGGCCGCCGCGGCCTCGCCCGGCGACGGCTGGTCGTCGGCCGCCGCGGGCTCGGCGACCACCACCCGGAACGGGGCGTCCAGCAGCCCCCCGTAGAGCCGTCCCGCGACCGCCCGCGCATGGTCCGGCTCCCCCGCCAGCAGCATCTTGAGCACCGCGGCGCCCAGCCGCTGCTCGGCGTCCTGCAGCGCCCGGGACCGCTCGGTGGTCAGCGTCAGCAGCGCGACCGCGGAGTGCACGGCGTAGCGCTCGGCCGTCCCCAGCGGAGCGCCGGTACCCACCGCGAGCACACCGCGGGCCCGGCGCCCGGTCCCCAGCGACTGCAGCTCCACCCGGTCGTCGCCGTCGGTGTCGCTGACCACCGAGCTGGCGGGCGCGGGCCGCCCGCGCAGCCGCGCCACGTCGTCCTTGAGGTGGGCCGCGCGCCGCGCCGCCCAGTCCGGGGCGGCGGCCACCACGGCCCCCGACGCGTCGTACAGCGCGGCCCAGCCGTTCAGATGCGCGGCGAGCCGGGCCAGCAGCTCGGCCGGCCCCTCCGCGCTGAGCGCGGCCCGGGTCAGCTCCCGCTGCGCCTCGAACCCCGCCGTGACCGCCCGGTACTGGTCCGCGGCGACCGCGGCCGAGACCGCCTTGCTGATCGCGATGAACGGCGTCCTGCGCGGCACCCCGAGCAGCGGCAGCCCCTGCTCCCGCGCCGCCTCGACCAGCGGCTGGGGAACGTCCTCGTAGTTCACCCCGACCGCGAAGCCCAGCCCGACCACACCGGCCTCCGCGACCCGCCGCACATACCGGCGGGTCGCCTCCGCGTCCTCCGCGTCCAGCTTGAGCGCGGTGATCAGCAGCAGCTCCCCGCCCTCCATGTAGGGCACCGGATCGATCAGCTCACTGGCATGCGCCCAGCGCACCGGGACATCCAGCCGCTCCTCGCCCGCGAGCACGGTCAGCTTGAGCGCGGTGTGGTTGACCAGGGAAGCGAGGGTGTGCGGCATGAGACCTTCGATGGCTTCGACAACGGCGATGGCCGGGGCGACCACCGATGGTGTGCACCGCCCCGTATGAACGGCCCGTGTCGATTCTGCCTCAGCGGACGAATCCGGGGAGCCCCCACCGCGGCCAAGGCCGCCCGCCGACCGGCAGAACACCGGCCGGCCCCCCGGGGACGACCGGCATCCGGGCACGAAGCCAGGGGGTGGTCAGGAGCGGAGGTCTACTAGGACGGGTGGGGCGTGCTCCCCCGCCACCGACGTCACCGACAGCACCGCATGCCCGGCCGGGACGGAGTTCGCGAGGTCGGAGGCGGACCAGCGCTCGCGTTCCACGGTGCGTACGGTGACCGCCTTGGCGGTGGCCGCCTTGCCGGTGACCAGGTGGCGGACGACGTGGAAGGCCTTCATCGCGGCGCCCTCGGCGATGATCTGCCGGTCGGTGACGTCACGGGTCTCCACCCATTCCTTGCCCCAGACCTCGGCGAACCGCGCACCGTCCCAGGTCGTCACGCCCGCGAACGCCATCCGGCAGCCGACGGCGCCGAGCAGCGTGCCGCGCAGCGCGTCACGGACGTCGTCCAGGGAGCGCAGCGTCAGCACCACACCGGCGTTCGCCGAGCGCAGCCGCTGCAGTCCGCGCAGCGCCTCGGCGGTGACGGTGTGCGCGGCCTCGTCCAGCACCAGGCAGGCGAACAGGGAGCGGTCGGTACGTGCCACCGCGCACTCGGTGAACTGCGCGAGGACGAGACGGGCGAGGATCCGGGAAGCCTCCGCATGGCCGCGTTCGGGCAGTTCGATGCGGACCCGCAGCGGATGGTCGAGGGACCGCAGCGAGACCTGGCGGGTACGCCCGGTCGGGTCGAAGTACGCCGCGAAGGCGGGCCGGTCCAGCAGGGCGATGCGGTCGGCGAGCAGGACGGCGAGATCGCCGGCGCGCTGCGACTGACGGGCCCGGGCGTCCAGTTCGCGCAGCAGGGTGTGGGCGCCGGAGTCCTCCAGACAGGTGCGCAGCGCGGCGATCGCCTCGGGCGCGCCGTCCAGCAGTTCGCGCAGCTCGGGCACGGTGGGGAAGCGGTCGTGCGCGGCCCGGAAGGGCCCCAGCAACTGGGCCAGCACGGTGGCCGCGCGTCGACTGTCGCCACCGGGCAGCTGCTCGGCGAGGTCACCCACCAGCGCCTCGGCCAGGATGCCGGCCGCCTCGTCGGGGTCGGTGGTGCCGCCGTAGAGATCGAGGTCGCACTCCGGGTCCGGGCGGCCGACCCGGATCACCACGTCGAACGCGTCATCGGGACCGAGGTCGGATCCGGCCGGCCCGACCGCGATCACCGCGCACTGCCCGGCCAACGCCTGCAGGCACATCGACTCCACGACCGGCTTGACGACGCGGGTGGTCTTGCCGCTGCCGGCGGGGCCGACCGCGAGCAGCGAAGTGCCCAGCAGGTCCGGCTCCAGGGCGCAGCCGACCCCGCGGTGCTGGTAGGGGTTGCGGATGTGGTCGACGGCGGTACCGATACGGACCTGACGGGCGAGCAGGTCGTGGTGCGCGGTCCGGCGGGGCAGGTCGCGCTGCCCCGAGGGGTGCGCACAGGCCGCCGCGCCGTGCCGGAGCACGGTGTCGGTGAAGGAGGACAGGGAGTTCCTGCCGGAGCGCACCGAGCCCCAGGCGCGCTCGATCCGCGCCACGTCCACATCGTTCATCCGGCCGGCGCGGGCCTCGGTGGCGAGCTTGTCGGCCGCGTCCGGGGCACCGTGGGCGCGCAGTTCGGGCCACTGCGCCGGGTCGGCGGCGGGCTGGGGCGTGGGGGCGGGAGCCGAGGAGCGAAGGCGGCGGACGAGCGGTCCCAGGGAGCGGCGGGCGAGTTCGGGCCAGCGGCCCAGGCGGCCGAAGATCGTGGCCAGGAGCGCCACCACGAGCCCGTTGTAGAGGTACGCGGCCCAGACGTAGTTCATCTGGTCGCCGCCGGCCTCCCGCCAGGAATCCGGTGTCAGCAGGAGCAACGGCAGGAGCCAGTAGTCGCCCAGGTAGCCGTTCCACAGCAGCGACCACACCAGCCATCCGCACAGGAACGAGATGACCGCGCCGACGACCAACTGCCGTCCGGGGATGCGGTCGGGCTCCTCCGCGGGCCGGGGGAGGTGCCCGAAGGTCCAGATCCCCGGCGCCGACGCTGGCCGGGCACTGCGCAGCCAGGCCAGCAACGCCGGCTCGCACGCGGCGGGCCCGGCGGCCGGAGCGGCGGGCGGGACCGCGGGCATGGCGGGCACACCGGGCGGAGCGCTCGGCGGTGGCGGTGTGCGCGGTGCGCTGGCCGACTCCGCGGGTGGCGCCGCGGGGCGCGGCACCGTGGGTTCGGACCGGTGCGCACCGCCGGCCGGCTGGTGAGCGGTGTTACGTGCGTCGTGCGTGCCCTCGGTGTCCATCCGGTGCCCTTGTCCCCCTTGAGCCGTGGCCTGGTGCGTGGGCGGGCCGGCTGATGTGTCGTCGGCGGCCGCCCTGCCATTGTCATGCCCGCGTTCCCGCCCACCGCTGCCCGGCGCGCCGTCGCTCAATCTACTGGCCGTCGTCGCTCGCTATGTCCGGTGCGGACAACGCAACACGCGCACTTCTCCCGAACGGAACATGCCAGACCCACCCGGCCGCCCCTAACCTGCGAGAAAAGACCTCTGTACGTCCTCGTTCCACCCCAGGAGACTGCCATGACCGAACTGTCCGGAGGCCCCGGCCTCCCCCAGGAGCGTCGCGTCGTCACCGCGATCCCCGGCCCGAAGTCGCAGGAGCTGTGGGCCCGTAAGCAGGCCACGGTGGCCGCCGGCGTCGGGGCCGTGCTGCCCGTCTTCGTCAAGCGCGCGGGCGGTGGCGTCCTGGAGGACGTGGACGGCAACTCCCTGATCGACTTCGGTTCGGGCATCGCGGTGACCTCGGTGGGCAACAGCGCGGAGGCGGTCGTGCGCCGGGCCACCGCGCAGCTCGCCGACTTCACCCACACCTGTGCGATGGTGACGCCGTACGAGCCGTACATCGAGGTCTGCGAGCAGCTGGCCGAGCTGACCCCGGGCGACCACGCCAAGAAGTCGGCGCTGTTCAACTCCGGTGCGGAGGCCGTCGAGAACGCCGTCAAGATCGCGCGTGCGTACACCAAGCGGCAGGCCGTGGTCGTGTTCGACCACGGCTACCACGGCCGGACGAACCTCACCATGGCGCTGACCGCCAAGAACATGCCGTACAAGCACGGCTTCGGCCCGTTCGCCCCCGAGGTCTACCGCGTCCCCCTCGCCTACCCCTACCGCTGGCTGACCGGCCCGGAGAACTGCGCGCAGGAGGCCGCCGAGCAGGCCATCTCGCAGATCACCAAGCAGGTCGGCGCGGAGAACGTCGCGGCGATCATCATCGAGCCGGTGCTCGGTGAGGGCGGTTTCATCGAGCCGGCGAAGGGCTTCCTGCCCGCCATCGCCGACTTCGCGAAGGAGAACGGGATCGTCTTCGTCGCGGACGAGATCCAGTCCGGCTTCTGCCGTACGGGCCAGTGGTTCGCGTGCGAGGACGAGGGCATCGTGCCGGACCTGATCACCACGGCCAAGGGCATCGCCGGCGGTCTGCCGCTGGCCGCCGTGACCGGCCGCGCGGAGATCATGGACGCCGCGCACGCGGGCGGTCTCGGCGGTACGTACGGCGGCAACCCGGTGGCCTGCGCCGCGGCGCTCGGCTCCCTCGAAACCATGCGCGAGCAGGACCTGAACGCCAAGGCCCTGCGGATCGGCGAGGTCATGAAGGCCCGGCTGACCGCGATGGCCGAGAAGTACGACGTCATCGGCGAGGTCCGCGGCCGCGGCGCGATGATCGCGATCGAGCTGGTCAAGTCCGGCTCCAAGGACCCCAACCCGGAGGCCACCGGCGCGCTCGCCAGGGCCTGCCACCAGGAGGGCCTGCTGGTGCTGACGACCGGTACGTACGGCAATGTGCTGCGCTTCCTGCCCCCGCTGGTCATCGGCGAGGACCTGCTCAACGAGGGCCTGGACATCCTTGAGGCGGCGTTCGCCAAGATCTGATCCAGAGCGGGCCAGGCGGTCCGCCGAAGGGTTCCCGGCGTGGCCCGGGGTGCGGCCGGTGCCGCGCCCCGGGCCACGCCCGTTCGCCCGCCCGGGGGCGGCGATCCGCCCGCCGTCGAGGCGGACGCGCGTAGCTGGACGTACGGCGTGAAGAAGATGTGCGGGGCCAATGGCGGCCGGGTGATGCGGCTGTCCGGTGCGCTCGCCGTGCCGTACGGTTTCTGCAGATGAGAGAAACACCCCGCTCGCAGGGGACTGCGGGCGACGCCCGGTCGGCGCTTCCCCGGCTCCGATCTGGCCGTGCCCTCGCGCACGACACCGGAACCCCTGGAATGGGGGGCTCTGGGAATCCTCACCGATCGGATGTCCGCTCGCCCCATACCCCCCGGGGCGCGCGGGACACCGATCAGCGCGGCCGCCTCGGAACCACCCCCCCTGTTCCGGGGCGGCCGATCCCTTCTTCCGGCCGGCTCTCTCCCGGCCCGTCCTCTCCCGGCTCGCCGGACCGCTCGGCCCGGGGCCCACGCCGCCTCTCACCGCTGCTGGTCGCACTCGCCAGTGCGGCCCTCTTCGCCGTGCTCACCTGGCAGGTGGCCGGCCACGGCCCGCTGCGCGCCCTCGACGAGCGCCTGGGCCGCGCCGTCGCCGCCGGTGCGATCCCGTCCTCCGCCGCCGAGTTCCTCGCCGACCTCGGTAATGCGACGGTCGCGGTGCCCGTGCTGCTGATGGTGGTGGTGTGGGCCGCGTGGCGGGGGTGGCGCGGGAGGAGCCGGGCCGCGACACACGAGGGCCCCGTCGCACGCTGGTGGCTGCCGCCGCTCGCCGCCGCGCTGGCACCGGCCGCGGTACCGGCACTGGTCGCCCCGCTCAAGCTCTGGCTCGCCCGGCCGGGCCCGCCCGCGATGGCCGGTGCCGGGCACGACGGCTTCTACCCCTCGGGCCACGGCGCCACGGCGGCGGTCGCCTACGGCGTGGCCGCGCTGCTGCTGACCCGGGGTCAGCAAGGGCGGGCGGGAAGCCGGGCCACCCGCGCCCGCACGCTCGCGCCCGCCGCCGGGGCCGTCCTGCTCACGCTCGGCGTCGGCGTCGGGCTGGTGCGCCGCGGCTACCACTGGCCGTTGGACGTACTCGGCAGCTGGTGCCTGGCCGGCGTGCTGCTCGCGGCGTGGTGCGCGGTGTGCGGCCGGTGGGACCGGGCGACGGACGACAGCGGTGCGGCGCACGACGGCGGTGCGGCGGGCGGCGGACGCTGACGCGGTCGGCCGGTCCGGCGGAGCGGGCGGGCGGCCGCGGGGCGACCCGTCGAGGGCGCGCAACCACCGCCACGCGCCCCCGGCGAGCGTCAACGCATCGCGTCCGCCCGTCCCTTGTGTCAGCTGTCGAACCCCAGGCCCAGCTTGTCCATGCCCTTCAGCCACAGGTTGCGGCGACCGCCGTGGGTGTCGGCGCGGGTCATCGACCACTGGGTGATGCCGATGCCCGCCCAGCGCAGCGGCTCGGGCGGGAAGGGCAGCGGCTTGCTGCGGACCATCTCCAGTTCGGTGCGCTCGGTGCGCTCCCCGGCGAGCAGATCGAGCATCACCTCGGCGCCGAAGCGGGTGGCACCCACGCCGAGCCCGGTGTACCCGGCCGCGTAGGCGACCCGGCCGGCGTGCGCGGTGCCGAAGAAGGCCGAGAAGCGGGAGCAGGTGTCGATGGCGCCGCCCCAGGCGTGGCTGAAGCGCAGGCCCTCCAGCTGCGGGAAGCAGCGGAAGAAGTGCCGGGCGAGCTTCTCGTAGGTGGCCGGGTGGTGGTCGTACTCGGCCCGTACGCCGCCGCCGTAGCGGTAGACGATGTCGTAGCCGCCCCACAGGATGCGGTGGTCGGCGGTGATGCGGAAGTAGTGGAAGTGGTTGTTGCTGTCGGAGAGGCCCTGGCGGTTCTTCCAGCCGATGGCGGCGAGCTGCTCCTCGGAGAGCGGCTCGGTCATCAGCGCGTGGTCGTAGACCGGGGTGATGTACGGGCGTACCCGCTTGACCAGGGACGGGAAGGCGTTGGTGCCGAGCGCGACATGGCGGGCGAAGACCCGCCCGTAGGGGGTGCGGACGGCCATGCCCAGCCCTTCGGAGGCCAGCTTGGTGGCGCGGGTGCGCTCGTAGATGCGCACGCCGAGGCCGAGGCATGCCTGCTTCAGGCCCCAGGCGAGGCGGGCGGGGTTGAGCATGGCGACGCCGTCGCGGTCCCACAGGCCGGCGCGGAAGGTCGGTGAGTCGACCTCGGCGCGCAGTTCGTCCTGGTCGAGGAAGGTGTGCCGGTCCAGCCCGAGCTCGGCGGCGTCCTTGGCGGCTTCCTTGAGCTCGGCGATCTGGTGGGGCTCGGTGGCGATGTCGATCTCGCCGGTGCGCTCGAAGGAGCAGTCGATGCCGTAGCGGGCGACCGCGTCCTCGATGGCGTCGAGGTTGTGGATGCCCAGCTCTTCGAGCGTGGCGAGTTCGCCGGGCCAGCGGGCCAGGCCGTTGCCGAGGCCGTGGGTGAGGGAGGCGGCGCAGAAGCCGCCGTTGCGCCCGGAGGCGGCCCAGCCGATCTCGGCGCCCTCGACGAGCACCACATCGCGCTGCGGGTCGCGCTCCTTGGCGATCAGCGCGGTCCACAGTCCCGAGTAGCCGCCGCCGACCACCAGCAGATCGCAGGTCTCGTCGCCGACGAGGGCCGGCAGGGCCTCGGGGCGGGCGGGATCGTCCAGCCAGAAGGGGGTGGGGGAGGCGTCCGCGAGTGCGTGGACGGGGGACGGGTTCATGGCAGCTCGTGCCATGGTTCTCAGCTCCTCTTGCGCCTGTTGCGGCGGTTCCCGGCCAGTTGGCCGACGACTACGCACAGCACGGCGACCAGGAACATCGCCGTACCGATGACATTGATCTGAACGGGCGTGCCCCGCTGCGCCGATCCCCAGACGAACATGGGGAAGGTCACGGTGGAGCCGGCATTGAAGTTGGTGATGATGAAGTCGTCGAAGGACAGGGCGAAGGACAGCAGGGCGCCGGCGGCGATTCCGGGCGCGGCGATCGGCAGCGTCACCCGCAGGAAGGTCTGCACCGGGGAGGCGTAGAGGTCCTGGGCGGCCTGCTCCAGCCGCGGGTCCATGCTCATCACGCGTGCCTTGACGGCGGTGACGACGAAGCTCAGGCAGAACATGATGTGCGCGATGAGGATCGTCCAGAAGCCGAACTGGATGCCCATGTTGAGGAAGAGGGTCGCCAGTGAGGCGGCCATGACGACCTCGGGCATGGCCATCGGCAGGAAGATCAGGGTGTTGACGGAGGACCGCGCGCGGAAGCGGTAGCGGGCCAGCGCGAAGGCGATCATGGTGCCGAGCGCGGTCGCGCCGAGGGTGGCCCACAGGGCGATCTGCAGGCTCAGCCCCAGCGAGCCGCACAGGTCGGCGACCCCGCACGGATCGGCCCAGGCGTCCGTGGAGAAGCGCTGCCACTGGTAGTTGAAGCGGCCGTTGGGCTTGTTGAAGGAGAAGACCAGCACGATGACGTTGGGCAGGATCAGATAGCCCAGCGTGCACAGGCCCGCGATCACCACGATGTTGCGGCGCAGCCAGCGCAGGGCCTTGCCGGGCGGGCGGGCGGCCGTGGCCGCGGTCGGTCGGGTTGCCGTCGTTTCGGTGGCCGCCATCAGACCAGGTCCTCCGTCCCGGACTTGCGGATGTAGATCGTGACCATGGCGAGGATGGCCGCCATGAGGATGAAGGAGAGGGCGGCCGCGGTCGGGTAGTCCAGGACCCGCAGGAACTGCGACTGGATGACGTTGCCGATCATCTTCTGGTCGGTGGAGCCCAGCAGTTCGGCGTTGATGTAGTCACCGGCCGCCGGGATGAAGGTGAGCAGGGTGCCGGCGACGACACCGGGCATGGACAGCGGGAAGGTGACCCGGCGGAAGGTGGTGGCCGGGCGGGCGTAGAGGTCGCCGGCGGCCTCGTGCAGGCGCGGGTCGATGCGCTCCAGCGAGGTGTAGAGCGGCAGGATCATGAACGGCAGGAAGTTGTAGGTCAGTCCGCAGACCACCGCGAGCGGGGTGGCCAGCACCCGGTGGCCTTCGGTGACGCCCAGCCAGCTGGTCACGTCCAGCACGTGCAGGGAGTTCAGGACGCCGACGACCGGTCCGGCGTCGGCCAGGATCGTCTTCCAGGCCAGCGTGCGGATCAGGAAGCTGGTGAAGAACGGGGCGATGACCAGGATCATCACGAGGTTGCGCCAGCGGCCCGCCTTGAAGGCGATGAGGTAGGCCAGGGGGTAGCCCAGGAGCAGGCAGAGCGCGGTGGCCACCGCGGCGTAGCCCACGGAGCGGACGAACTGCGGCCAGTACTCGCCGAGCGCGTCCCAGTACGTGGCGAAGTGCCAGGTGACCTTGAAGCCCTCTTCGAGGGAGCCGGTCTGGATCGAGGTCGACGCCTGGTAGACGAGCGGGGCGGCGAAGAAGACGAGCAGCCACAGGATGCCGGGCAGCAGCAGCCAGTAGGGCACGAGCCGCTTGCGGGCGGGCGTCCGGTGCGCCTTGGGGGGCGCGGACTCGGTCTGCCGGTCCGGTGGCACGGGGGTCTCGGTGAGGGTCACGCGGCCTCCTCGTCGAGGTCCGCGCCGGCCTGGATGTCCTGGGCGGCGTCCAGTCCGAAGGTGTGCGCCGGGTTCCAGTGCACGAGGACCTCCGCGCCGGGCACGAGGCGGCCGTCGCGCTCGATGTTCTGCTCGTAGACGGCGAGTTCGCCCAGGCCCGGCACGTCGACGACGTACTGCGTGGAGACGCCGATGAAGCTGGCGTCCTTGATGCGGCCGGGCAGCCGGTTGTGGCCGTCGGGACAGGCCCCGGCGTCGTCGGTGTGCTTCAGCGCGACCTTCTCCGGCCGTACGCCGGCCAGCACCTTGCCGCCCGTGCGGGCCGCCGCGCTGCATCGGGCGGCGGGCATCCGGAGCTTGGCGCCGGCGGCCGCGAGCAGCAGTTCCTCGCCGCCGGCCTCGACGACCTCGGCCTCGATGAGGTTGGAGGTGCCCAGGAAGTTGGCGACGAAGGTGGTGGCGGGGTTCTCGTAGAGGTCGGCGGGGGCGCCGAGCTGCTCGACCCGGCCGCCGTTCATCACGGCCACGGTGTCGGCCATCGTCATGGCCTCCTCCTGGTCGTGGGTGACGTGCACGAAGGTGATCCCGACCTCGGTCTGGATGCGCTTGAGCTCCAGCTGCATCTGGCGGCGCAGCTTGAGGTCGAGGGCGCCGAGCGGCTCGTCGAGCAGCAGCACCTGGGGGTGGTTGATCAGCGCCCGCGCGACCGCGACGCGCTGCTGCTGGCCGCCGGAGAGCTGCTGCGGCTTGCGGCGCGCCATCGGGCCGAGCTGGACGAGGTCGAGCATCTCCTCGACCTGCTTCTTGACGGACTTGATGCCGCGGCGGCGCAGCCCGAAGGCGACGTTCTCGTAGATGTCCAGGTGCGGGAAGAGCGCGTAGTTCTGGAAGACGGTGTTGACCTGCCGCTTGTAGGGCGGCAGGGCCGTGACGTCCTGGCCCGACAGCTCGACGGTCCCGGTGGTGGGCTCCTCCAGTCCGGCGATCATCCGCAGGGTGGTGGTCTTGCCGCAGCCCGAGGCGCCCAGCAGCGCGAAGAAGGAGCCCGCGGGGACGGTCAGGTCGAGCGGATGAACGGCGGTGAAGGAGCCGTAGGTCTTGCTTATCCCGTGGAGGCGGACGTCGCCGCCGCTGCTCTGGGGGGTCGCGGAGTGGGTCATGTCGGTCGTCCCGTGGGTCGGAGGGCGAAACGGCTCGGGCGGGCCTGGTGGGATCGTGGGGCCCAGGTCTCGGGGCGGCTCAGGCGCCGGTGAGGTCGGAGAACTTCTGGGCGAACTCCTTGCTCTCCTTGGCGTTCAGCGCGCGGAAGGAGTGGGACCGGGCGGCCATCTCCTTGTCCGGCAGGATCAGCGGGTTGTCCGCCGCTTTCTTGTCGATCTTGGCAAGCTCGTCGCGCACGCCGTCGACGGGGCAGACGTAGTTGATGTACGCCGCGAGCCGGGCGGCCACCTTCGGCTCGTAGAAGTAGTCGATGAGCCGCTCGGCGTTCTGCTTGTGGCGGGCCTTGTTCGGCACCATGAGGTTGTCGGTGGAGGTCATGTAGCCGGACTCGGGGATGGCGTACTCGATGTCCGGGTTGTCGCTCTGGAGCTGGACGATGTCGCCGGCCCAGGCGACACAGGCGGCGAGGTCGCCCTTGTCGAGGTCGGTGGTGTAGTCGTTGCCGGTGAAGCGGCGGATCTGCTTGGCGTCGACGCCCTTCTGGAGCCGGGCTATCGCCGCGTCGAAGTCGTCCGCGGTGACGTCCTCGGGGCTCTTGCCCATGTCCAGCAGGGTCAGCCCGACGCTGTCGCGCATCTCGGAGAGGAAGCCGACCCGGCCCTTGAGCCGCGGGTCCTCCAGCAACTGGCTCACCGAGTCGACCTTCCGGCCGCCGGTGGCCTTCTTGTTGTACGCGATGATCGCCGGGATGCCCTGCCAGACATAGGAGTGCGCCCGGCCCGGGTCCCAGGCCGGGTCGCGGAACTGCGGTGCGAGGTTGGCGTAGGCGTGCGGCAGATTGGCCGTGTCCAGCTTCTGGATCCAGCCGAGGGAGATCATCCGCGCGCACATCCAGTCGGTGAGCACGACCAGATCGCGGCCGGTGTCCTGGCCGGCCGCCAGCTGCGCCTGGACCTTCCCGAAGAACTCGTCGTTGTCGTTGATGTCCTCGGTGTACTTGACGGCGATGCCACTGCGCCGGGTGAAGGCGTCCAGCGTCGGATGGCGCTTTCCGTTGTCGCTGACGTCCATGTACTCGGTCCAGTTGGAGAAGTTCAGGCGCTTCTCCGCCCGGGAGTGGTCCGCGGTGCTGCCGGCGTCCGTACGGCCCGCGGGCGGGATGCCGCAGGCGCCGAGGGCCCCCAGGCCGCCGGCCGCGACGGCCATGGCGCTGCCCGCGCGCAGCAGTGTGCGGCGGGTCATGGCCAGCCGGCCGTTGGTCGCGCTGCGGCGGACGGCGGCGAGTTCGGCCGGGGACAGGGGTTCGGGCTGCTCGTGGTGCTCCATGCGCGGTGCCCTTTCGGGGGTGAGCCCGGCGCTCGGCCGGTGGTGACGGTGCCGCGCGGCGCTGGCCGCAGGGGTGGGGCCCGGGTGGGGGCGGGCCTGTGGGGGCTCGGTGAGGCCGGGTCGCTTACGGGCGGTCCCCGAAGATCGTCCGGTGCCAGTCCTTCCTGGCGACCGCGGTGTTGTCGTACATCACATGCTTGACCTGCGTGTACTCCTCGAAGGAGTAGGCCGACATGTCCTTGCCGAAACCGGACGCCTTGGCGCCGCCGTGCGGCATCTCGCTGATGATCGGGATGTGGTCGTTGACCCAGACGCAGCCCGCGTTGATCTCGCGGGTGGCGCGGCCGGTGCGGTAGACGTCCCGGCTCCAGGCGGAGGCGGCCAGCCCGTAGGGGGTGTCGTTGGCCAGCGCGATGCCCTCGTCGTCGCTGTCGAAGGGCAGCACGACCAGCACCGGGCCGAAGATCTCGGCCTGCACGATCTCGCTGTCCTGCGCGGCGTCGGCGATCAGCGTGGGCCGGTAGTAGGCGCCCTTGGCCAGCCTGCCGTCGCCGAACGCGGGGATCTCGCCGCCGGTGACGACGGTGGCGTAGCCGCGCGCCCGGTCGACGAAACCGGCCACCCGGTCGCGCTGGGCGTGCGAGATCAGCGGGCCCAGGTCGGTGGACGGGTCGAAGGGGTCGCCGAGCCGTACGGTCGCCATCAGGTCGGCGACGCCGCTGACGAACGCGTCGTAGAGCGGGCGCTGGACGTAGGCGCGGGTGGCGGCGGTGCAGTCCTGGCCGGTGTTGATCAGGGCGCCGGCGACCGCGCCGTGGACGGCGGCCTCCAGGTCGGCGTCGTCGAAGACCACGAAGGGGGCCTTCCCGCCGAGCTCCAGATGCAGCCGCTTGACGGTGCCGGTGGCGATCTCGGCGACGCGCTTGCCGACGGCGGTGGAGCCGGTGAAGGAGGTCATCGCGACCGAGCGGTGGCCCACCAGGTGCTCGCCAGCGTCCCGGCCCGCCCCGGAGACGATGTTGAGCACACCGTCCGGCAGCCCCGCGCGCTGCGCGGCCTGCGCGAACAGCAGCGAGGTCAGCGGGGTGATCTCGGCGGGCTTGAGGACGATGGTGTTGCCCGCGGCGATCGCCGGGAGCACCTTCCAGGCGGCCATCTGCAGCGGATAGTTCCACGGCGCGATGGAGCCGACGACGCCGATGGGCTCGCGGCGGATGACGGAGGTGTGGTCGGCGCTGTATTCGCCGGCCGCCTTGCCCTCCAGGTGGCGGGCGGCGCCGGCGAAGAACGCCGCGTTGTCGACCGACCCCGGCACATCGAACTCGTTGCTGAGCTTGATCGGCTTTCCGCAGTTCAGCGATTCGGCGAAGGCGAGGTCGGCGGCGTCCTCGGCGAGCGCCGCCGCGAAGCGGTGCAGGGTGTCGGAGCGCTCACCCGGGGTGGCTGTGCCCCACTCGGCGAAGGCCCGCTCCGCGGCCGCCACGGCGGCGTCCACATCCTCCGTACCTGCGAGTTCGTAGGAGTACACCGTCTCGCCGGTCGCCGGGTCGACGACGTCCTGGCTACGGCCGGAGCTGCCGCTGCGGAGGCTGCCCGCGATGAATTGCGCGCCCTCGGCGAACCGCTCGGTGACATCGAATCGGTGGTCCATGGTGCTCTCCTCCGCCGGGCGCCGGGGCCGCTCAGCGGCACTGCCTGGCGTAGCTACTTCCGGAATTGATGGCCGATCTTGACAGAGGAAAGCACCCTCAACAAGTGATTCCGTTGTTGCCTTTTGGTTACGCGACGAATTCTGCGATTTTCCCAGCAGCCACCCCGACACGTTGTCAGTGCCCGCTGACAGAATCCCGGCATGATGCACGACAACACGGGGGCCGGCGAGAGCGCCACGGCCGGGCAGGTCGCGGACGGGCCGCGCTCGGTCGAGGAGCTGCGCCGCGCGACCGCCGCCGGAAAGCGCATGAAATACCTCTATTTCTGGGGCCACCGCCCCCGGCGGGACGGCAGCCTCGGCGCGAGCTGCTTCAGCCAGTGGTGGCCCTCCCCCTTCACGGTCGACGGTGTCCGCTATGCCACCGCCGAGCATTGGATGATGGCCGGAAAGGCCCGGCTGTTCGGCGACGCGGAGGCGGAGCGGGGCGCGATAGCGGCGGGCCACCCCGAACAGGCCAAGTCCTATGGGCGCCGGGTCCGCGGCTTCGACGAGGAGACCTGGCGGCGGCATCGCTACGACCTGGTCGTCGAGGGCAGTCTGCACAAGTTCGGGCAGGACGCCGATCTGCGGGAGTTCCTGCTGGGCACGCACACCCGGGTGCTGGTCGAGGCCAGCCCGCTGGACCGGATATGGGGTATCGGCCTGGCCGCCGACGACGAGCGCGCCCTGGACCCGGCGCGCTGGCGGGGGCTGAATCTGCTGGGCTTCGCGCTGATGGAGGCCCGCCGGCGGCTGCGGGAGCCGGCCGGCAGGCAGGAGTAGGGCGCGGGCCGGCGGGAGCGGCCGGCGACGCCGGCACGTCGGCAGACCGGCCGGTGGCCGACGGCCGGTTCCCGCCCTGCGGCCACCGGCCACCCCGGGCGCGCATAGCATGGCCAGGCCGTTCCGCGCACCCCCCACCACCCACCGACCAGGAGGATCCGTTGTCCGATCTCGATGCCTTCATCGCGGGCCTGCCCAAGGCGGAGCTGCATGTCCACCACGTCGGATCGGCCTCACCGCGCATCGTCTCCGCGCTGGCCGCCCGGCACCCCGACTCGGCTGTCCCCACCGACCCCGAGGCGCTGGCCGACTACTTCAGCTTCCGCGACTTCGCGCACTTCATCGAGGTCTACCTCTCCGTCGTGGACCTGATCCGCGACGCCGAGGACGTCCGCCTGCTGACGTACGAGGTCGCCCGGGACATGGCCCGCCAGCAGATCCGCTACGCCGAGCTGACCGTCACGCCCTTCAGCTCCACCCGCCGCGGCATCCCCGACGCCGCGTTCGTCGAGGCCATCGAGGACGCCCGCAAGGCCGCGGAGTCCGAGCTGGGCGTGACACTGCGCTGGTGCTTCGACATCCCCGGCGAGGCGGGCCTGGAGGCCGCCGAGGAGACCGCCCGGATCGCCTGCGACCTGCAGCCCGAGGGCCTGGTGTCCTTCGGGCTCGGCGGCCCCGAGATCGGCGTTCCCCGCCCGCAGTTCAAGCCGTACTTCGACCGCGCGATCGCCGCCGGGCTGCACTCCGTACCCCACGCCGGCGAGACCACGGGCCCCGGCACGATCTGGGACGCGCTGCGCGACCTGCGCGCCGAGCGCATCGGCCACGGCACCAGCGCCACCCAGGACCCCGAGCTGCTGGCGCACCTCGCCGAGCACCGCATCCCGCTGGAGGTCTGCCCCACCTCCAACATCGCCACCCGCGCGGTGCGCACCCTGGAGGAGCACCCCCTCAAGGAGATGGTCGAGGCCGGCGTCCTGGTCACCATCAACAGCGACGACCCCCCGATGTTCGGCACCGACCTCAACACCGAGTACGGCGTCGCCGCCCGTCTGCTGGGGCTGGACACCACGGGTCTGGCCGCCCTGGCCAAGAACGCCGTCGCGGCCTCCTTCATGGACGCCCCCGCCAAGGCCCGGCTGTCGGCCGAGATCGACGCGTACACGGCGTCCTGGCGCGGCCCGGTGACGCCCGGGGTGTGACCGCGGCCGATCGCCGCCGCCCGTCCGGCGCACCGTTGCCGGTCGGCGGCGGTGCGCGCCGGACGGAAGGTGACGGCAGGCCCTACAGCCCCTACAGCCCGACGATCCCGTTCCACTCCTTGGCGAACTCCGTCCGCTCCTTGGAGGTGATGTCCCGGGCGATGGCCAGTCGCTTGCGCATCGCGTCGTCGGGGAAGACCAGCGGGTCCTCGGCCAGCTCGGCGCGCTCCTTGTCCTTGGACGAGGCCAGCACATCGCGCGCGGCCGGGACGGGGCAGACGTAGTTGACCCAGGCGGCGAGGTCGGCGGCGACCTCCGGCCGGTAGTAGTGGTCGATCAGCCGCTCGGCGTTGCGCTTGTGGTCCGCGAGGTTGGGGATCATCAGGCTCTCCGCCCAGAGTTCGGCCCCCTCCTCCGGCACCACGAACTCGATGTCGGGGTTGTCCGCCTGGAGCTGGATCACATCGCCGGAGTAGGCCTGCGCGGCGAGCACGTCCCCGGAGTCCAGGTCCTTGATGTAGTCGTTGCCGGTGAAGCGCCTGATGTGGCCCTTGCGGACGAGGGCGCGGAGCTGGTCGGCCATGCGGTGGAAGTCGTCGCCGGTCCAGCGGGTGATGTCGACGCCGTTGCCCTGCATCAGCAGGGCGAACGCCTCGTCGAGGCCGGAGAGCAGGGTGACGCGGCCGCGCAGGTCGTTCTTCCACAGGTCGGCGGTGTGCCGGATCTCGCGACCGAGCTTCCTGCGGTTGTAGGCGATGCCGGTGATGCCGGACTGCCAGGGCACCGAGTGCGTACGGCCCGGGTCGAAGTGCGGGGTGCGCAGCAGCGGATCGAGGTAGCGGGCGACGTGCGGCTGGGCGCTGCGGTCCATCTCCTGGACCCAGCCCAGGCGGACGAAGCGGGCGCACATCCAGTCGCTGATGACGATCAGGTCGCGGCCGGTGCGCTGATGGTTCATCAGCGCCGGGCTGATCTTGCCGAAGAACTCGTCGTTGTCGTTGATCTCCTCGCTGTACGCGACGGAGATCCCGGTGCGCCGCTCGAACGCGTCGAGGGTGGGCCGGCGCTCTTCGTCGTGGTCGTCGACGTCGATGTACAGCGGCCAGTTGGCGAAGACGAGCCGGTGGTCGCCCGCCGAGCGGTCCGGGCCCGCGCGGTCCGCCGCCTCGACGTACGCGGGCGGCACCCCGCATCCGGTCATGGCGCCCAGCGCCCCCGTCACACCCATTGCGCCCATGCCCCGGAGCAGCCCCCGCCGCGAAAGATCAGCCATGGCGAGCACTCTCACGTGCCGCGGGCGGAGGCGGCAAGAGACAGAGCGTCAACTGCCGGGCCTCCGCCCGCGACGGTGTGTCGAGCGTTCCGTGCCGCTCGACGGTGCGGCTTCCCCGGGTCGGCCGGTCGGACCGGCCGGCCGGCTCAGCCGTCCAGCGAGGTCATCACGTGCTTGATCCGGGTGTAGTCGTCGAAGCCGTAGGCCGAGAGGTCCTTGCCGTAGCCGGACTTCTTGAATCCGCCGTGCGGCATCTCGGCGACCAGCGGGATGTGGGTGTTGATCCACACGCAGCCGAAGTCGAGGCTCTTGGACATCCGCATGGCGCGGGCGTGGTCCTTGGTCCACACCGAGGACGCCAGCGCGTACTCGACGCCGTTGGCCCACTCCACCGCCTGCTTCTCGTCGGAGAAGGACTGGACGGTGATGACCGGGCCGAAGACCTCCTGCTGGACGATCTCGTCGTCCTGCTTGAGGCCGGAGACGACGGTGGGGGCGAAGAAGTAGCCCTTCTCGCCGACCTGCTCGCCGCCCGCCTCGATCTTGGCGTGCGCGGGCAGCCGCTCGATGAAGCCCTTGACCTGCTTGAGCTGGTTGGCGTTGTTCAGCGGGCCGTAGAGCACGTCCTCGTCGTCGACCGCGCCGGTCTTGGTCTCCGAGGCGGCCTTGGCCAGCGCCGCGACGAACTCGTCGTGGATGGAATCCTGGACGAGCACCCGGGTGGCGGCCGTACAGTCCTGGCCGGCGTTGAAGTAGCCGGCGACCGAGATGTCCTCGACGGCCTTGGCGATGTCGGTGTCCTCGAAGACCACGACCGGCGCCTTGCCGCCCAGCTCCAGGTGGACCCGCTTGAGGTCCTTGGACGCGGACTCGGCGACCTGCATACCGGCGCGCACCGAACCGGTGATGGAGGCCATCGCCGGGATCCTGTGCTCGACCATCAGACGGCCGGTCTCACGGTCACCGCAGATGACGTTGAACACGCCGCGCGAGTGGCCGAGCTCGTCCAGCACGCTGCCGATGATGTCGGCGATCAGCACCGTCGAGGCGGGGGTGGTGTCGGACGGCTTGATGACGACGGTGTTGCCCGCGGCCAGCGCCGGGGCGAACTTCCACACGGCCATCATCATCGGGTAGTTCCACGGCGCGACCTGGGCGCAGACGCCGACCGGCTCGCGGCGGATGATGGAGGTGAAGCCGTCCATGTACTCGCCGGCCGAGCGGCCCTCCAGCATCCGGGCGGCACCCGCGAAGAAGCGGATCTGGTCCACCATCGGCGGGATCTCCTCGGAGCGTACGAGGGCGATCGGCTTGCCGCAGTTCTCGGACTCGGCGGCGATCAGCTCCTCCGCCCGCTCCTCGAAGCGGTCGGCGATCTTGAGCAGGACCTTCTGGCGCTCGGCCGGGATCAGGTCGCGCCAGGCGGGGAAGGCGGCCTCGGCGGCGGCCATCGCCGCGTCCACGTCGGCCGCGGCCGACAGAGGGGCGGTGGCGTACGCCTCACCCGTCGCCGGATTGACCACCTCCGTGGTCCGCCCGTCGGCGGCGTCCCGGAACTCCCCGTCGATGTAGTTGCGCAGACGACGCAGTGCGGTGGTCACTGTGCGCCCCCTTCAGTCAGATGTCCGGTGGTTTGGGTCCACCCTAGCCATGAAACCCACGCTTTCAACACACCCGCCACCCCGGAACAACGGAATCAGTGAAATTCTGATCGCGACACGACTAATTTCATCGGTTTGGGGTTGCAAGACCGACGAGGCTCGTGCACAGTGAGGGACGTGGCCACTCGTGACAGAAACGGCACCCCGTCGATCGACTCCGTCTCCCTGGCGATCATCGAGCAGCTCCAGGAGGACGGGCGCCGTCCGTATGCCGCAATCGGCAAGGCCGTCGGCCTGTCCGAGGCGGCTGTGCGCCAGCGCGTACAGAAACTGCTCGACCAAGGCGTGATGCAGATCGTCGCGGTCACCGACCCCCTCACGGTCGGTTTCCGTCGGCAGGCAATGGTCGGCATCAACGTCGAGGGTGACCTCGATCCCGTGGCCGACGCCCTGACGACCATGGAAGAAGTCGAGTACGTCGTCATGACGGCAGGCTCCTTCGATCTCATCATCGAGATCGTCTGCGAGGACGACGACCACCTGCTGGAAATGATCAACAAGCGGATCCGCACGCTTCCCGGCGTCCGATCCACCGAGAGCTTCGTGTACCTCAAGCTCCGGAAGCAGACCTACACCTGGGGAACGAGATAGCAATGAGCGGCGACCTCTCCAAGACGGCCTACGACCACCTGTGGATGCACTTCACCCGCATGTCGTCGTACGAGAATGCCCCCGTGCCCACCATCGTCCGCGGTGAGGGCACCAACATCTACGACGACAAGGGCAAGCGCTACATCGACGGCCTCGCCGGCCTCTTCGTGGTCAACGCCGGCCACGGCCGGGTCGAGCTCGCCGAGACCGCCTACAAGCAGGCGCAGGAGCTGGCCTTCTTCCCCGTGTGGTCCTACGCCCACCCCAAGGCCGTGGAGCTCGCCGAGCGCCTGGCCAACGAGGCCCCCGGCGACCTCAACAAGGTCTTCTTCACCACCGGCGGCGGCGAGGCCGTCGAGACCGCGTGGAAGCTGGCCAAGCAGTACTTCAAGCTCGTCGGCAAGCCGATGAAGCACAAGGTGATATCGCGTGCGGTCGCCTACCACGGCACCCCGCAGGGCGCCCTGTCCATCACCGGCCTGCCCGGCCTGAAGGCCCCCTTCGAGCCGCTGGTCCCCGGCGCGCACAAGGTGCCGAACACCAACATCTACCGCGCCCCGATCCACGGCGACGACCCCGAGGCCTTCGGCCGCTGGGCCGCCGACCAGATCGAGCAGCAGATCCTCTTCGAGGGCCCCGAGACCGTCGCCGCAGTCTTCCTGGAGCCGGTGCAGAACGCCGGCGGCTGCTTCCCGCCGCCGCCCGGCTACTTCCAGCGGGTCCGCGAGATCTGCGACCAGTACGACGTGCTGCTCGTCTCCGACGAGGTCATCTGCGCCTTCGGCCGCCTGGGCACGACGTTCGCCTGCGACAAGTTCGGCTACGTCCCGGACATGATCACCTGCGCCAAGGGCATGACCTCGGGCTACTCCCCGATCGGCGCCTGCATCATCTCCGACCGCCTGGCCGAGCCCTTCTACAAGGGCGACAACACCTTCCTGCACGGCTACACCTTCGGCGGCCACCCGGTCTCCGCGGCCGTCGGTGTCGCCAACCTCGACATCTTCGAGCGCGAGGGCCTCAACCAGCACGTCCTCGACAACGAGGGCAACTTCCTGAGCACCCTGCAGAAGCTGCACGACCTGCCGATCGTCGGCGACGTCCGCGGCAACGGCTTCTTCTACGGCATCGAGCTCGTCAAGGACAAGGCCACCAAGGAGTCCTTCAACGAGGAGGAGACCGAGCGCGTCCTGTACGGCTTCCTGTCCAAGGCGCTGTACGACAACGGCCTCTACTGCCGCGCCGACGACCGCGGCGACCCGGTCATCCAGCTCGCGCCGCCGCTGATCGCCGACCAGCCGGTCTTCGACGAGATCGAGCAGATCCTGCGCACGGTCCTCACCGAGGCCTGGACCAAGCTCTGACCGACGCACCACCTCCCGGTGGGCTGATACACAACTGAACACCCAGCGGCCCAGATTCACTCACTTCAAGCCATACGAGTGAATCTGGGCCGTTGTGCTGTCAAGCGACTAATACCAGGGGGCACCAGTCCTTACCGTGCTAGTGACCGATACCCTCCATGGTCGTTCACCCAGTTGGGGGAACGAGTCGACGCGAACAAGCAAGAGGTGCGCAGATGGTGGCCCCGCCTGACAACGACGTTCTCTGGGCACGCGGCCTGCACCACACGCACGGCGGCACCACCGCCCTCGCAGGGGTCTCCCTCGGCGTCCGCGAAGGCGAGATCCTCGCCGTCACCGGCCCGCGCGGCAGCGGCAAGACCACCCTGTTGAAATGCCTCTCCGGTCAACTCGTCCCGACCGAGGGCGAGGTGTGGTTCAACAGCGCCCCCGTGCACACGCTCTCCTCGCCCAGCCGCGAACGGCTGCGCCTGGACCGGTTCGGCTGGATCGACACCGAACCGCACCTCGTGCCCGAACTCTCCGCCTGGGAGAACGCCGCCCTCCCCCTGCTGCTGCGGGGCACCGGCAGCCGCTCGGCCAAGCACACCGCCCTCGAATGGCTGGACCGCCTCGACGTCGGCATGTGCGCCCGCCGCCGCCCCGCGCAGCTCGACCAGTCCCAGCGCCAGCGCGTCGCCATCGCCCGCGCGCTCGCCACCACCCCCCAGGTGCTCTTCGCCGACGAGCCCACCGCCCCGCTGCACCACGCCGACGGAACTCAGGTGCTGCGCACCCTGACCACCGCGGCGCGCTCGCACCAGATCACCGTGGTCCTGGCGACCCACGACCCCGGTGTCGCCACGCTCTCCGACCGCTCCCTCGCGCTCGTCGACGGCCGCCATTCGACCGAGGCACCCGCCACCACCGGCTCCTCCGATGAGGAAAGCAGGGCAGCGTGCTCGCTCTCCGTCTGACCCGCGGCTCGCACCCCCTCGTTCTGCTGCGTCGCCTCTTCGTCGCCGCCGCGGCGGCCGGCACCGGCTTCCTGCTGCTGTCCACCGTCGGCTACGCCGCCGGCCACCCGGCCACCGCCGACGAATCGCTGGTGCGCCTCCTGTGGTGCGCGGCCCCGCTCGCCGCCACCACCCAGTTCGCGGTCTCCACCGCCCGTACGGACCCGGCCGCCCGCCTCCAGCGCGGGATGACCGCCGCCGGTATGGGCCCCCTGCGCCTCACCCTCCTCGCCACCGCCTCCACCGCGCTCACCTGCTTCCTCGGTGTCCTCCTCGCACTGTTCGCCTTCCTCCGCCTGCGCGGCGACCTCGGCGGCCCGGGCGCCGCCTCGGCCCTGGGCGTCGACACCGATCTGCTCGGCTCGGGCCACCCGCTGCCGCTACCCGGCGCCCTGATGCTGCTGGCGCTCGTACCGCTGACCGCCGCCGCCGCGACCGCCGTCGTACTGCGCCCCCGCGACGAGAGCGGCATCCCCGACTTCGAGGCCCGCCACCGGACCGCCCCGCCCTCCGGGCTCCCGTGGGGCATCGCCCTGGCCGCGGCGGGCCTGGCCATCGAGGCCTACACCAGCTCCGGCACCCAAGGACACGGCGGCCTGCTGCCCCTGCCCGGCCGACTGGTCGGCAGCCCTCCGGGCGCACTGGCCGGCTGGGCCCTGTCCGCCTTCGGTCTCGTCCTGGCCGGCCCCGGCCTGGTGCATCTGTGCGGCCGGCTGCTGTGCGCGGGCCGTCCCGGCGCGCTGCGCCTGCTGTCGGGACGCGTGCTCCAGGAGGAGTCGCACCGCCTCGGCCGCCCGCTCGGCGTGCTGTGCGCCGTGGCCTCGGCGGTCTATGCCGCCGTAAAGGTCTACGAGTCCGCTCCCTCCCGTCCTTTCGGCCCGCTCACCGCCATCGGCGCGGCGGTCGTGCTCGCCTGTGTCACCGCCAGTGCCCTGACCGCCGCCTTCGAATCCCGCTCCGCCCGCGCCCGTACCACCGCCGCGCTCAGGCGCCTCGGTGCCTCCGCCTCCGTCCTCCACCGCGCCGCGGCCCTGCGCCTGCTGGCCCTGGTGGTCGTGCTCGCCCCGCTGACCTGGACCGTGGCGGAGATGGTGACGCTGCCGCTGGTGCGGTGAGGGTCCACGGCGTGGCCGGGGGAGCTTCGCGGCCGCGGCCCGCCGCCTGGTGGTGGCGACACCAGGTTCAGCACACACTCCCGTGCCGTCGCGCCGCACTGCCAGGCTGTTTCCCATGAATCAGCGCACCACCTTGATCACGGGGGCCACCCAGGGCATGGGCCGCGGCCTCGCCCTCGCCCTCGCCGCCCAGGGCGGCACCCTCCTGCTGCACGGCCGCGACCGCACCCGGCTGGACACCGTGGCGGCCGAGGTACGGGCCGCCGCCCCCGGCACCACCGTCCGCACCTACCTCGCCGATCTGGCCGACCTCGACCAGGTCCATGCGATGGCCACCCGGATCCGCGCGGCGGAACCCCGGCTCGACGGGCTGATCAACAACGCCGTCGCGGGCGGCGGCGCCGATCCGCTCCGGCGTGAGCTGAGCCGGCAGGGCCACGAGCTGCGCTTCGCCGTGAACCACCTCGCCCCCTACGCCCTGACCCGCGATCTGCTGCCCCTGCTGATCTCCTCCGCCCCGTCGCGCGTGGTCAATGTCGCCTCGATAGGGCAGGAGGCCATCGACTTCGACAACCTGATGCTGGAACGGGACTACGAGGGGCTGCGGGCCTACTGCCGGAGCAAGCTGGCCATGATCATGGCGACGTTCCACCTGGCCGCCGAACTGGAGGGCACCGGCGTCACGGTCAACACCCTCCATCCGGCCCATCTGATGGACACCGACGGGGTGCGCGAGTACGGCCTCACGCCGGTCACCACCGTCGAGGAGGGAGTGCGGCCGACCCTCCGGCTGCTCACCGATCCCGCTCTCGCCTCCACCACAGGCCGCTACTTCGACCAGTTCACCGACACCCAAGCACACGACCAGGCATACGACGTCCAGGCCCGGGAACACCTGATGCGGCTGACCGACGCCCTCATCGCGTGAGCGGAGGTGAGCCGACGTGAACAGGTGTCAGGCAACGGGCGGGCGGGTGCCGGGGCCCTGAGCCGCCGGGCCCTCCCCGTTCAGCGGGCGAGCGCCGTGACCTCCACCTCTATCCGCCAGTCCGGCTGGGCCAGTGACGACACCTCCAGCAGGGTGTCCGCGGGATAGGGCTCGGACAGGAACTCCCCTCGCAGCGTGAGGACATGGTCGAGGTCGGCGGCCATGTCCGTCACGAAGATGCCCACCTTCACCACATCGGCCAGCGAGGCGCCGGCCGCGGCCAGCACCCGCTCGACGTTCGCGAACGCCTGCCGGCCCTGGGTCAGGAAGTCGTCCGAGACGGTCCGTCCCCGCTCGTCGATCCCCGCCTGTCCCGACACATGGATCAATCCGCCCGCCTTGACGGCCTGGGAGATCCTGTACGGCTCGTACCAGTCCGGTGTGGTCGCGATCCGCTCGATCTCTCGCGCCGCCCCGGCCCCTTCGGCAGCGCCCTCGGAAGCCTGCGTCATCGTCGCCCCGGTCATGTCTCCCCCTCGTTCCGTACACCTGCACCATTTCCATGTGCATGCATTGCTTGCATGCACATACATAAGTTTCGGGTGCATGTACGCTGCTGTCAAGGCCCCATCGGCAAACGGCGGCGGGGAGCGGCGGAAGAGAGCGCATGGCGATGGACGCGGAGCACTGGGACCGCCTTGGGGCACTGCACACGCGCGTCGAGCAGGAGTTGGCACGGGCCCTGCAGCAGCACCACCGCATCGGACTCTCCGAGTACCGCGCGCTGACGCGGCTGGCCGAGGCCGACGACGGCGAACTGCGCATGCAGGAGCTCGCCGACCTCATCGGCCTCAACCAGAGCTCCGTGAGCCGGCTGGCCTCCCGCCTGGAGTCCTCCGGCCTGACCCGCCGGGACCTGTGCCCCGACGACCGGCGCGGCGTCTACAGCGTGATCACCGACGAAGGCCGCGAGGTCCAGCAGAGGGCCCGCCCCACCTACGACGGCGCACTGCGCGAGGCGCTGGACGCGGCGGCCTCGGACGGGCACCTCGGGCCCCTCGTGGAGTCCCTGCGGTCCTAACATGGCGGGCGTGCAGCCGAATTCACCGCTCCCAGCGCCCCGCCACCACGACGAGAACGACCGGGAAATCGAGTCCCTCAAGGAGTTCGACCACGTCGCCGCCTCGGGCAGCCTCGCCGGATACCGCATCCAATCGGTCGACCTGACGGACCGTACGTTCGCACTGCTCGGCACGGACACGTCGGAGTCGGTGTTCCTCGGCTGCGCCATGGAACCGGACGCCGACGCGAAGGTGCGCGCCGGGGGCGCACTGGTCTTCCCGC
Organism: Streptomyces sp. NPDC026575; assembly: GCF_055567415.1. Taxonomy (NCBI): domain Bacteria; kingdom Bacillati; phylum Actinomycetota; class Actinomycetes; order Kitasatosporales; family Streptomycetaceae; genus Streptomyces; species Streptomyces sp. NPDC026575. The sequence goes on from NZ_JBVHQM010000017.1 coordinate 91,256, forward strand.
CCATACCCGGCCTGCCGTTCGATCCGTACCGCGGCGCCCTCTACGGGCCGGACGAGCTGTTCGCGGGGCTGGTCGACGCCGGCTACGACACCACCCCGGACGCCCGCACGTACGACTGGTACCAGGAGTCCAAGTCGGACGGCGACATCTTCGCCTCGATGCTGCGCAGCATCCACGACGACGCCGTCTCCGACGCCCTGGACGAGCACCTCGCCGGCGCCCGGGTGGTGGGCGTCATGGGCGGGCACGCCCTGGAGCGCGGCTGTGCCGCCTACGCGGGCGCGGCCCGGCTCGGCCGCCGGCTCGCCCGCGACGGCCTGACCGTGGCCACGGGCGGCGGCCCCGGTGCGATGGAGGCGGCGAACCTCGGGGCGTACGCGGCGCCGTTCGAGGACGGCATGCTCGACGCGGCGCTCGAACTCCTCTCCAAGGCGCCGCACTTCACCCCCTCGGTCACGGACTGGGCGCGGGCCGCCTTCGACGTGCGCCGGGACCGTCCGGGCGGCGGCGCCTCGGTCGGCATACCCACCTGGTTCTACGGGCACGAGCCGCCCAACGCCTTCGCCACCCATGTCGCCAAGTACTTCGTCAACGCGGTCCGCGAGGACGGCCTGCTGGCGCGCTGCAACGCCGGCGTCGTCTTCCTGCCGGGCGCGGCCGGGACCGTACAGGAGATCTTCGACAACGCGACGCCGAACTACTACCGGTCGCGGGGCGAGCCGACCCCGATGGTGCTGGTCGACCGTGCGCACTGGACCGAGCGGCTGCCCACCTGGCCCCTGCTCCAGGCGCTGGCGGCCGACCGCCCGATGGCGGCCCGGATCGCCCTGGTCGACTCGGTGGACGAGGTCCCCCGGGCGCTCGCCCGCCTCGGTGCGGGGGCGGCATCCTGACCCCGCCCCGTCCCGCTCCCGGCCCCCTCGCCCACGCAGCCACCGCGCCCCGCCGGGCGGCCGCACGATCTGTTTGCCCGGCTGAGGCAACTCCCGTCCCGAAATGAGCGTCTGCCAGGCCAGGTAATGAACAGGTAATGCCAAGTGCGCGCGAACGGAGCTCCTGGTGATCATCGGCCTTCTGACGGCCGTAGCGGCGTCGGCCTGCTACGGCACGGGTTCCGTCCTACAGGCGGTGGGGTCGCGCAAGTCCGCCCGCCGGGAGGCGGCCAAGTCCTCCGCCACCGATGTCACCCAGCACGGCGGCCCCAGCCTCTCCTCCACCGCGAAAGCCGCCGTGACCTGGGAATTCATGGTGGGCACGGTGCTGGACTTCATCGGCTTCGGGCTCGGCGCGCTGGCGGCCCGGCTGCTGCCGCTGTTCCTGTCCCAGACCGTGATCAGCGCCAACCTCGTGATCACCGCCGTACTGAGCATCAAGCTCCTGGGCATCCGGCTCAGCCGGGCCGAGTGGGGCTCGATCGCCGTGGTCTGCTCGGCGCTGGTGCTGCTCGCCACGGCCGCGGGCCCGGAGGGCAGCGGCCATACGCCGATCGCGACCCACTGGTGGCTGCTGGTCGCGTCCCTGGTGCTGATCGGCGGCGGCACCCTGATCGTGCGCCTGATGGGCTCCCGCGCCGCGATCCTCGCCGGTCTGCTCTCCGGTCTGGGCTTCGGCGCGCTCGGCGTCGGCGTACGGGTGCTGAACGGCGTGGACCCGTTCCATCTGCCCGCGCTGCTCGGCGACCCCGCCCTGTACGCGATTCTCGTCGCGGGCATCGGCGGAATGTACCTGCACACCGTCGCCCTGCAGATCGGTTCGGTGAACGGCGCCACGGCGGCGCTGGTGGTGGGCGAGACCGTCGTCCCCGGCATCCTCGGGGTGCTGTGGCTCGGCGACTCCTCCCGTCCGGGCTTCGCCTGGGTCGCCGTCCTGGGCTTCGTGGTCGCCGTGGCGGGCGCCGTCGCGGTCGCCTGGTTCGGCGAGCCGGAGGGGGAATCCGCACCGTCGGCGGCCGCCGATCCGGGCGCGGAGCTGCCGGCCCGGGCCACGGGCGGCGCGGCGCCGGCGGACGGGGGCGCGCACGAGAAGCGCGCCGCGCACCCTGCGGCGAGCGCGCCCGAGCGCTGACGCCCCGCTACGCGCCGGACCCGGCGTCCAGCACCACGACGTCCTGGGCGGCGAAGGCGATACCCACCCGCTCACCCACCTCGGGTGCCTCCCGCAGCGCGCAGGCCGCCTCCACCTGAGGTCCGCCGGACGGCTGGAGCAGCAGGGTGACATGACTGCCGCGGAACGTCCGGGCCGTGACCGTGGCGGGCAGGCCCTCGGCGGCGGGTGCCAGCCGCACCCCGGCGGGGCGTACCAGCAGCCGGCACGGCCCGTTCGGGGTGCCCTCCGGGACCGGCACCTTGCCCCAGGGCGTGCCGGCGGCCTCGCCCTGCACCGTCGCCCCGACCACGTTGTCGAAGCCGAGGAAGCGGGCGACGAACTCCGTGGCCGGACGCCGCCAGACCTCCAGCGGCGTCCCGGTCTGCGCGATCCGGCCGTCCTGCATCACCACGACCCGGTCGGCGAGCGCGAAGCCCTCCTGCTGGTCGTGGGTGACGGCCAGCACCGTCGTGCCCAGGTCGCGGAAGAGCCGGCGGAGTTCGACGACCAGCCGCTCCCGCAGGCCGCGGTCGAGCTGGCCGAGCGGCTCGTCCAGCATCAGCAACCGGGGGCGCGGGGCGAGCGCACGGGCCAGGGCCACCCGCTGCTGCTCACCACCGGACAGGGAGGCCACGGCGCGCCGCTGGGCGCCCGGCAGCCCCACCAGGTCCAGCAGTTCGGCGACCGTGCGGTCCTGGTCGGCGCGCGAGGCGCGCCGCATCCGCAGCCCGAAGGCGACGTTGCCCGCGACATCGCGCTGCGGGAAGAGCTGGTGGTCCTGGAACATCAGCCCGACCCCGCGCCGGTGCGTGGGCACGTGCGACTGATCGCCCCCCTCCAGCAACACCTGTCCCACATCGGCCTGTTGGAGGCCGGCGACCACCCGCAGCAGAGTGGACTTGCCGCTGCCGCTCGGCCCCAGTACGCAGACGATCTCGTGCGCGGCGACCTCCAGGTCCACCGCGTCCAGCGCGGGGCGACCGGACGTGCCGAAGCGGACGGTCACCCCGTCCAGCCGCAGCAGCTCGCGCGCCGTGCTCGCGTTGCGTGCCGTCATCTAGAACTCCCCGGAATGGTCGGTTCGCGCGCGCTCCAGGACCAGCAAGGCGCCGGCGCACACCACCATCAAGATGGTCGACAGGGCCATCGCCTGCCCGTAGTTGAGTTCGCCCGCGCGCCCCAGGAGCCGTGCCACGGCCACCGGGAGCGTCGGCTGATCCGGCCGTGCGATGAAGACCGTCGCGCCGAACTCACCGAGCGACACGGCGAAGGCGAAGCCCGCGGCGATCAGCAGCGCCCGCCGCACCATCGGCAGATCGACCTCGCGCCACACCCGCCACGGCGAGGCGCCGAGCACGGCGGCCGCCTCCCGCAGCCGCCCGTCGACGGCCCGCAGGACGGGCAGCATGGTGCGGACCACGAACGGCACCCCCACCAGCGCCTGGGCGAGCGGGACCAGCCACCACGAGGCGCGCAGGTCCAGCGGTGGTTCATCGAGGGTGATCAGAAATCCGAAGCCGACGGTGACCGCGGAGACGCCGAGGGGCAGCATCAGCAGCGCGTCGAAACCGCGGACGAACCGGCCGGCCGTGGGGTTCCGCCCGGACCGGCCCCGGCTCGGCCCGGGGAGGGTCAGCGCGGCGGCCGCCAGCCCGCCCACCACCAGGGCGATGACGGTGGCGGCCGCCCCGTAGGCGAGGGAGTTCCACAGGGCCTCCAGGGGGGCGACGACGAAGGTGCCGTCACCGGCCCCGGCGGAGCGCAGCGACTCGTAGAAGACCGCTCCGTAGCCGTCCGGCCCGGCGAACGACCGCTCCACGAGCACGACCAGCGGGGTGATCAGCAGGACCGCGATGACCAGGAGCGTCGCCCACAGCAGTGCCCACTGGCCGCGACCGCGCGGCCGGTGCGCGGTCTGCGAGGCGGCGACGAGCCGGAGGGCGGACTCCCTGCGGCGCACGGTCCAGGCGTGCAGTGCCAGCACGCCCAGCACGGCCGCGAATTGGATCATGGTCAGGACGGCGGCCGTCGACAGGTCCAGGAAGTCCGCGGTCTGCCGGTAGATCTCCACCTCCAGCGTCGAGAAGGTGGGGCCGCCGAGAATCTGCACCACCCCGAAGGAGGTGAAGGTGAAGAGAAAGACCATCAGGGCGGCGGCCGCGACGGCCGGCCCCAGCGCGGGCAGCGTCACCCGCCGCCAGGCCGCGAACCGTCCGGCTCCCAGGACCCGCGCCGCCTCTTCCTGGCGCGGGTCGAGCTGCCCCCACAGCCCGCCGACGGTCCGGACGACCACGGCGTAGTTGAAGAAGACATGCGCCACCAGGATCGCCCAGACCGAGGTGTCCAGGCGCAGCCCCCACAGGTCGTCCAGCAGTCCGCCCCGCCCGACCAGCGCCAGGAAGGCCGAGCCGACGACGACGGTCGGCAGCACGAACGGCACCGCCACCACCGCCCGCAGCAGCTGCTTGCCGGGGAAGTCGAAGCGGGCGAAGACATACGCGCCGGGCAGCGCGATCAGCAGCGTCAGCCCGGTCGAGGCGGCCGCCTGCCAGAGGGTGAACCACAGCACATGCACGACATCCGGGTCGCTCAGTACGGCCCCGAACCGGCCCAGCTGCCACTGCCCGCCGTCCTTGAGCCCGCGCCCGACGATCGCCACGACCGGGTAGGCGAAGAACAGCGCGAAGAAGGCGAGCGGCACGGCCATCAGGCCGAGCCGCACCGCCGTTCCCCGCGCCGGCCTCCTGCTCCGGGCGGCGGCTACTTCAGAACGAGCGAGGACCACTGCTTGATCCACTGTTCGCGGTTCTCGGCGATCGCCTCCGGGGCCAGCGTCGCCGACTTGTCGATCTTCGCACCGTACGTCGTGAACAGCTCCGGCAGCTTGGCGTCCTTGCGCGCCGGGTTGACGAACATCTGCAGCGGCACGTCCTCCTGGAACTTCCGGCTCAGCAGGAAGTCCAGCAGCGCCTTGCCGCCCTTCTCGTTCTTCGCGCCCTTGAGGAGGCCGCCGAACTCGATCTGGCGGAAGCAGGTGCCGGTCGCGACGCCGGTCGGCGCCTGCTTGGGCGCCGGCTTCTTGCCGAGCACCTCGACGGGCGGGCTGGAGGCGTAGGAGACCACCAGCGGCTTGTCGCCCTTGCCCTTGCCGGCCCCGGAGCCCGAGAACCGCTCGTTGTACGCCTGCTCCCAGCCGTCGACGACCTCGACGTCATTGGCCTTGAGCTTCTTCCAGTAGTCCAGCCAGCGGTCCTTGCCGTAGGTGGCGACGGTGGCGAGCTGGAAGGCGAGCCCCGGGGAGGAGGTCGCGGCGTTCTCGGTGACCAGCAGGCCCTTGTACCGGGGCTTGATCAGATCGTCGAAGGTCTTCGGCGGCGCGATCTTGTGCTGGTCGAAGTAGGCCCGGTCGTAGTTGACGCAGATGTCGCCGTAGTCGAGCGGGGTGACGCGGTGCTTGCCCTTGTCGAGCTGCAGCGCGGCCGGGACGCTGTCCAGCCCCTTGGCCTCGTACGGGCTGAAGAGGTCCGCGTTCAGACCGCGCGAGAGCAGCGTGTTGTCGATGCCGAAGAAGACGTCGCCCTGGGGGTTGTCCTTGGAGAGGATCGCCTGGTTGACGGCCTTGCCGGCGTCGCCGCCCTTGAGGAGCGTGACCTTATAGCCGCTCTCCTTCTCGAAGGCGTCGAGCAGCGGCTTGGGGAACGAGTCGTGGCTGACGAGCGTGACGGTCTTGGCGTCCGCGCCGTCGCCGTCCGAGGTGCCGCACGCGGCGAGGGCGGTCATGCCGAGCGCGGCGGCGAGCGCTGTCGCGGTGATCCTTCTGGTGGTGCTCACTGATTTCCTCCTGGCTGGCCAGGAAGAGACGCGGCCCCGCCCGGTGTCCGCGGTTCACGGCATCCAAAGACGCACGAAAGGGACATCCGGGCAGGGCGCAACAGCATGAGTGACGACCGAACTTCCTACCCGGAATGACCCGGGCGAGGTTCAAGGGTCTGCGGGCACCGTAGGACTACGACGCTTCCGCACTCTCAGCGCTGTGGCGCTCCCCTGTCGGAATGTGCATTTGTTCGACGACACCGTACCAGCGGGCGCTCAGCGCTCCGAGGCCGCGAGCTGCCCGCAGGCACCGTCGATCTCCTGACCTCGGGTGTCGCGGACGGTCACCGGCACGCCGTGCGCCTCGATGGCCTGGACGAACGCCCGCTCGTCCTCGGGGCGCGAGGCGGTCCACTTCGAGCCGGGGGTGGGGTTCAGCGGAATCAGGTTCACATGGACCCGCTTGCCCTTGAGCAGTCGTCCCAGCAGGTCACCGCGCCATGCCTGGTCGTTGATGTCCCGGATCAGGGCGTACTCGATCGAGATCCGCCGCCCGGACTTCTCCGCGTACTCCCAGGCCGCGTCCAGCACCTCACGCACCTTCCAGCGCGTGTTGACGGGGACGAGCGTGTCGCGCAGCTCGTCGTCCGGCGCGTGCAGCGACACCGCGAGCCGGCATTTGAAGCCCTCGTCGGCGAACCGCAGCATCGCCGGGACCAGGCCGACCGTGGAGACCGTGATCCCGCGCTGGGACAGGCCCAGGCCGTCCGGCTCGGGGTCGGTCAGCCGCCGGATGGCGCCGACCACCCGGTTGTAGTTGGCGAGCGGCTCGCCCATCCCCATGAAGACGATGTTGGACAGCCGCGCCGGACCGCCCGGCACCTCGCCGTCGCGCAGCGCGCGCATCCCGTCCACGATCTGGTGCACGATCTCGGCGGTGGACAGGTTGCGGTCCAGCCCCGCCTGGCCCGTGGCGCAGAACGGGCAGTTCATACCGCAGCCGGCCTGCGAGGAGATGCACATGGTGACCCGGTCCGGGTAGCGCATCAGCACCGACTCGACGAGCGTGCCGTCGTGCAGCTTCCACAGGGTCTTGCGGGTGGTGTCGTTGTCGCACGAGATGTGCCGCACGACGTTCATCAGGTCCGGCAGCAGCTCGCTCGCCAGCTTCTCGCGCGCCGCCGCCGGGATGTCGGTCCACTGCGCCGGGTCGTGCGCGTAACGGGCGAAGTAGTGCTGCGACAGCTGCTTGGCGCGAAAAGGCTTCTCGCCGATCGCGGCCACCGCTTCACGGCGCTCGACGGGACTGAGATCGGCAAGGTGCCGAGGAGGCTTCTTGGCCCCGCGCGGCGCGACGAAAGTGAGTTCTCCGGGTGCAGGCATGGTGGGTCCAGTGTCGCAGATCGTCCAGGTGGGCCGGGCACTAGCCGGTGCGGGACAGGTCCTCCAGGTGAGCGGCCAGTACCTGGCGGCACCGCGGCCCGCCGAGGATGTCGGGGTGGTGCACGGCGCTGAGGGAGAGGCCGTCCAGGAGGGATGCCAGGCGCTCGGTCTCCAGGTCGACGTCGCATCCGGGGCGCAGGGTGCCGGACTCGTCGAGCCGGGCCAGGACGCGGTGCGTCAGCCTTCTGGTGCCGGCGGCGGCCTCGTGCGCGAGGCCCTGGAAGGCCGGATGGGTGCGGGCCGCGGCGTTGAAGTCGAGGAAGACGGTGACCTCCGCGCGGCGGCGTTCGTCGAGCGGCAGCAGCTCGGCCAGGAGGTCGGTCACCAGGCGCAGGCGTTCCGCGCGCGGGTAGCGGCCCAGGTCCCCGATGCGCTCGACGTGCTGGAGCAGCCGTTCGGAGAGGGCCCCGAGCATCGACTGCATCGCGAAGTCCATCAGCTCCTGCTGACTGGCGAAGTAGTGGCGCACCGAACCGATGTTGAGTGCCGCCTCGTCGGCGACGGCGCGCAGCGAGGTGCGTTGCAGGCCGTCCCGTACGACGACTCGGTACAGGGCGGCGACGACCTCGCGGCGGCGGGCGTCCGGATCCACGACCTTCGGCATGGAGCTTTTATATCACGCGCATGATATATTGTTTTTTATCACAAGCCTGATATAAAAACGGGAGGACTCGTGGAGCGGTACCTCAACCTCATGCTCATCAGGTTCGGTGTCATCGCGGGCGGCCTGGTGGTGCTGGCCCTGGTGGTCTTCGCCGTGGCCGTGGTGCTGAAGCGCAGGGGCCGGCTCGACCAGGCCCGCCGGTATGCGGACCCCGCCCTGCGCGCGGCACTGCGGGCCGCCGCCCACCGCCTGGAGAACGGCCCCGCCCGTACCCGACGGCGGGACGGCCGGCGGTGACCGGCCTCGCCCTCGACGCGTCCGCTCTCGCCCACCATCTGCTGAGGGACTACGTGCTCAAGTTCCTCATCGTCATCGTGGCGCTGATCGTGCTGGCGGTCGGGATGACGGTGATCTGGCGACGGGTGGGCCGCGGCGCGGACGCCCCGGAACGGCGGGACGGCGGCAACCGGGGCACGTGACCGGGCCCGGCACCCCATGCAGCCGTCCGCCTTCGCCCGACGCCCGCTCTCCGCACCACCCAGCCAACGCCCAACGCCGAACAGCCGACACCGAACAGCCGAAAGCCCCCCACCAGCGGAAATCCACTGGCAGGGGGCTTTACGTCATCTGCGGGGCCGGACGGCCCAAGGGGTCGGGGTCAGCCGGACCCCACGAAGACCACGAACAGCAGCCAGACGACCGGGGCGGTCGGCAGCAGCGAGTCGAGACGGTCCATGATGCCGCCGTGGCCGGGGAGCAGGGTGCCCATGTCCTTGATGCCCAGGTCCCGCTTGATCATGGATTCGCCGAGGTCGCCGAGGGTGGCACTGGCCGCGACCGCGAGGCCGAGCAGCAGACCCTGCCACCAGGCGCCGTGCCGGATGAGGAACTCCATGCACAGCGCGCCGGCCACCATCGCGAAGAGCACCGCGCCGACGAGCCCCTCACGGGTCTTGCCGGGGCTGATCCGCGGCGCGAGCTTGCGCTTGCCGAAGCGCCAGCCGACCGCGTAGGCGCCGGTGTCGCTGACGACCGTCAGCAGCAGGAAGGTCAGCACCCGCTGCGGCCCGTCGGCCTCGGCGGCGAGCATCAGCGCGACGAACGTGGCGAGGAAGGGCACGTAGAACGCCGCGAACACGCCGGCGGTGACGTCCCGCAGGTAGTTCTCGGGCGCCTCGGTCATGCGCCACACCAGGACGGCCAGCGCGGTGAGCGCCATCGCCACCCATGCGCCCTCGGCTCCGCGCACGTATCCGGCGACCACCATGGCGGTGCCGCCGACCGCGAGCGGCACCAGCGGCACCTTGATGCCCTTGCGCTCCGCCAGCCGCGAGGTCAGCTCCCACAGCCCCACGACGACGGCGATCGCGATCACGCCGATGAAGACGGGCTTGTAGACGAAGAGCGAAGCGAGGATCACCGCGCCGAGACCGACGCCGACCCCTATCGCGGCACGCAGATTGCGCCCCGCGCTCTTCTTCTTCGGCCGCTCCGAGTCCGGCGCGCGGTCGGACCCGGAGGAATCGGGGAAAGCAGTGGGCATGGGCTCCTGCGGCTGTTCGTCGCGGAACAGGGGGCCGCTCAGGCGAGCAGCCCCCCGGTCGTCCGGGTAGTCCCGATTATCCCGGATATCCCGTTGCTCCCGGTCGTCGTCCTGGTGGCCGCCCGGCTCGGGCACGATGGGCATGGGCCGAGTCTGCGCCGCGTCGCCCCAGTCGTGCACGGGACCCGCCGAGGCGGGGGGCGCCACCCCGCGAAGCGAGGAGGCCGGTCCGTGGTCGGGCGGTCCCCATCGACCGGCGCCGGGCGGGGCCCCCCAGGATGACTCGTTCATCAGACCTCGAGGAGCTCGGATTCCTTGTGCTTGAGCAGCTCGTCCACCTGCGCGACGTACTTCGCGGTGGTGTCGTCGAGCTCCTTCTCGGCGCGGCGCACCTCGTCCTCGCCGGACTCCTTGTCCTTGACGAGCTTGTCCAGCGTCTCCTTGGCCTTGCGGCGGACGCTGCGGATCGAGATCTTGGCGTCCTCGCCCTTGTTCTTGGCGACCTTGATGAACTCCTTGCGGCGCTCCTCGGTCAGCTCGGGGAACGTCACCCGGATGATGCTGCCGTCGTTGCTGGGGTTGACGCCCAGGTCGGAGTCGCGGATGGCCTGCTCGATGTTGCGCAGCGCACTCTTGTCGAACGGGGTCACCACGGCCATCCGGGGCTCGGGAACCGAGAACGACGCCAGCTGGTTGATCGGCGTCATCGCGCCGTAGTAGTCCGCCACGATCTTGTTGAACATCGCCGGGTGCGCACGCCCGGTGCGAATCGCGGCGAAGTCCTCCTTGGCGACCACGACGGCCTTCTCCATCTTCTCCTCGGCCTCGAGGAGGATCTCTTCGATCACCACTTGCTCCTGGTCTTTTCGGTAAGAAGCAGAGCCTCGCCCCTGCCGCGCGTCTTCTCCTGCACGGTGTCCGACCGGCAGGCGGTTGTCCATCCCCGTACCGAGGGTCTTACCCCGGCCGGGAGTTGCCGCCCGTACAGGCCGATGCCCGTACGGAATCGCGGCAGTTGAGGCCGTCAGGCCCGGGTGTCCTGATCGCTGACGAGCGTGCCGATCTTCTCACCCTTCACCGCGCGCGCGATGTTGCCCTCGGCGAGCAGCTCGAACACGAGGATCGGGAGTTTGTTGTCCCGGCACAGCGTGATGGCCGTGGCATCGGCGACCTTCAGGTCGCGGGTGATGACCTCACCGTATTCGAGGGCGTCGAACTTGACCGCGTCCGGGTTCTTCTTGGGGTCGGAGTCGTAGACCCCGTCGACCCCGTTCTTGCCCATCAGCATGGCCTCGGCGTCGATCTCCAGGGCACGCTGGGCGGCGGTGGTGTCGGTGGAGAAGTACGGCATGCCCATACCGGCGCCGAAGATGACGACCCGGCCCTTCTCCAGGTGGCGCACCGCGCGCAGCGGAATGTACGGCTCCGCCACCTGTCCCATGGTGATGGCCGTCTGGACGCGGGAGTCGATGCCCTCCTTCTCCAGGAAGTCCTGGAGGGCCAGACAGTTCATGACCGTGCCGAGCATGCCCATGTAGTCGGAGCGGGCCCGGTCCATACCGCGCTGCTGGAGTTCGGCGCCGCGGAAGAAGTTGCCGCCGCCGATCACGATGGCGATCTCGTAGCCGTCGCGTACCACGGCGGCGATCTCGCGGGCCATCGCGTGCACGATATCGGGGTCGACGCCCAGTCCGCCGCCGCCGGCGAACGCCTCGCCCGACAGCTTCAGCAGGAAGCGTCGCCTACCGCCGTTACCGGCATGGTCTGTGTGCGCGCCGTCGGCACCGTGATTCATTGAGCTCTCCTCGTGCACATACGAAGAAGGCCATTGCCGTGGGTCTGGTCCAGATCCCTCTGCGGCAATGGCCTCCTCGTCACATCTGCGGTCGGCCGTTGAGCGGCCGACTGCGTACGACCCTAGCGGGGTCGTAGGTCATTCGCTGCCTTCGCGGCAGGCTCAGATGCCGACCTTGATGCGCGAGAAGCGCTTCAGGGTGACACCGGCCTCCTGCAGGACCTTCTCGACGGACTTCTTGTTGTCGAGCGCGTACGGCTGGCCGAGCAGCGTCGCGTCCTTGAAGAAGCCGTTGAGGCGACCCTCGACGATCTTCGGCAGGGCAGCCTCGGGCTTGCCCTCCGCGCGGGTGGTCTCCTCGGCGACGCGGCGCTCGGCCTCGACGACCTCGGCCGGGACGTCGTCCTTGGAGAGGTACTTCGGGGCGAACGCGGCGATGTGCTGCGCGACGCCCTTGGCGACCTCGGCGTTCTCCTTGTCGAGCTCGACGAGGACACCGATCTGCGGCGGCAGGTCGGGCATGGTGCGGTGCATGTACGCCGTCACGTAGCCGTCGTTGAACTGCGCGAAGCGGTCCAGGACGATCTTCTCGCCCAGGTTGGCGTTGGCCTCGTCGACGAACGCCTGGACGGTCTTGCCGGCCTCGATCTCGGAGGCGAGCAGGGCCTCGACGTCGGCCGGAGCGGTCTTGGCGACGTGCTCGGCGATCTGGTTGGCGACGGCCTGGAACTTCTCGCCCTTGGCGACGAAGTCCGTCTCGCACTTCAGCTCGACGATGACGCCGGAGGTGTTGTCGCCGGCGATCAGGGAGACCACGGCGCCGTTCTCGGCGGAGCGGCCCTCGCGCTTGGCGACGCCCTTCTGACCCTTGATGCGCAGCGCCTCGACGGCCTTGTCGACGTTGCCCTCGGCCTCGTCCAGGGCCTTCTTGCAGTCCATCATGCCGGCGCCGGTGAGCTCACGGAGCTTCTTGACGTCAGCGGCGGTGTAGTTCGCCATGGTCTGTGAATCTCTTCTCGAAGTCTCGAAGTCGAACGATCTACGGGTGGACGGCGGGGGCGGCGCTTGTGGCGCCCTCCCCCGCCGTCAACAGCCGGTCCGGAATCAGGCCTGCTCGGCGTCCGCAGCCGGCTTCTCGGCCTCGGCGGCCGGGGCCTCGGCGGCCGGGGCCTCGGTGGCGGGCTCGGCGTCCGCCTTCTTCTCGCCCTCGAGCAGGTCGCGCTCCCACTCGGCCAGCGGCTCGGCGGCAGCGGTCTTCTCGCCGGGCTTCTGGTCGCCGGTGGCGGCACCGGAGCGGGCGATGAGGCCCTCGGCGACGGCGTCGGCGATCACGCGGGTGAGCAGGGTGACGGAGCGGATCGCGTCGTCGTTGCCCGGGATCTTGTAGTCGACCTCGTCCGGGTCGCAGTTGGTGTCGAGGATCGCGACGACCGGGATGTTGAGCTTGCGCGCCTCACCGACGGCAATGTGCTCCTTCTTGGTGTCCACGATCCAGACGGCGCTGGGCACCTTCTGCATCTCGCGGATACCGCCCAGGGTCTTCTCCAGCTTGGCCTTCTCGCGGGAGAGAACCAGGAGCTCCTTCTTGGTGAGGCCGGAGGCGGCCACATCCTCGAAGTCGATCTGCTCAAGCTCCTTCAGGCGCTGCAGGCGCTTGTAGACGGTCGAGAAGTTGGTCAGCATGCCGCCGAGCCAGCGCTGGTTCACGTAGGGCATGCCCACGCGGGTCGCCTGCTCGGCAATGGCCTCCTGGGCCTGCTTCTTCGTGCCGACGAACATGACGGAGCCGCCGTGGGCGACGGTCTCCTTGACGAACTCGTAGGCGCGGTCGATGTACGACAGCGACTGGAGCAGGTCGATGATGTAGATGCCGTTGCGCTCGGTGAAGATGAAGCGCTTCATCTTCGGGTTCCAGCGGCGGGTCTGGTGCCCGAAGTGGACGCCGCTCTCCAGCAGCTCCCGCATCGTGACGACGGCCATGGCCGTACTCCTTGTTGCTCTCGGTTCCACTGCGGCCGGTCGGCCGCGGTGCCTGACGCCCCGACGCGCCTGCCGAGGACGACACCTTGCGGAGCCGTCCGAGGACCGAGGAGCGCGGCCGTCGTGCTGCCCGAAAGGGACTGGTGCACTGACGGCGGGGCGTGCGAAGTCGACCCGGTGACCCGGATCGCCACCAGAAGTGTACGGGACTGCCGATGCACCGGGCGACACGCACCATTTCGAAGCCCGAGCGAGTGAGGTCCGCCCCCCGGACGAGTGACACCGTTGTCCACAACCGGCCCCCCATCCACAGATCCGAACCAAGATCCCCACGCCCCGGCCGATTCCGTCACGGTCGACACATGCGACATGACAAGCGGCAAGAAACGCGACACGACCTCGGGGCCGGCGGCGGGGTCGGCGATGGCCTCGGCGGTCGCCGGGATCTCAGCGGACGCGATGACATGCAAGGTCTCCGCCGGCGCCCTGGGCTCGATGGCCTTCGGGCTCGATGGAGGCATCTCCTGCCGCCCGCGCCGGCGCCCTTACCCCCGACACCACCCGAAAAGCGCTACGGATACGGGCCGAGCTGCTTCTTTCCCGCCCGCGCGCTGGCCGTGCTCCTGGCGCCGGCCACGGCCGCACTGCTCGCCGTCCCGTCACTGATCCCGGGCGTCCCCCTCACACGTACCGCAGTTCCAGCCATGGCCGCGGCGCCGGAGCACGGCGCGGAGCTGGTGGGGATGGGACAGCGGACGGCGCAAGGCGAGACCGGCGAGCGGGACGAGGCCGGGAGCCCCGCGGAGCGGCCGGGCGTGGAACGAGCCTGGCCGGTGGAAGGGCCGGCGGGCATACGGCCCACGGTGCTACGCGGATGGGAACCGCCCCCTTCACCGTGGGCTGCCGGCCACCGCGGCGTGGACCTCGCCTCCCCCACAGGCGCGACGGTACGGTCCGCCGCGCCCGGCCGGGTGGCGTACGCGGGAACCGTCGCCGGCCGCGGCGTGCTGAGCATCGAGGTATCCCGCTCGGGCCGGCCTCCCTTGCGCACCACGTACGAGCCGGTACGCCCCACGGTCCGGAAGGGCCAGCGCGTCACAGCGGGCCAGCCGGTCGGCATCCTGCAGCGCGGCCCGTTCCACTGCCGCGCACCGTGCCTCCACTGGGGCCTGCGCCGCGGCAAGACCTACCAGGACCCGCTGTCGCTCCTCCCCGGGAGCATGCGCAGCGGCGGCCCGTCACGCCTGCTGCCGGTCTTCGGGGTCCCGCTGCCATCGGGTGGCCGTACCGTCCCCCGCGGACCAGAGGCGCCCGAGCCAACAGCCCAGGACGGGAGGCAGAACCAACCGGTGGCCGGCCTCATGGGAGCGGTCGTTCTCGCCGTCGCGGCTCTCTGGGCACTCGGCCGACTCACACCTCGCCGTTCGACGGGGAGGGAGGGACGCACAGGGAGCGGAGCCGAGAGCGGCGGGGCTGACAACTGACAGCCGACATAGGCGACGCCCCCGGTGGTGAGTAGTCGCGCCTGCCCGTGACGACGGGGCGGCGAGAGGCCGCCGGGCCAGGCGCCAGGGGCAGGGGCAAGGGGCCAGAACCAAGGCTCAGGCAGGGCCAGGGGACAGAACCCAGGCGTCAGGCAGGCCAGAGGGCCGGGCACGGGGCCAGTCCTGGGGAGAGTCCTGGGCACGGGGCCAGAGAGCCATGGGCAAAGGAGGGGCGGGAGGGGGTGGGGAGGGGCGGGGCGGGGGCGGGGGGCGGGCCCCAGGGGGGAACTCGGCGGGCCCCAGGGCCTCGCGGCCCACCGTCGCTGCGGCAAGATCTTTCCTCGGACCGGCCCCGCCGACACCGCGCGGCAGGTGGAGTGAGGCCGGCGGGAGACCCCTCACCCCGAGCCCCGGCGTCAGGTGTGGGCGACGCCGTGGAGGGCCATGGCGACCGCGGCCTCCGTGATCTCGTTCGGGTCTTCCGCGGCCCCCAGCTCGATACGGCGGACCGCGGCGTCCACGACGCCCTGGAGGAGCATCGCCGCGAGTCGCGGTTGTTCGTGGCCCAGGTTGGCGAGCGCTTCGACGATCATGGCGATAAGCCCGCCGTGCGCGGCGCGGATCTTCTCGCGTGCGCCCGCGTCCAGCTCTCCGGCGGAGATGGCGACGACGGCCCGGTGTCGCCGGTCGCCGACCAGCGCCAGCTGCCGGCGCACATACGCCTCGATCTTCTCCTCGGGCGTGTCGACGCGCTGCATCGCCGCTTCGACCTCGGCGGCCCATACGGGAAAGTCGACCGCACACAGCTCTTCGACAACGGCCGCGCGCGAGCGGAAGTACTCGTACACGGAGGAGCGCGCGAGTCCCGTGCGCTCGGCGAGGGCGGGGAAGGTCAGCGCTTCCGTTCCGCCTTCGGACAGCAGGGAGCGGGCGGCGTCCAAGAGGGCGCCGCGCTGCATGGTCCGGTGCTCGGCCACAGAGGCCGCTCGAATCCTGGGCACGTCACCACTCTACGGATGGCACGCCCGCCGCGGCACTCCGCCCGGCGACACGACTCGGGCGGACGGCTCGGGCGGACGGCGGAAAGACCGCTCGGGAAGGTGTGGCCCTGCGCGCTGACTCAGCGTCCGACGTCGGCGAGCTTCGCCCTGAGCTGCAGCACGGACTTGGTGTGGATCTGGCTGACCCTGCTCTCCGTGACGCCGAGGACATTGCCGATCTCGGCGAGCGTGAGGCCCTCGTAGTAGTAGAGCGTGACCACGGTCTTCTCACGTTCGGGGAGGGTGTTGATGGCCCGGGCGAGCAGTCGGCGCAGCTCGCGGTCCTCGGCGATCTCGACCGGGTTCTCGGCGGCCGTGTCCTCGAGGGTGTCCATCAGGCTGAGCCGTTCGCCGCCCTCGCCGCCGACGTGCAGCAGCTCTTCGAGCGCGACCACGTTCGCCAGGGACAGCTGGCTGAACACGCTGTGGAGTTCCTCCAGCGCGATGCCCATCTCCTCGGCGACCTCCGCCTCGGACGGGGTGCGGCGCAGCTGCGCTTCGAGGGTGGCGTAGGCACGTTCGACGGCGCGGGCCTTCTGGCGTACGGAGCGTGGGATCCAGTCCAGCGCGCGCAGCTCGTCGATCATCGCGCCGCGGATGCGGGTGATGGCGTAGGTCTCGAACTTGATGGAGCGTTCGGGGTCGAATTTCTCGATGGCGTCGATCAGTCCGAAGACTCCGGAGGAGACGAAGTCGGCCTGCTCGACGTTCGGTGGCAGTCCGACGCTGACGCGGCCGGCGACGTACTTGACCAGCGGGGAGTAGTGCAGGATCAGCTGCTCCCGCAGTCGCCCGTCGCCAGATGCCTTGTAGGAGCGCCACAGCTCGTCGAGCGAGCTGGGCGGGGCGGGGCGCACGCTGCCGCGTGCGGCGGGTGGTACTGCCGCACGATCAGACCCGGAGGTGTGCTGGGGCATTCGTCGCCTTGAGCCGTTCTGCCGAGACGCGGGTGGATGGATGCATGAGGGTTGAATTTGCCTGTGAGCGTAGCGTGACCGGAGTGTCGCGGTACGCGAGGAAGCCAGGTTCGGGCGTGCGCAGATACGTTCCGCTGCCCGCACCTCAGGGTTACCTCGTACGGCGTGTCGACACCCGGATACGGTGCCGGATGCACGCGTTCGGAGGGTCGTGCGGACTGGCGCGGTGACGCGGCGCGCGGGAGTCCGGGGCCCCGTTGGGCCACATCGGTGTCCCCTCACGTGCCGGACTGATGCGCCGAAGCATGGCAAACCTGGATTCTGCGGTCATTCCCCTCACCCTTTCACCCGTTCGCCCCAGGTCAAGTACCGCCTCGCCGGGAACCGTCGGTCGTCTCGGCGCGTCGCGTCAACTCCCAGCGGTCGCCGCACCTTTGCACGAATCCCAGGGACTGCAGCTCCAGGAGTTTTCCCTGGGCGACGTCGCGGGGCGTGCCCGCTTCCCGGGCGAGGTGGTCGACGTCCGCACTGCCGCGGGCCGGCAGCGCCTCCCACAGGCGGGCCGCGACGGGGTCCAGGAGGTCGCGGACGAGCGTCGGCCCGCACCTTTCGGGGGCGAGGTCGCCGATGGCGCCGACGAGTTCGATGACCTCGTCCGCGTCGGTGACCACCAGGGCCTCGCCGCGCAGGAGTTGATGGACGCCGGCGGACAGGCCGCTGGTGACGGGCCCCGGCATGCCCATCGTGAACCGCCCGAGGTTCGTCGCCCGCCGAGCGGTGACCAGTGAGCCGCTGCGGAGTTCGGCCTCGACCACCACGGTGCCTCTGGTCAGCGCGGCGATCACCCTGTTGCGTTGGATGAAGCGGCTGCGAGTGGGGTGGTCGCCGGGCGGCAACTCGGCCACGACCAAGCCCTGTTCGATGATGCGTCCGATCAACTCGGTATGACCGCGCGGGTAGATGTAGTCGACGCCGGAGGCGAGTACGGCGACGGTGGCGCCGTCGGCGGCCAGCGCGCCACGGTGGGCGGCGCCGTCGATGCCGTAGGCGGCTCCGGAGACCACCGTCCAGCCGCGGTCGGCAAGTCCGGCGCTGAGGGCGGTGGCCAGATGGGCGCCGTATTCGGTACAGGCCCGTGCGCCGACGACGGCCACGGAGCGCAGCGCCCACATCCGGAGGTTGGTTCTCCCGCGCACCCACAGGCCGATGGGGCGAGCGTCTCCGAGGTCGTCCAGCTGGCCGGGCCACTCCTCGTCGTTGGGGCAGATGAAGCGGCCGCCGAGTGCGGTGACCGCGGCGAGGTCCTCCTCGGGGCGTGCCCGGGAGGCGCGCAGCCTCAGGCCCGCGATCTTCGTCGGGCTTGCGCCTGGGGGCGGGTGGGCGTTGTCGTCGGACAGCGCCTGCCACAGGGCGACGGGGCCCATTTGCCGCAGCCAGCGACCGGCGGTCTCGTCGCCTGGTTCGAGGATCCGGTTGAGGGCGGCGCGGGCCGTGCGCTGCGGTGCGTCGTCCTCGTGGGGAGCGGGTGGCCGGGCGGGCACCTGGCGCGGCGTGGTGCGTGGCGCGAGGGTGGCCGACCGTGGGTGGTCCGGGGCCGGCGCCGACCGTGGGTGGTCTGTCGCCGGATCGGGCACGCGGCTCGTGTCGTCCGCCTTGCTTCTCGGCCTGTGGGTGGCGAAGCCCCAGGCGTCGATCTGGTGGTCGTCCGGTCCGTTCATCGCTCACCTCTGCTCGTCCGGCGGCCGGGTGGCCGCGGTCTGCCGTTCGCCGGCGCCTGTGGCCCTGGCACTGCTCGCGCCCACCGTGATCGGCGCGCCGCGGCGGACGCCGGTCCGCAGTTCCAGGGCCCAGTCGACGTCCTCCCGGGTCGGGCGGTCGCGGCCGGCCAGGTCGGCGGCGGTCCAGGCGACGCGGAGGACGCGGTCGAGTCCACGGGCCGTGAGCAGGCCGCATTCGAGGTCGCGCTCCGCCTGGGCCAGGGCGCCGGGGTGGACCTGCCAGCGGGTTCGGAGTTCATGGCCGGGGATCTCGCTGTTGGTCCGCCAGGGGGTCCCTGTGAGACGGGCCTCGGCGCGTTCGCGGGCCGCCCGTACGCGTTCGGCCACGGTGGCGGTGGATTCGGCGCGGCGGCCGAGCGCGATCAGTTCGCAGCGGGCTACCGGTTCCACGCAGATCCGCAGGTCCACCCGGTCCATCAGCGGCCCGGAGAGGCGGGCGCGGTAGCGGCGGACGGAGGACGGCCGGCATTCGCAGCCGCCGCCGGCGGTGCCGTGCCGCCCGCAGGGGCAGGGGTTCGCGGCGAGGGCGAGGAGGAACCGGGCCGGCATGCGCATCATGCCGGCGGCCCTGGCGACGACGACGTGCCCGGACTCCAGGGGCTGGCGTAAGGCGTCCAGGACGCGGGGGCTGCACTCGGCGGCCTCGTCGACGAAGAGCACGCCGTGGTGGGCGAGGGATACCGCTCCGGGGCGTGGCAGGCCAGTGCCGCCGCCCACGAGGGAGGCCATCGTCGCGGAGTGGTGCGGGGCGCAGTAGGGCGGCCGGTGGACCAGCGGCTGTCCGGGCGGGAGGGTGCCCGCTACCGAGTGGACGGCGGTGACCTCCAGGGATTCCTTGGGGGTCAGCGGTGGCAGCAGGCCGGGGAGGCGTTCGGCGAGCATGGTCTTGCCGGCGCCGGGTGGGCCTTTGAAGAAGATGTGGTGGCGGCCGGCGGCGGCCACCTCCAGTGCTCTGCGGGCACCGTGCTGGCCTGCGACATCCGCGAGGTCGGGGCTGTGGTCGCCGCGTGGCAGGCCCGCGCCGGCGCCGGTGCCGGGCACGGCCAGTCCGGCCAGTAGCGGGTCGGGGCGGCCGTCTTCCGGCCGGTCCTCCTCCTCGGGCACCGGCTCGTCGGCGAGGACGGCGATCAGCTGGCGCAGGCTGCGGACGCCGAGGACGGAGATTCCGGGCACGAGCGAGGCTTCGGCGACGGCTCGTTCCGGGACGACGACCTGGCGGTATCCGGCGTCGGCGGCGGCGAGGACGGCGGGCAGCACGCCGCGTACGGGGCGGACCCGGCCGTCCAGGCCCAGTTCGCCGATCATCATCAGGTCGGTGAGTTCGCGCGGGTCGAGGCGCTCGGCGGCGCCGAGGACCGCGCAGGCCACGGCCAGGTCGAAGCCGCTGCCGCTCTTGGGTACCGAGGCCGGGCTGAGGCCGACGGTGAGCTTCTTCTGCGGCCATTCGGCGCCGGAGTTCACGACGGCGGCGCGCACCCGGTCCCTGGACTCGATCAGGCTCTTGTCGGGGAGCCCGACGAGGGTGAAGGCCGCGACGCCCGGTTCCAGGTCGGCCTGGACCTCGACGACGACGCCCTCGACCCCGACCAGGGCGACGGAGCAGGTGCGGGCGAATCCCATTTACGCCACCCCCCGTGCGTGCTGGACGACGGGGGCGCCGCGCGAGGGCACGAGGACGCCGATGACGTCGATCCGGACGCCGCCGGGTGGTGGGCCGCCGTGCCGCTCCAGCCAGCGCTCGGCCAGCAGGCGCAGCCGGGCGGTCTTCTCGGGGCGTACGGCCGCCATGGGGTGTTCGTAGCGGCCGGCGCGACGGGTTTTGACCTCGCAGACGACCAGGGCGTCGCCGTCGGAGGCGACGATGTCGATCTCGCCCTCCCGGCAGCGCCAGTTGCGGTGCAGGATCCGCATACCGGCTTCGATGAGCCGCCGGGCGGCCAGGTCCTCGCCGTAGCGGCCGAGTGCTCGTCTGCGGACGTCGCTGGGCTTGGTCGCCGGTGGCCTGCCGGCAGCGGGCCTGCGTGCCGCACGCGACCCGCCGTCCTGCCGTCCCCGCGCCCCGCACCGGGGGTCCCTGGTCTGCGCGTCGCCCCGGGTACGGACGTCACCCCTGACCTGCGCGTCGCCCCCGGTCCGTGCGTCGTCCCCGGCCCTGCGGCCGGCCTGCATGGCGTTCATGCGGTACCACCTCCGGCACCAACTGTGACGCCCTCGCCCCGATCTTTTGGATCTTGGTGGACAACGAGCCGATTGTGGATAACCCGCTCACCCACACGTGGCACACCGAGCGCGTCATCGAGCCCCGGAGGGCGCGCCGCAGGCCCGGCCGGCGGTCAGCCCGCGCCCCGCGGCCGGCTCAGCTCCCCGGGAGGTCCAGATCGCTCTTGTTGAGCTCTTCGATGTTCACGTCCTTGAACGTCAGGACGCGCACCTGCTTGACGAAGCGAGCCGGGCGATACATATCCCAGACCCAGGCGTCAGCCATCGAGACCTCGAAGAAGACCTCGCCCTGAACCGAGTGCACCTGCATCTCGTAGTCGTTGGTGAGGTAGAAGCGCCGCTCGGTCTCGATCACATATTTGAACAGACCGACGACGTCGCGGTACTCCCGGTAGAGCTTCAGCTCCATCTCGGTCTCGTACTTTTCGAGGTCCTCGGCGCTCATGGCAGATCCCCTTCAGCCGTGCGTCCCCCTATTGTGCGTCAGACCCTCTCGGTCTCCAGCTGCACCGGCGCACTGGGGGGCCCTTCGTCGAGCAGCGTGCGCAGCAGCTCGGCGAGTCTGGTCGGATACACCGTCTCATGGGACGCGGACAGTTCCTCCGAACTCCACCACCTCAGCCCCGAGACGCTGCGCCGTTCCAGGTCCGTGTGCCCGCCGGTGTCGGTGGCGGTCCGATCGGTCCTACCCAGGTAGTACCACTCATCCTGCTCCCAGCGCCGCCCGTCGAAGGGAAAGGCGCAATGCCGCTTCCACAGGACCGGGCCGAGGACGACATCGGTGATCCCGGTCTCCTCGGCGAGTTCGCGCCGGGCGGCCTCTTCACGGCTCTCGCCGCCCTCCAGGCCGCCTCCGGGCGTGAACCACCAGGTCTCGGTGGGCCGGTCCGGTTCGAAGCCGTGGAGCAGCAGGATCCGGTCATGCGGGTCGAGCAGCACGACGCGGGAGACCCGCCGTACGCCCGCCGTGTCCGGCTCCCCGGGGGCCTCGGGTCCGCCGCCCTCGGCCGGCCTCCCCGCGTCCTGCTCACCCACGCCGAAGCGCCCTGCGCCGGGCGATCGGCCCGTAGGCCGCACCGCCGAGGATGAGGACCGCGCCGGCGACCACGGCCAGGGTGATGGGCTGCAGAGGTCCGGGCCGAGAGATGCCACCGGGGAGGTCGGAGAAGCCGGCCGGGCGCTGCATCATCCCGATGCTGCCCATGGGCCAGGCACGGGCGTCGACGCGCGCCTGGACGGCGCTGCGCGGCACCGAGCCGTGGTCGCCGTCGGTGAGGTGGACACGGGAGTCGGCGGAGTCGCTGCGGTGGTCGCCGAGGAGGAAGAGCTGGCCGGCGGGCACCGTGGCCTTGAAGCCGACGGGCGAGGCGGGGCCGCTGCCCTGCAGATACGGTTCCTCGATGGGGATTCCGTTGACGGTGAGCCGGCCCTGCTTGGTGCAGCAGGAGACCTTGTCACCGCCGACGCCGACGACGCGCTTGACCATCGGCAGATCGCCCCACACGGAGTCCTGGAAGACGACGATGTCCCCGCGGCGTATCTCGGAGCCGTCCACCCGCTCGGCCATGACCCTGGCCCCGGCCGCGATCGTCGGGGACATCGAGTCGGTCGGCACCGTATAGGGGCGATAGATCAGCGCCCCCCAGACGAAGCCGCCCAGGAACAGCACACAGCCGACGGCCACGGCCAGACCGGACAGCACACTGCCCGTGGTCCGGCCGCGGCCGTCGGTCCTGCGTTCCGTACTGCTGCTCATCCCAGCTCCCACCCCGCGGACCGGTCCCGCGTCGAAGATCCGGGACGGCACCTTACCTGTGGTTACGCTCTCCGGTCAGCCTCCGGCGGCGCCAGATGACGAGCGGCACCGCACCGGCCAGGCCCAGAGCGGCCGGAGCCGCCGCCATCGCCTTGTTGATCCCGGGCTGGTCGAAGGTGTCCGGCACCGGCAGGGTCGCCCAGCGGTTGATGGGCCAGGCGATCGTGAACGCCCGGCCGACGACCTCGTTCTCCGAGACCGTGCCGTTGCCCTTGAGGTTCTGGTGGTAACGGGAGTCGAGGGAGTCGTCACGGTGGTCGCCCATCACCCAGATCCGCCCCTCGGGGACGTGGATCGGGCCGAAGGCGCGGTCACCGCAGGGCGTCGCGCCGGGGAAGATGTACGAGTCCTCCTTGAGCGCCTTGCCGTTGACCTTGACCGGGCCGCTGCCGTGGCACTCGACGGTGTCGCCGCCAACCGCGATGACCCGCTTGATCAGGTCCTTCTCCTCGGCCGAGGGCATCAGGCCGATGAAGCTGAGGACCTTCTGGACGGGGTTGGGCTCGGGCGTCGGGGTCTCGTTCAGCCAGCCGCCCGGGTCGTGGAAGACGACGACCTCGCCGCGCTGCGGCTTGGAGCCGAACCACGGCGTCAGCTTGTCGACCAGGACCCGGTCGCCGCGCTGCAGGGTGTCCTGCATCGAGTCGGACGGGATGGAGAACGCCTGCACCAGGAACGTCTTGATCAGCAGCGCCAGGAGCAGGGCGATACCGATCAGGATCGGCAGCTCTTTCCAGAAGGCGCGCGGCTTCTTGGCCTTCTTCATGCTGCCGCTCACCTCCTCGTCCGCTGCCCGGTCCAACGTATCGGACGTATCCGAAGTGTCCGGCTTGCCCAGCGACACGCCGTGCTGCGGCTCCGACTGTGACTGTGATCGTGACTGATGCACGGAACTCGCCGCCGGCTGCGGGGTCTCACCGCGCCTTGCCGGCTCTTCGGGCTCTTCGGTTCCGGACCGCGCGCCGACCGCCAAGTCCCCCACATCTGCTCCTTACTCCACGCACTCGCCCGCCCGTAAGCCGGTGCAGGCCCACCACTCCCATAACGAGCGGGAGTTCCGCAGGGGTCGGGAGTACGGTCAAACTCTCGGGTGACACCCTATGCGGCACGTCCGCCGCGGACGCCCTGGCGCCCGGCGCGTCGCGCACCGTTGCAAAGGTGTCCGGCTCTTCGAGGCGCCGCCAGTGGCCGAACGGCCAGGCGATCACCACGGCCCGGCCCACCACGTTGTCCTCCGAGACCGTGCCACGGTACGGCTCGCTCAGGTGGAAGCGCGAATCCGCGGAGTCCGAACGGTGGTCGCCCATCACGAAGATCCGCCCGGTGGGGACGGTCACGGTGAACTTGATCTGGGAGGGCGGGTTCCCCGGATGGACGTACGGCTCGGTCAGCGGGGTGCCGTTGACGGTGACCCGGCCCTGCTTGTCGCAGCATTTGACGGTGTCGCCGCCGACCGCCACCACCCGCTTGATCAGGTCCTGCTCATCGGCGGACGGCAGCAGCCCGATGAAGGTCATGGCGTCCTTGACCGGCTGGAAGGCGCCCCCGTCGTCGGCGGGCTTGACCTGCTCCCCCTTGAGCCATTTGCCGGGGTCCTTGAAGACGACGACATCGCCGCGCTCCGGCTTCGAGCCGAACCAGGGGGTGAGCTTGTCGACCAGGACCCGGTCGCCGATCTTGATCGTCTGCTCCATGGAGCCCGACGGAATGACGAACGCCTGGACCAGGAAGGTCTTCAGGACGAGGGCGATGGCCAGGGCCACGCCGATGAGGATGGGGATCTCCTTGAGGTAGGAGCGCTGCCTGCGGCGTTTGATGCGCTTGGCCTGGCGCCGCCGCTCGGCCCGTCCGCCGGTGGCGGGCCGTCGTGGCTGCCGGCCGCCCTCACCGGCCTCCTGGGGCTCGTCGGGCGCCGCGGAGTCGCCGTAGCCGCCCGCGGGGCCGCCACTGGCGTCGGCGCCTCGTCCGGGCCTGCCGGGGCTCTGCCGCCCGTGGCGGGGGCGTCCGCGGCTACCCATGGGGGCCTGCCGCGGCGGGTATCCGGTCGAAGGCCCCTGGCGTGTCGATGGTCCGCCAGCGGCCGACCGGCCAGGTGATCAGCTCCGCCCGGCCGATGACCTTGTCGACGGGGACCGTGCCGCCGCCCGGCTGGCCGAGGTGGTCGCGGGAGTCGCTCGACTTGGCGCGGTGGTCCCCCATGACCCACAGCTTCCCCTCGGGCACCACGATGTCGAACTCCACCGAGGACGGCGCGTCCCCGGGGTGGAGGTAGCCCTCGCTCACGGGCTCACCGTTCACTTCGATCCGCCCCCGTCTGTCGCAGCAGGTCACATGGTCACCGCCGATGCCGATCACGCGCTTGACGTAGTCGGTCTCGGCGGGCCGGGCCAGTCCCAGCGCCGCGCCGGCTCCGCGCAGCAGCCCCGTGACGGGATTCTCCCCCTGCTCCCTGTGAACGAAAGACCCGGCGCCGTCGAACACCACCACATCGCCCCGCGCCGGCTCGCCGCCGAAACGGTACGCCAGCTTGTTGACCAGCACCCGGTCCCCGATCTGGAGGGTGTTCTCCATGGAGGAGCTGGGGATCAGAAACGGCTGTGCGACCACCGCGCTGAGCAGCAGGGCGAACCCCAGGCACAGCGCGAACAGGGCGACCGGCCGATGGCGCAGGCGGGCCGCACGGGCGAGAAAACGCGCGAAGCGCGACCCCTGCTCCGGCCCCTTGTCGGGGGCGGGAGAGGAGTCGCGCTCCGTGAGTTGTGCGTCGGTGTCCATCGGGGCCCGAGCCTATCCGGCCACGTCCGGACATCGGACGCGAGAGTCGCTTTGCGTTGCCCTGGCGCAAAAAATCGCGCTCCGGGCGGCGCGGCTCAGCTCTCGCGCTTCTCCTTGATCTTGGCAGCCTTGCCGCGCAGCTCACGCAGGTAGTACAGCTTGGCGCGACGGACGTCACCGCGGGTCACGACCTCGATCTTCTCGACGATCGGGGTGTGCACCGGGAAGGTGCGCTCGACGCCGACGGAGAAGCTGACCTTGCGGACCGTGAAGGTCTCGCGCACGCCGGAGCCCTGGCGGCGGATGACTACGCCCTTGAACTGCTGCACACGGGAGCGGTTGCCCTCGATGACGCGGACGTGGACGTTGACGGTGTCACCCGGGCGGAAGGCCGGGACGTCGCTGCGCAGCGACGAGGCGTCGACGGAGTCGAGAAGGTGCATGACCTACTGCTTTCTTCGTTGATGCCACAGGTCATCAACGGGATATCGGAAAGGATGTCTCGGTTGCCGTTCCGTCGGGCGGGCGTCGTTCCCCCTGTGGCAGGGGCGCGCGCCGGACGCACACAGCAGCGGCCTATTCTTCCACGGCCTCGCTCGTACGCCCAAATCGGCCGTCCTCGCCCTGCGACCAGCCCAGGGCGGCGAGGATCGCGCGGTCGTGCTTGTCGAACGCGGCGGGGTCGGCGCGCTCGATCAGATCGGGGCGGTTGCGGTCGGTGCGGCGGAATGCCTCGTCGCGGCGCCAGCGGGCGATCTTGCCGTGGTGGCCGCTGAGCAGCACCTCGGGGATGGTGCGGCCGCGCCACTCGGGAGGCTTGGTGTAGACGGGGCCCTCCAGGAGGTCGGCCATCGCCCCGGGGGCGAAGGAGTCGTCCTGGTGGGAGGCGGCGTTGCCGAGGACGCCGGGCAGCAGCCGGGCGATGGCCTCGACCATGACCAGCACCGGGGCCTCGCCGCCGGCGAGTACGTAGTCGCCGATGGAGACCTCGCGCACGTCGAGGCGCTCGCCGTACTCCTCGATGACGCGGCGGTCGATGCCCTCGTAGCGGGCCGGGGTGAACACCAGCCAGGGCTTGGCGGAGAGTTCGACGGCGAGCTGCTGGGTGAAGGGCTCACCGCTCGGGGTGGGGACGACGACGACCGGCGCACCGTCGCCGGAGGCCAGGATCTCGTCGAGCGCCTCGCCCCACGGATCGGGCTTCATGACCATGCCGGGGCCGCCCCCATAGGGGGTGTCGTCGACGGTGTTGTGCTTGTCGTGCGTCCATTCGCGCAGGTCGTGGACGCGCACATCGAGCTGTCCCCGGGCCCGGGCCTTGCCGACGAGGGAGACGTTCAGCGGCTCAAGGTACTCGGGGAAGATCGTGACGACGTCGAGCCGCATCAGCTGTCCTCGCGGCCGGAGGCGATCTCCGCCTGGCTGTCGTCGAGCAGGCCGGGCGGTGGCTCGATCACCGCGCGCTGCGCCTCCAGGTCGATCTCGGGGACGATCTCGGTGACGAAGGGGACCATGACCTCGCTGCCGTCGGGACGCCCGACGATCAGCAGGTCCTGGTAGGGCAGGTGGGAGATCTCGGAGATCCGGCCGACGACGGTGCCGTCGCGGGTGACGACGTCGAGGTCGATCAGCTGGTGGTCGTAGAACTCCTCGGGGTCCTCGGGGACCTCCTCGGGGTCGACCTCCGCGATCAGCAGCGTGTTGCGCAGCGCCTCGGCGGCGGTGCGGTCCGCTACGCCCTCGAAGCGCAGCAGCAGCCGGCCGCTGTGCACCCGGCCGGCCGCGATGGTCAGCGGCCCGACGGAGGACGGGTCGGTGGCGAGGACGGCGCCCGGGCCGAGCCGCAGTTCGGGCTCGTCGGTGCGTACCTCGACGGTGACCTCGCCCTTGATGCCGTGGGCGCGGCCGATCCGTGCCACTACCAACTGCACGCTTGTCTCTCCCTTACGTGTGCCTACGGCATGCGCGCGTAGACGACTGCGGGCCGGGGAGGCCCGAGGCCCTCCCCGGCCCGAGCCGGTGTTCAACTTGTCAGCGGACCTGGTCCACGTCGACGAGGTCGACGCGGATGCCCCGGCCGCCGATGGCGCCCACGACGGTCCGCAGCGCACGGGCGGTACGGCCGTTGCGGCCGATCACCTTGCCGAGGTCGTCGGGGTGGACCCGGACCTCGAGCACGCGCCCGCGACGCAGGGTGCGCGAGGCTACCTGCACGTCGTCGGGGTTGTCGACGATGCCCTTGACGAGGTGCTCGAGGGCTTCCTCGAGCATGCTCAGGCCTCGGTCGACTCGGAGGTGGACTCGGCAGCAGCCTCGTCCGCCTTCTTGTCAGCCTTCTTCGCCTTCGGGGTGATGGCCTCACCCTTGGGCTCGTCGCCGGAAGCCTTGGCGGCGGCCTCGAAGAGGGCGCGCTTGTCGGCCTTCGGCTCGGCGACCTTCATCGGCGCCGGGGCGGGCAGGCCCTTGAACTTCTGCCAGTCGCCGGTGACCTTGAGGATGGCCATGACGGGCTCGGTCGGCTGCGCGCCGACACCCAGCCAGTACTGGACACGCTCGGAGTCGACCTCGATGCGCGAGGGGTTCTGCACCGGGTGGTACAGACCGATCTCCTCGATGGCCCGGCCGTCACGGCGGGTACGGGAGTCGGCGATGACGATGCGGTAGTGAGGCGCGCGGATCTTGCCCAGACGCTTCAGCTTGATCTTGACTGCCACGGAAGTGGTGTCTCCTGGTCTTGACGTGGTGGGGCACAACGAGATGCCACGTGGGGTTGCGGTACTCGGGTGCCCGATGGACGCGTCAGCCGGAGGAGAGAGGGGTCCTGTGCGACTGTCGAGTACAGCTAGCCATTGTGCCACACGCCCTCGGGTCAGCCGACCGCGGCCACCTCGGGGATCCGGAAGGGCTTGCCGCAGCCGCCGCAGACGATCGGTGCCTGGGCCAGCACGGACGGCACGACACGGACATTGCGCCCGCAGTCGCAGACGGCCTTGACGCGTACGCCGCCTCCGGAGGAGCCGTGCCGCGCGGCCGGGCCCCGGAAGCTGCGGGCGGTGTCCGTCGCGGTCGCCGCCGTGTGCGCCTTGAGGGCTCTGGAAAGCCGTTCGATGGTGGGGCGGTAGCGCCTCCTGGCTTCGGGGTTGAGCGTGACCAGGGAGAAGCCGCTACTGGGGTGCGGCTCGTCGGCATGGTCCAGGCCCAGCTCCTCGGCGATCGCCAGGAATCGGCGGTTGTGGTAGCGGCCTGCCCGGGAGGTGTCGCGGACGCCGCGGGCGGCGGCGATGCCGTGGACTGCCTCATGGAGCAGCCGTTCGAAGGAGAGCTCGGCGCCACAGGCGGACGAGGACTCTCCGATCAGGGACTCGGGCGCGGCCAGGTCCGGCAGCTCGGGGTGGTGCCGTTGAATATCGGCCCAGGCGAGCGCCAGCTCGGCGGCGAGAACAGGCGGTGTCGTGCTCACGTCGTGACAACGAGCCGGGGTCGCCGAGTGTTCCGATTCCGGGCCATCCCAAATAATTTGCACGTACCAGTCAGTTTCCGGTCATGGGGCGTGGGGAGGGCCGGGTGCATCGATCTGCGCAGAAGGCGCCCACTGGGCCGCAAGCCGGTACGTACCACCATGTACGCCGCATGGCGTAGCCGGCCGTATGCCTCCGCGACGATCACCGCGGCGATGGTACGGGGGGAGCCTGTACCCGGCGGCACCGGGCCGTATCCCACCGTAGGGCCGTCGGGCGGGGCCGGGGCGGGGAAGCCGGGGGGCGCTCGGAGCATCCAGGTGGCGGGCGTTGCCGTGGCGGATCCGCCGGGGCCGGGGCACGCTGGAACGGCGCTCCGGGGTGTGGGCCCGGCGCATACAGGGGCGCGCGGGAGACAACCCCGGCGCACACCCTGGACGCCCGGACGGATGCGCAGTTGTCTGGATTGCGGGGGCGCACAACGCGCGAACACGGGGGCGATCGGTACGGAACAGCTTCGGTTCTCGGCGAATAGGGGCGCTATCGATGTCACCCACGCTCGTACGGCACCAGCTTCCGAACTCCGGGTCCATGCACGGCGACGACCCGCCCGCGCCGACCGGGGCGCCGACGCGCACCCGCGACTGGGCCGAGATCCAGGAGCGGATGCTGGTGCCGCTGTACGAAGCCGCGTACGACCGGCTGGGGGTCGGCCCCGGCACCCGCCTGCTGGGGCTCGGCTGCGGCTCCGGTCTGGCGCTGCTGCTCGCGGCGGGGCGGGGGGCGCAGGTCAGCGGCGTCGATGCGGACGAGTCCCGGCTGGAGCTGGCGCGTGAGCGGCTCACGGCGGACGGCACACCGGAGCACACCCGGGTGGTCAGCGGCGGACTGGAGGCGGCGGCGTCCGGGAACGCGGCCTTCAACGTGATCACCGCCTTCCACCCGGTGGGCTGTGTCAGCTCCGTCGAGGGGCTGACGGCGTCGCTGACCGCGGCGGCCAGGCTGGCGGAGCGCGGCAGCGCGGTGGTGCTGGGCGGCTGGGGCCCGGTGGAGCGCTGTGCGACGGCCGGGGTGCTGCGGGTGGCCGAGCGGCTGGCCGATCCGCTGCGTACGGCGGGCGGCTGGCGCCCGAGCGGGCGGGACGACCTGGAGGAGCTGGCGGACCGGGCCGGGCTGCGGCCCGACGGTTCGGGGCGGGTGGCCTGCCCGTTCGGGTACGCGGATATGTCCAGCGCGGTGCGCGGGCTGCTGTCCACGGGGCTGTTCGACGCGGCGCTGGAGGTGACCGAGCAGCGCCAGGTGGAGAAGGAGCTGGCGGAGGCGCTGCATCCGTATCAGCGGGAGGACGGGGCGGTCTGGATGCCGAACGTGTTCCGCTATCTGATCGCGCGGACCCGGTAGCGGCATCGGGGGCGGGCCGGCGCCGCCACACCCCGACGCCCGAGCCCCCGGCCGCACCATGGCGGCCAGGGGCTCGTGAGCCGGGGTGATGGGGCGGCTCAGCCCATGAACTTCTTGAATTCCTCGGGCAGTTCGAAGTTCTGCGGGCTCTGGGCGCCCTGGGGCAGACCCAGGGGGTTGCCGGACTGGGCGGCCTCGCGGCGGGCGGCCGCGGCCTCCTCGTCGGCCTTGCGCTTCATCGGGTTACCGCTCTTGCGCTTGCCCTTGGCCTGCTTGACCTGCTTCTTCTTCCGGGCGGCGCCGCCACCCATGCCCGGCATCCCCGGCATCCCGGGCATGCCGCCGCCCTGGGCCATCTTCGACATCATCTTGCGGGCGTCGAAGAACCGCTCGACAAGGCCCTTGACTGTGCTGACGTCGACGCCGGAGCCCTTGGCGATACGGGCGCGCCGCGAGCCGTTGATGATCGTCGGGTCCTGGCGCTCGCCCGGGGTCATCGACTTGATGATGGCGGCGGTGCGGTCGACCTCGCGCTCGTCGAGGTTGTTGATCTGCTCCTTCATCTGGCCCATGCCGGGCAGCATGCCGAGCAGCTTGGAGATGGAGCCCATCTTGCGGACCTGCTCCATCTGGGCCAGGAAGTCGTCGAGGGTGAACTCCTTGGGGCCCTTCGCCAGCTTGGCCGCCATCTTCTCGGCCTCTTGCTGGCTGAAGGTCTGCTCGGCCTTCTCGATCAGGCTGAGCATGTCGCCCATGCCGAGGATGCGGGACGCCATGCGGTCCGGGTGGAACGCGTCGAAGTCGTCCAGCTTCTCGCCGTTGGAGGCGAACATGATCTGCTTGCCGGTGACGTGCGCGATGGAGAGCGCGGCACCACCGCGGGCGTCGCCGTCCAGCTTGGACAGCACGACTCCGTCGAAGCCGACGCCGTCGCGGAATGCCTCGGCGGTGTTGACCGCATCCTGACCGATCATCGCGTCGACGACGAAGAGGACCTCGTCGGGGCTGACCGCGTCCCGGATGTCCGCGGCCTGCTGCATCATCTCGGCGTCGATGCCGAGGCGGCCGGCGGTGTCGACGATGACGACGTCGTACTGCTTGGTCCGGGCGTGGTCGATCGAGTCCTTGGCCACCTGGACGGGGTCGCCGACGCCGTTGCCCGGCTGCGGGCCGTAGAAGGCGACGCCCGCACGCTCGGAGACGACCTGGAGCTGGTTGACGGCGTTGGGGCGCTGGAGGTCGCAGGCGACCAGCAGCGGGGCGTGGCCCTGCGCCTTGAGCCAGCGGCCGAGCTTTCCGGCGAGGGTGGTCTTACCGGCACCCTGGAGGCCCGCGAGCATGATCACGCTGGGCGGCTGCTTGGCGAAGCGCAGCCGGCGGGTCTCGCCGCCGAGGATGCCGATGAGCTCCTCGTTGACGATCTTGATGACCTGCTGGGCGGGGTTCAGCGCCTGGGAGACCTCGGAGCCGGTGGCCCGCTCCTTGACCTGCTTGATGAAGGCCCGGACGACGGGGAGGGCGACATCGGCCTCCAGCAGCGCGATGCGGATCTCGCGCGCCGTGGCGTCGATGTCCGCCTCGCTCAGGCGGCCCTTGCCCCGGAGGTTTTTGAAAGTACTCGCCAAGCGGTCGGAAAGCGTATCGAACACGGCGGTCGTCGATCCTCGGGGTCGGGGGCGGGGTCCAGTCGGGTTCTAGGGTATCCGTCCTGGCAAGCGAACCGTTCCGGGCCGGCTTCCCGCGGCGCCGGGGCGGTGCATCGGGAGGCCCCGCGCCCGTGGGCCCGCCGCCCTTCGCTGCGGCTACCGGAGCGCGGACTCCACGGCCGATGCGACCTTCTGGGCGGCTGTGTCCGCGAGCGGCGCCCCGTCCGTTCCCGTGACGTAGAACGCGTCCACCGCGTTCGCCCCCAGCGTGCTGATGTGCGCGCTGCGGACGGCGACGCCGGCGGTCTCCAGGGCGCGGCCGATGCGGTGCAGCAGGCCGTGTGCGTCCTGGGCGCGGACCTCGATGACGGTGGCGGTGCGGGAGCTGCCGGCGGCGACGGTGACCCGGGGCGGCGGGGCGAGCACGGCGCGGGAGCGGCGGGCGTAGGCGCGTTCGCGCTCGGCGAGGCGGGCGGGGATGTCGAGGGAGCCGTCGAGGGCGCGGACCAGGTCGGCGCGGAGCCGGTCGGCCTCCGGCAGCGACCCGTATTCGGCCGCCACCCGCCAGCTCAGCAGCAGGACCGGGCCCTGGCCGATGGGGTCGAGGAAGAGCAGGTCGGCGGCGCGCACGGTGAGGCGGTGCAGGGCCAGCACGCCGGCCGCGGCGGGCAGTACCCCCGGCTGGTCGGGTACGGCCATCAGCAGTTCGACGCCGACCGGCTGCTGTGCGGGCGGCGTCTCGTCCGCGGCCCCGGTGGGCGGCTCGGCGCGGGTGCGCAGGGACAGGACGGGGCCGCCGGTGCGTCCGGCCTCTATGGCGAGCCGCTCCTGCTCCGCGGTCGGCTCGTCCGCGCCGCGCGCCTCCGGTTCGGGCTCCCCCGCGAGCCGGGCGGCGACCCGCTTGACCAGGTCGGCGACGAGTCCGCCGCGCCAGGCGCTCCAGGCGGCGGGTCCGGTGGCCAGCGCGTCGGCCTCGGTCAGGGCGTGCAGCAGTTCGAGGGTCTGGGTGCCGCCGACCGCGTCGGCGACCGCCCCGACGGTCTCCGGGTCGTCGAGATCGCGCCGGGTGGCGGTCTCGACGAGCAGCAGATGGTGGCGTACGAGGGTGGCGATCACCGCGGTGTCCCGGGTGTCGAAGCCGAGCCGGGTGGCCACGTCGCGGGCGATGGTCTCGCCGGCCACCGAGTGGTCGCCGGGCCAGCCCTTGCCGATGTCGTGCAGCAGCGCGGCGACCAGCAGCAGGTCGGGGCGGTGCACCCGGCGGGTCAGCGCGGAGGCCCGTACGGCGGTCTCGACCAGATGGCGGTCCACGGTCCAGGTGTGGACGGGGTTGCGCTGCGGGCGGCAGCGGACCCGCTCCCAGTCCGGCAGCAGCCGGGTGACGATGCCCTCGGCCTCCAGGGCCTCCCATACGGGCACGGTGTGGGCGCCGGCCCCCAGGAGGGTGACCAGCTGCTCGCGGGCCTCGGCGGGCCACGGTACGGGCAGCGGATGGGCGGCGGTCGCCGTGGCGCAGCGGCGGATGGCGTGGGTGGCCAGCGGCAGCCCGGCCTGGGCGGCCGCGGCGGCGGCGCGCAGCACCAGCACCGGGTCCCGCTCGGGGCGGGCGGTGCGGGCCAGCACCGCTTCGCCGTCGAGCTCGACCACGCCCTCGGCGAGCGGCGTGCGCTCGCCCTTGCCGGCGCCGCGGTCCGACAGCAGGCCGCGGAGCATGGGTTTGACGGAGCGGGCGCGCAGCACCCGGCCGACCTCGCGCCAGGTCACGTCGGCCGCGTAGGAGATGGTGCGGGCGGATTCGTAGGTCTGCCGCAGCAGGGCGTCGGAGTCCAGCATGCCGAGGGCCTCGGCGACCTGGTCGTGCTCCTGGAGGGAGAGCCGGTCGGTGGCCCGCCCGGTGGTCAGGTGCAGCGCGTCGCGGGTGTCGAGCAGGCGGGTGCGGGCGGCTTCGAGGCCGCCGCGCGGGGCGTCGGCGAGCCAGGAGGCGGCCACCGCCCGGAGCGCGGTGGCGTCCCGCAGTCCGCCCCTGGCCTCCTTGAGGTCCGGTTCGAGGAGGTACTGCAGCTCGCCCTGCCGCTCGGCGCGCTCCCGGCACAGGGCGTGCAGCTCCGGCAGCCGCTTGGGGGCGCTCTCGCGCCAGTCGGCGTACGCCGCGGTGCGCAGTCCGGCGCTCAGTTCCGGGTCGCCGGCCAGGTGGCGGGCGTCGAGCAGGCCCAGCTGCACCTTGAGGTCCTCGCGGGCGGCCTTGCGGGCCTCGGCGGGGGTGCGTACGGAGTGGTCGAGGGCGAGGCCGAGGTCCCAGACGGGGTACCAGAGGTGGTCGGCGAGCGCGGCGAGGGCGGCAGGGTCGGCGCGGCCGTCGTGCAGCAGGAGCAGGTCGAGGTCGCTGCGCGGGGAGAGTTCGCCGCGCCCGTAGCCGCCGACGGCGACCAGGGCGGTACCGGAGAGGCCGGCGGCGTCGGCGTGCCGGGTCAGCAGGCCGGCCAGCCAGGTGTCGGTCAGCCGGGCGAGGGCGGCGCGGCGCTCGGGGCCGGTGGGCTCCTTGGCCTGGAGGAGGCGCAGTCTGGCCGCGGGGTA
Source organism: Streptomyces sp. NPDC026575 (assembly GCF_055567415.1). Classification (NCBI taxonomy): domain Bacteria; kingdom Bacillati; phylum Actinomycetota; class Actinomycetes; order Kitasatosporales; family Streptomycetaceae; genus Streptomyces; species Streptomyces sp. NPDC026575. The sequence continues at coordinate 125,628 of NZ_JBVHQM010000017.1, forward strand.
GCCGCCTTCGAGGGCGGGCCCGCTCCCTGTGGGCGCTCCGGCCGGTCCTGCCGTTTCCTCGACGCTCTCGGTCAACTGCCGTGCTCCTTGGTCGTGTTGTCCCCTGCGGTCAGTGGTGGCCCCTGGGCCTGTCCGGGGCTGGAGCTGCCTCGCGGCGCCTCCTTGCCCGCCTGGCGGCGCCTCTAACCGGCTCGTGGTCCGGCTCCGGCTTGCGTGCCTCGCGCCGCCTCCTTGCCTGCCTAGCGGTGCTTCCTTGCGTGCCTAGCGGTGCTTCACTGCGTGCGTAGCGGTGCTTCCTTGCATGCCTCGCAGCGCCCCTTGCCCGCCTAGCGGCGCCCCTTGCCTGCCTCGTGACGCCTCCTTATGTTCCGGCAACGATTACGGAGAGTAATTAGTTCCGGACGGCATGTTACCGACCGTCGTCGTGCGACCTGCCCGTCAGCATGGCCAGTCTGGTCCGGTGCCCGGCCCGGCAGCCATCCGCCGCACGGGCGTCACCGGTCCGGTTCCGCCCCCTGCGGCGGATGCCACCGCGGGGCCGGAGCCGGACCACGAGCCGGTTACAGGGCGTCCGGCCCTCGTTCGCCGGTGCGCACCCGCACCGCGTCGTCGACGGGGACGGTCCACACCTTCCCGTCGCCGATCTTGCCGGTGCGGGCGGCCTTGACGACGATGTCCACCAGTTCCTCGGCGTCGGCGTCCTCGACCAGCACCTCGATGCGGATCTTCGGCACCAGGTCGACGGTGTACTCGGCACCTCGGTACACCTCCGTGTGCCCGCGCTGTCTGCCGTAGCCGCTGGCCTCGGTGACGGTCAGGCCGTGCACACCGAAGGCGTGCAGGGCGTTCTTCACCTCGTCCAGCCGGTGCGGCTTGATTACTGCAGTGATGAGCTTCACGCGTCCACCTTCTTGTTCAGTGCCTGGCCGAGTCCGGGTCCGGTGCGGGGCGCGGAGCCACCGCCGGCGCCGGCGAAGTCGTACGCCGTCTCGGCGTGCTCGGCCTGGTCGACGCCGGTGATCTCCTCGTCCTCACCGACCCGGAAGCCCATCACCAGGTCGATGACCTTGGCAAGGACGTAGGAGACGACCAGGGAGTACAGCAGTACGCACACCACACCGACGGTCTGCTTGCCGAGCTGCTCGAAGCCGCCGCCGTAGAACAGGCCCTTGGCCTTGCTCTGCACACCACCGGTGGCGAACAGGCCGATCAGCAGCGATCCGGCGATGCCGCCGACCAGGTGGACGCCGATCACGTCGAGGGAGTCGTCGTAGCCGAGCTTGTACTTGAGGTTGACGGCCATGGCGCACAGCACACCGGCGATCACGCCGATGGCGATGGAGCCCAGCGGGCTGACCGAACCGCACGCCGGGGTGATCGCGACGAGTCCGGCGACGGCGCCGGAGGCCGCGCCGAGCGTGGTGAACGAGCCGTGCCGGAGCTTTTCGTACGCCAGCCAGCCGAGCATCGCGGCGGCGGTGGCGACCTGGGTGTTGACGAAGGCGACGGCGCCGATGCCGTCGTCGTTGCCGAGCCAGGAGCCGGCGTTGAAGCCGAACCAGCCGAACCACAGCAGACCGGCGCCGAGCATCACCAGGGGCAGGCTGTGCGGCCGCATCGGGTCCTTCTTGAAGCCGATGCGCTTGCCGACGACGAGGATCGCGCCGAGCGCCGCGGCGCCGGCGTTGATGTGCACGGCCGTGCCGCCCGCGAAGTCGATGACGCCCAGGCGGAAGAGCCAGCCGCCCTCGCCCCACACCCAGTGGGCGACGGGGAAGTAGACGAGGGTGACCCACAGGGCGATGAACAGGGCCCAGGCAGTGAACTTGACCCGGTCCGCGAGGGCACCGCTGATCAGGGCGGGCGTGATGACCGCGAACATCAGCTGGAACACCGCGAAGACATAGACCGGGATGGTGGTCGTGCCCCACAGCTCGGTCAGGCCGATGCCGCTCAGGCCCGCGAAGTCGCCGTCCCAGCCGATGAGGCTGCCCTTGTCGGTGCCGAAGGCGAGTCCGAAGCCGTACAGGACCCAGAGGATGGTGACGATGCCCAGGCTGATGAAGCTCATCATCAGCATGTTGAGCACGCTCTTGACCCGGACCATGCCTCCGTAGAAGAAGGCGAGTCCGGGGGTCATGACCATCACCAGTGCGGAGCAGATCAGCATGAAGCCGGTGTTCGCCGGGCTCAGTGTCACCTTGTCTGCTGCGAGCGTCAGGATGCCTGGGGGCATCGGCGTCTCCTCGTCGTCGATGCGGCCCGTGCGGGCGTGTTTCTGGTGGGCCGACTTCGCGATGAGGTTGTCGCAGGGTGGTTTCGGCCAAACCTTGCGGGTGTTTCGCCACCGTGACGAAGACGGCGCCCGTGTTACGCCCCGATGAACTCCGCGATCAGCGCCGGTAAGTCCCGATTCACCCGTTCACCCCGCAGAATCGTTCGCCCGGGCCGTCGGCTCCCCCACCCGAGCCGCCAATTGAGCCACCCCCACGGCGAGCAACCCCCTCCGCGAAGGCGGCGCCGGCTCAGGCGCAAAAACAGCCCGGCCGCGGACGCCGCCCGTATGACTGGCAGGGGGGAGCCGAGTCGGGCTGTACGGGGCGGCGGCCGCGGCCGGAGTGGTGGGGGATGCCGTCAGCCGACGGCTTCCGCGGTTTCCGGGAGCTGGCGGGCGAGCTCGTCGGTGAGCTGGATGACCTCGGCGACGCCGCCGAACTCCCGGGCGGCGGTGTCCACGGTCTTGCGCAGCCGGGTGTTGACCCGCTCCGAGCGGACCTGCCGGGCGAAGGGGATGGCCTGCTGCGCCATCTCCGCGCAGGCCACCGGCTCCTTCTGCAGCAGCCGGACGGTGGCCATGCCGATCAGGTTGAGCGCATACGAACGCTGATGCTCGGCGTCCTTGCCGAACAGTTCGACGGCCCGCTCCATGACGGGCTCGGCGAGCGAGGCGTACGTGGGGCTGCGGCCGGCCACATAGGCCAGATCGCGGTAGGAGTGGGCGTTCTCGGCGTTCAGCTCGGCCTCGGAGAAGAAGCGGATCCAGTCCGGCTCGGGCTCGCCGGGCAGGACGTCGGAGAAGGTGTCCTCGGCCATCCGGACGGCCCGCTTGACCTTGCTGGGCTGGCCCATGCCGGCGTAGGCGCGGGCCTCCATCGCATACAACATCGCCTGGGTGCGCGGGGTCGCCGTCTCCCGGCTGCCGTACTGGGCGAGGTGGATCAGCTCCAGCGCGTCGTCGGGCCGGCCGAGGTGGATCATCTGCCGGCTCATGCTGGAGAGGATGTACGAGCCCAGGGGGCGGTCGCCGGCCTCCTTGGAGGCGTGCAGCGCCAGCACGAAGTACTTCTGCGCGGTCGGCTGGAGCCCGATGTCGTAGCTCATCCAGCCGGCCAGCTCGGCGAGCTCGGCGGCGACCTTGAAGAGCCGCTTGGCGACCGGCGCCGGCTGCGGCTCCTGGAGGAGGTCGGTGACCTCGTGGAGCTGGCCGACGACCGCCTTGCGCCGCAGCCCGCCGCCGCACTGCGCGTCCCATTGGCGGAACATCGCGGTGGTCGACTCCAGGAGGTCCAGCTCCGGCTTGGACAGCCGCGCGGGGCGCCTGGCCCGCTCGGGCTCCTCCGGGCCGGCCTGGCTCGCGGGGACGGGCACCAGCCAGCGCTGCATCGGCTCGATGAGGCTGGGGCCGGCGGCGAGCGCCAGGGAGGTGCCGAGGAAGCCGCGGCGCGCCAGCATCAGGTCGCTGCGGGAGAACTCGCTGATGAGGCCGACCGTTTGGGCGCCGGCCCAGGGCAGGTCCACGCCGGAGACGGACGGGGACTGGTGCGCGGAGCGCAGCCCCAGCTCCTCGACGCCGACCACGCAGCCGAAGCGTTCGGAGAACAGCTCGGACAGGATCCGGGGAATGGGCTCGCGCGGCTGCTCGCCGTCGAGCCAGCGGCGCACCCGCGAGGTGTCGGTGCTGATGTGGTGGGCGCCCATCTGGCGCGCCCGGCGGTTGACCTGTCGTGCCAGCTCGCCCTTGGACCAGCCGCTGCGCATGAACCACGAACCCAACTGCGCGTTGGGCTGTTTGACGGCGTCGGTGCCGCCCGTGCCGCCGTTGCCGCCCACTGGAAGCCCCTCCCGATAGCTGCCTTGGTGCCTGGTGCCTTGGTACTTGCTGTACTCGGTACCTGGTGCGTGCCTGGTGCTCACTGCGAACCACCCGCAGGCCGCCGCCCGTTGCGACGCCTGTCCGGGGTACATCTACCCGATCACGGATTCCGGCCACACCTTTTGGCCTGTGCTCTACCGGTGCGTTGCCACCGGCATACCCGTGCGAATGATGCCTCTCGGGGGTTCGTGCACTGAAAGTAATCCTACGATCACGCCCCCCGCGAGGGCGATTGCGGAAACGCCACCATTCGCCACCCCTTCGAATGAACTGCCCGGCCAGCTCTCACGATTGACTTGACACAGGTCGCGTACGGCCGGGCGGAACGGAGCACGCAAGGGCTCGCGGTTCACCCCGCACCACCCGGCGCGCCACGTCACGCCACCGCCGTTTCGGGCCGTCGACGGAGCGTGCAGGGCGCCCCGACGTCAACCCGCCGACTCGTAACCACTGGCACGCACCACCCGTTGGAGGAGGCATGGGCTTCACGATCGGCGGCATCCGGGAGATGCGTTCCGCCTCCCGGCGCCGCGTCCGCTCGACCGAGATCACGGCGGTGGCGGAGTACACCGGGCTGTGGGGCTGGGACGTCGCCCCCGGTGCCCGTGCGGTCCGCGCCGGAGGCGGCCGTACGGACTGTTCGTGCGGCGTCGCCGAATGCCCCTCCCCCGGCGCCCATCCGCTGGCCCTGGGCGAGGAGTTGGCGGCGGGCGCCACCCTGGAGAAGGCCGCCGCGGCGTGGGCGGAGACGCCGGGCGCCGCCATCCTCCTCCCGGTGGGCCGCTCGTTCGACATCCTCGACGTGCCGGAGGTCGCGGGCCGCGTCACGCTGGCGCGCCTGGAGCGGATGGGCCTGCCGCTCGGCCCGGTGGCCGCGACCCCGACCGGCCGTGCGCTGTTCTTCGTCGCGCCGGGCGCGGCCGCCGAACTCCCCGATCTGCTCTACCGGACGGGCTGGGACGACGCGGCCCTCGACCTGCGCCCGCTGGGCCCCGGCGACCACATCACCGCTCCCCCGTCCGACCACGGCGGCCAGGGCCCGATGCGCTGGCTGCGCCCGCCGGACCTGGACGCAGCGGACCGTCCGCCGCAGGCGCGACTGCTCCTGGGCACGCTGGCGTACGTCTGCGCCCGTCTGTGCGCGTGAGCCGGCGCTGCTCCCGCGCACCGCGGGGAGCGACCGGACATCGCGGGCCCCGGCGGCGCCTCATCGCCCGCCGACCGCCGCCGCCCGCCGGGCGCGGTCGAGGAGCGTACGCAGGACGGCCTCGGCGTGGGTCCACAGCACCGCACCCCCGACGCCCGGCACGAGGTGCCGGACGGCTCCGGGGATCCGCAGCGCGAGCCCGGCTCCCTGGTCCGGTGAGTGGCCGGTGTCCTCGGCGCCGTACCACAGGTCCACCGGGATCGTGATCGCGTCGTGGGCGATGCCCCACCGGCCCATGGCCAGCACGGTGTCCCGGGCGTACCCCTGCGGCCCGGGTGCGAAGCCCTCTCGCAGCGCCTCCTGGTAGGCGGCGGCGAAGGCGGGCTCCTCGTAGAGCGCGCGATCGCAGTCCGGGCCGCCGGCCAGCACCATGTTCCACATGTCCTGGGGGGTGAACTCGGCGAAGAGCCGCTCCGCGGCGTCCGGTTCGTGCACCGCGAGTCCGACGAGGCGGGCCAGTTCGTCCGGGAGCCGGCCGGCGAACCTCGGGTCGGCGACCTCGTCCGCCCCGGAGACCACCGCCAGCGCCCCGATGACGTCCTGTGCGGCGCAGGCCAGGGCGAACGGCGCGCCCTGCGAGTTGCCGACCATGGCGGGCCGGTGCAGGCCGCGCCGGGCGGTGAACTCCCGGATGTCCGCGGCGAAACAGGCGAGGGTGCGGCGGGGACGGGGTGCGGAGGCGCCCAGGCCGGGCCGGTCCAGGCTGATCAGCCGGACGCCGAGCGGCTCGACGGCGTCGGCGCCGAATCCCAGCCGCCGGCTGGTGGCCGCGCCCGGGGAGAGCAGCACCGGTGTGCCGTCCACCGGGCCCCACTCGGCCCAGCCCAGCAGCCGTCCGTCGGGGAGTCGTTCCGCGCCGGTGCGTGCCGGGGCGGTGAGGCGTAATGTCATGATCCAAGAGTGCCGCACGGCCCGGAGACGACCGCGGCCTCCGTCCCCGCGGGGTGCGGGTGCGGAGGCCGAGGGCGGCCGGGGCGTGGCGCCCTGGAGGCGGGATCAGTCGATAAGGGCGTCGACGAACGCCTTCGGCTCGAACGGCGCCAGGTCGTCCGCGCCCTCGCCCAGCCCGACGAGCTTGACCGGGACGCCCAGTTCGCGCTGGACGGCGACGATGATGCCGCCCTTGGCGGTGCCGTCGAGCTTGGTGAGCACCACGCCGGTGATGTCCACGACCTCGGCGAAGACCCGCGCCTGCACCAGGCCGTTCTGGCCGGTGGTGGCGTCCAGGACGAGGAGCACCTCGCCGACCGGGCCGTGCTTCTCGACGACCCGCTTGACCTTGCCCAGCTCGTCCATCAGGCCGGTTTTGGTGTGCAGCCGGCCGGCGGTGTCGATCAGGACGACGTCGGCGGACTCGGCGATGCCCTCCTTCACGGCGTCGAAGGCGATGGAGGCCGGGTCGCCGCCCTCGGGGCCGCGGACCGTGCGGGCGCCGACCCGTTCGCCCCAGGTCTGCAGCTGGTCGGCGGCCGCGGCACGGAAGGTGTCGGCGGCGCCGAGGACGACGGACTTGCCGTCGGCGACCAGGACGCGGGCGAGCTTGCCGGTGGTGGTGGTCTTGCCGGTGCCGTTGACGCCGACGACCATGACGACGCCGGGGATCTCGTCGCCGCCGTTGCCGATGCCGTTGGCGGTGTGCACGGTGCGGTCGAAGTCGGGCCCGATGAGGGTGAGCAGTTCCTCGCGCAGCAGGGCGCGCAGGTCGTCGGGGGTGCGGGTGCCGAGAACCTTGACGCGCTCGCGCAGCCGGTCGACCAGCTCCTGGGTGGGGGCGACGCCGACGTCGGCGGTGAGGAGGGTGTCCTCGATCTCCTCCCAGGTCTCCTCGTCGAGGTGCTCGCGGGACAGCAGGGTCAGCAGGCCCTTGCCCAGGGTGTTCTGGGAGCGGGAGAGCCGGGCCCGCAGCCGGATCAGGCGCCCGGCGGTGGGTTCGGGCACCTCGATCGCGGGCGCGGCGGGCGCCTCGGGCTCGGCGGCCGGCGCCTGGGCCTCGGCCTCGGGGGCCTCGGCGGTGGGCAGTGCGACTTCTTCGATGGTGCGACGGTCTTCGTCGCGGGGGGCTTCGGCCTCCTCGCCGACATGCGGTTCGGCAGGGGGCGCGGTGACGGAGGGCTTGGGGGCAGCCGGCGGGGGCGGCGGCAGCTGCTTCTTCTTGCGGCCGCTGACGACGAGCCCGCTGATCGCGCCGAGCACGACCACGGCGATGACTACAGCAAGGATGACGAATTCCATAACCCCTCCAGTATCAGTCACGCCTCGCCGAGGGGGACCGCACGCGCCGAACCTGGATTCTGGATATCCGGATTGAATCTGGATGTGTAGCATCCTGATTCACTCCCCGGGACAGGCCCGCGGAGCGGTGGGAGGGGAATCCGGATGTTTGATGTCCTGGTTTTGGGGGGCGGTTTCGCCGGGCTGTGGAGCGCCGCCGCGGCGACCAGGCTGCTGCGCGCGCACGGCGGTGGGCCCGCGACCCGCACCGTGGCGCTGCTCACCCCGGACCCGGACCTGGTACTGCGGCCGCGCCTCTACCAGGCCGATCCGGCCCGGATGCGGGTGCCGCTGGACCGGGTGCTGGGCCCGGTCGGGGTGCGGCGGATCGCCGCCCGGGCCACCGCGGTCGACACCGGCCGGCGCCGGGTGACCGCCCTCGCGGCCGACGGCGGCCGCACCGAGGTGGCCTACCGGCGCCTGGTCCTCGCCACTGGGAGCGCGCTGGTCCGGCCCGAGCTGCCCGGCGCCGCGCTGCTGCACGACATCGACACCCTCCCGGCGGCCGTACGGCTGGCCGGGCATCTGCGGGCACTGCCCGAGGCGCCGGACGGACCGGGCCGCTGGACCGCGGTGGTCGTCGGCGCCGGCTTCACCGGGCTGGAGCTCGCCACCGAGCTCGTCGGCCGGCTGCGGGCACTGGCGGCGCCCCACGGCGCGGCGGACGAGGTGCGGGTGGTGCTGGTGGAGCGCGCCGCGGTGGTCGGCGAGGGCCTGGGCGCAGCGGCCCGGCCGGTGATCACCCGGGCGCTGGACGAGCTGGGCGTCGAGCGCCGTCTCGGCACCACGGTCACCGGCCTGGACGAGGGCGCGGTGCGCCTGTCGGACGGCGGCACCCTGCCGGCCCGTACGGCCGTGTGGACCGCGGGGATGCGGGCGAGCGCGCTGACCGCGCAGATCCCGGCGCCCCGGGACGCGCTGGGGCGGCTCGCCGTGGACGGCGCGCTGCGGGTGCGCGGCGTGGCGGGCGTCTACGCGGCCGGGGACACCGCGGCGGCCACCGACCAGGGCGGCCACCCGCTGCCGCAGAGCTGCCAGCACGCCACCCCGCTCGGCAAGGTGGCCGGGCACAACGCCGCGGCCGATCTGCTCGGTCTGCCGCCGGCGGACTTCGCCCCCGACCCGTACGCGACCTGCCTGGACCTCGGCGAGGCCGGTGCGGTGGCCACCAGCGGCTGGGACCGGACGCTGCGCGAGGGGCCCGCGGGCTTCGCCAAGGACCTCAAGCGCGCCATCAACGAGTCGTGGATCTCACCGCCGGTCGATGACGCGGGGGAGCTGCTGCGGCGGGCGGACCACCGGGTCGGCCAGCGGCGTCCCGTCCCGGCCTCCGGCTGATCAAACCTGGTCAAAGCGGTAGGACTGGACCCTTCGACGAGCATGGGTCACACTCGTCCTCGTCAACGGGTCCAACAGCGCACAGTGGCAGAAGTTGGATCAAAGTACGATGGTGGACGGCCGCGCAACGCGCGTAGAGTCCTGGCAATCGCATTCTGGCCGGGCATCACAGCCGCTGCCTGCACCTCCCGCTCCGGGGGTGCCCCAGATCCCCGCACGGAGATACCTGCACTCATGGACACCAGCACCACGTCCGCATCCACTGCCGAGACCGAAGGCGCCGTCGAGACCCGAGGCATCGAGCCGGTTCCCGACCACGAGCGCCGGGGCCGGGTCCGCGAGCTCTTCCCCACCTGGGTCGCCGCCAACATCAGCGTGCTGCTGCTCACCATGGGCGCCTCCCTGGTGATCAACAACGGGCTGAACTTCTGGCAGGTCCTGATCGTGGCCGCCGTGGCCTCCGCCGTCTCCTTCGGCATGGTCGGCCTGCTGTCGGTCTCCGGTAAGTGGGGCGGCGCTCCGGGCGCGATGCTCTCCCGCGCCGCCTTCGGCGTGCGGGGCAACTACTTCCCGGGCGCGATCCTGTGGGTCGCCCGCTTCGGCTGGGAGACGATCAACGCGGTCACCGGCGCGTACGCCATCCTGACCGTGCTGAACCTGGTGTTCGGCATCAAGGCGAACAACGTCCTGATCGTCGTGACGCTGCTCGGCTTCGTCGCCTGCACCTTCCTGGTGAGCGGTCTGGGCCGCAAGGCGCTGAACCTGTGCAACAAGTACTCGACGTACCTGTTCAGCGCGATCAGCGTGGTCGTCCTGGTCCATCTGATCGTCAAGATGCCGTGGAGCGACATCCTCTCCAAGTCGCCGGGCAGCGCCACCCTGATGATCGCGGGCATCGGCACCATCGCCGCCGGCGGCATCAGCTGGGTCCCCACCGGCCCGGACTTCGCGCGCTACCTGCCGCACTCCGCCTCCGGCAAGAAGATCGTCGGCACCACCATCTCCGGCGCGGCCCTGGTGCTGATACCGATGGTGATCATGGGTGGCGTGATGGCCGTCGGCAACCCGTCGCTGGCCAACCAGAACACCGACCCGATGTCGTTCCTCGGCCAGGTCCTGCCGCGCGAGATCGCGATTCCGTACCTGATCACCGCGCTGATCGGCATGATGCTGATCAACAGCCTGTCGATGTACTCCGCGGGCTTCACCGCCCAGACCATGGGCGTGAAGCTGCCGCGCGCCATGGCGGTCAGCATCAACGCCGCCATCAGCCTGGTCGGCGGCCTGTTCATGATGCTGGTGGCCAAGGACTTCATCGGCCAGTTCATCGCCTTCCTGACGCTGCTCGCGGTCTCCTTCTCCGCCTGGATCGGCGTCTACGGCATCGACATGGCGCGGCGCCGCAGGCTGGCGGTGCGCTACGACGCCGAGGGCCTGATGAACACCGGCCGCACCAGCCGCTACTGGTACGTCGGCGGCTTCTGCTGGCAGGCCATGACCGCCTGGTCGGTCGCGCTCGTCGCGGGCCTGTGCTTCACCAAGGTCCAGTGGTTCACCGGCCCGCTGGCCGGCACCTGGATCGGCGAGAACGGCCTGGGCTGGGCGGCCACGATCGCCATCGCCGCGCTGGTCTTCGCCGTACTGCCGGCGCCCAGGGAGAACGTGCCGGCGGCCGTCGAGGCGCCGGGCGCCGAGGCCCGCCGGACGGCCGAGGTGGGCTGACCCCCGCCGCCCCCGGCCGACGCGGCGGCCGGATCACGCCCCTAGTGAACTGACGCCACGTCAGCTAACGTCCCCTTCGCCAACCGTTCTTGGCGAAGGGGACGTTTGCCATGTCAGCCCTGCCCTCCCACCCGTCGCCCGACCACCACCCCTCAACGAGTCGCTTCGCGCCGCCCCGTTGGATGACCGTCGTTCGCTTCAACCTCGTCGACCCCTCCCCCACGCCCGCCGCGCTGACCGCGCGCTACCGCGCCGCCGTCGAGATGGCGGCCTTCGCCGACGACCGCGGTCTGACGATGGTCCAGACCGAGGAGCACCACGCCACCACCAACGGCTGGATGCCCTCGCCGCTCACCTTCGCCGGCGCCGTCTTCGGCGCCACCCGCCGGATCGGCGTCACCGTCTCCGCGCTGATCACCCCGCTGCACGACCCGCTGCGGCTGGCCGAGGACCTCGCCTCGCTCGACCTGCTCAGCGGCGGGCGGCTGACCACCGTCGCGGGCCTCGGCTACCGGCCCGAGGAGTACGCGGCGCACGGCAAGGACTGGCGGCGCCGGGGCGCGCTCCAGGACGAGGTGCTGGCGACGCTGCTGTCCGCCTGGACCGGCGAACCCTTCACCTATCAGGGGCGTACGGTCCGGGTGACCCCGCGCCCGTACACCCGGCCGCATCCGCCGCTGCTGATCGGCGGCAGCTCCCGCGCCGCGGCCCGGCGCGCCGCCCGCCTGGGGCTGCCGCTCTTCCCCAGCGCCCACCTCCCCGAGCTGGCGGCCTACTACCACGAGCAGCGCGCGGCCTTCGGCACCGACGGCTGGGTGCTGCAGCCGCCGGACCGGACCTCGCTGCTGCACCTGTCCGAGGACCCGGACCGGACGTGGGCCCAGTACGGCGGCCATCTGCTGCACGAGGCGCGGACGTACGCCTCCTGGCAGTCCGCCGGCACCCGCTCCGCGGTGCGCTCAAGCGCGCGGGACGCCGAAGCGCTGCGCGAGGAGGGCGTCTACCGCGTCCTCACCCCGGACGAGTGCGTGAAACTGGCCCAGGAGACGGGCGCCCGGGGCCCGTTGATCCTGCACCCGCTGTGCGGCGGGATGCCCGTCGACGAGGGCTGGCGTTCACTGCACCTGTTCGCCGAGCGGGTGCTGCCCCGCCTCAAGGACTGACGCCCGGCGCGGTGCGACGGCGCGGCCCCGGAGGCGGGGCGGCCGCTCAGCCCTCCGGGTAGAAGACGAACAGGCGGCAGCCCGTCGCCGACTGCGGTATGTGCCAGGACCCGGCCGGCGCGTGGAGGAAGGACCCCGCCGGGTAGTCGCGGTCGCCGTCGTGGAAGGTGCCCGAGAGCACGAAGACCTCCTCGGGGCCCGGCTCGTGCACATCGACGCCTTCCCAGCGGCTGCCCGGGTCCATCTCCAGGACCTGGGCCTTCGCCCCGTCGGCGCCGGTCCACAGGGGCCGGGCGCGGATGCCGGGGAACAGCTCCTTGACGGGGGCGTCGTCCAGCGCCGCCCATGCGTAGCCCGCGGTGCCGCCCACCCCGCCGGCGGGCGCGGTCGTCGGATGGTTGGTGTGTATGTCGCTCATGCCTCCACCCTGGCCGGTCGGGACGCACTCCCCCAGTGTCAGAAATGACGTCCTGGAGTACTTTCCTGCCATGACCGGATCACCCCGGGACGCCGCACCGCACGCCCCCGCGCACCGCGTGGTGGCGCTGGTGTCCCCGCCCCAGTCGACCTTCGAACTCGGCTGTGCCGCCGAGGTCTTCGGCACCCGCCGCCCCGGGCTGCCCGCCCACTACGACTTCCGCGTGTGCGCTCCGGAGCCGGGCCCGGTACGGACGACGGCGGGCTACGACATGCTGGTGGGCGCGGGCCTGTCCGCGCTGCGGACCGCGGACACCGTCGTCATCCCGGGCTGGACCCCACCGGACGCGCCGCTGCCGCCTGCGGTGCGCCGGGCGCTGCTCGCGGCGCATGCCCGCGGCGCCCGGCTGGTCAGCATCTGCTCCGGGGCGTTCGCCCTGGCCCAGACCGGGCTGCTGGACGGGCGCCGGGCGACCACCCACTGGAAGCGGGCGGCCGAACTGGCGGCGCGCTTCCCCCGTGTGGAGGTGGATCCGGCCGTGCTGTACGTCGACCACGGCGACCTCGCGACCAGCGCCGGCGCCGCGGCCGGGGTCGATCTGTGCCTGCATCTCGTGCGCGGCGACCACGGAGCGGCCCATGCCGCCCGGATCGCCCGCCACATGGTCATGCCGCCGCACCGCGAGGGGGACCAGATCCAGTACGCGGCGTCGCCTCCCGCGCAGGGCGTCGATCCGGCGCTCGACATGGACCGGTCGCTGGCCCCGCTGCTGGAGTGGGCGGCCGGCCGGCTGTCCGAGCCGCTGTCGGTCGAGGACCTGGCCGGCCGGCTGCGGGTCTCCCCGCGCACCCTCGCCCGCCGGTTCGCCGGGCAGCTGGGCACCAGCCCCGGCCAGTGGCTGCTGGGCCGCCGTATCGGGGCGGCCCGCGCCCTGCTGGAGGAGACCGATCTGACCGTCGAGGCGATCGCGCTGCGGGTCGGCCTGTCCTCGGCGACCAACCTCCGCCGCCGCTTCCAGCAGGCCCTGCACACCACGCCGGCGGCGTACCGCAGGGCGTTCCGGACGACCGGGACCGGCGGGCGCGAGGACCCCGGTGCCGACACAAAGACTGCTGCCCCGGGTCGCCTTGGGACCCGGGGCAGCAGCCAGTACTGAGGAGAAGGACTGGCGGGGGGTTAGCCCATCTCCTCCAACGCCTTGCCCTTCGTCTCCTTCACGAACTTCAGCACGAAGGGGATCGAGAGCAGGGCGAAGAATGTGTAGATCACGTACGTACCCGAGAGGTTCCAGTCGGACAGGCTCGGGAAGCTGGCGGTGATGGCCCAGTTGGCGATCCACTGCGCGGAGGCGGCGACGCCGAGCGCGGCGGCGCGGATCTTGTTCGGGAACATCTCGCCGAGGAAGACCCAGACCACGACGCCCCAGGAGAGCGCGAAGAAGAGCACGAAGACGTGCGCGGCGATCAGGGCCACGGTGCCTTCGGCGGCCGGCAGCGTACCGGCGGCGGTCTTGGCGGAGAAGGCCCATGCCTCCAGCGCGAGCGAGACGGCCATACCGGCCGAGCCGATCAGCGCCAGCGGACGACGGCCGATCTTGTCGACGAAGATCATCGCGATGACGGTGCCGATGATGTTGATGATCGACGTGGTGAAGCTGTAGAAGAACGAGCTCTCGGGGTTGATGCCGACGGACTGCCACAGCGTCGAGGAGTAGTAGAACGCGACGTTGATGCCGACCAGCTGCTGGAAGACCGAGAGGCCGATGCCGACCCAGACGATCGGCAGGAAGCCCATCTTGCCGCCGAGCAGGTCCTTGAACGTGGACTTGTGCTCGCTGCGCATCGCCTGGTCGATCTCGGCGACCCGGGTGTCGAGGTTCACGCTGTGGCCCTCGACCTCGGCGAGCACCTCCTTGGCGCGGTCGACCTTGCCGACGGAGATCAGGTAGCGCGGCGACTCGGGGATCGCGAAGGAGAGCAGACCGTAGAGCACCGCCGGGACGACCATCACGCCGAGCATCCACTGCCATGCCTCAAGGCCGGCGAGCGTGCCGCGCTGCTTGCCGTCGGCGAGGTTGAGGATGCCCCAGTTGACGAGCTGGGAGATGGCGATGCCGACGACGATCGCGGCCTGCTGGAACGAGCCGAGCCGGCCGCGGTAGGCGGACGGCGAGACCTCGGCGATGTAGGCCGGGCCGATGACCGAGGCCATACCGATCGCGAAACCGCCGATGATCCGCCAGAAGGCGAGGTCCCAGAGGGAGAAGGGCAGGGCCGAACCGACGGCGCTGATGGTGAAGAGCACCGAGGCGATCTGCATCACACGGATGCGGCCTATCCGGTCCGCGATCCGGCCGGCGGTGGCGGCACCGATGGCGCAGCCGATCAGCGCGACGGCGATCACCTGGGCGAGTACGGCGGACCCGACGTCGTAGCGGCTGCGGATCGCCTCGACGGCACCGTTGATGACGGAACTGTCGTAGCCGAAGAGAAAGCCGCCCATCGCGGCAGCCGCGGTGATGAAGATGACATGGCCGAGGTGCTCGGGGTGGGCCTTACGGCCTTCCGGGACCGTCGGCTGCGCGGTGCTGGTCAACGTGAACTCCAGTGGCCCGGCTGCGCTGCCGGGCGTAGGGGGCTGGCCCTTCTAGTGGTGCATAGGTTGGGGGTACCCACCACTTGAAGGTAAAAGCAACGTTGCAGAGACTATGCCTTCAAGTTTCGAAGTCAATACCGCGGAATGATTTTGTTTCTTGGTTACCTGAGGTGGCATTCGTTCAAGTTGTGAACTGATGGAGTGTCGGACACTCCCTGCGATCAACAAGGGGGACGAACGGCGGGACAAAGAGGGACATCACAGGCATTCCTATTCGTGGTCAGTGCAGCCGCTGGCTGATGACCTTCGATACGCCGTCCCCTTGCATCGATACCCCGTAGAGCGCGTCCGCGACCTCCATCGTCCGCTTCTGATGCGTGATCACGATCAGCTGGGAGCTCTCCTGCAGCTCCTCCATGATCCGGATCAGCCGCTGCAGATTGGTGTCGTCCAGCGCCGCCTCGACCTCGTCCATCACATAGAACGGGCTGGGCCGGGCCTTGAAGATCGACACCAGCAGCGCCACCGCGGTCAGCGACCGCTCACCGCCCGACAGCAGCGACAGCCGCTTGACCTTCTTGCCCGGAGGGCGCGCCTCGACCTCCACCCCGGTCGCCAGCATGTCGTCCGGATCGGTCAGCACCAGCCGTCCCTCGCCGCCCGGGAAGAGCCGGGAGAAGACGCCCTCGAACTCCCGCGCGGTGTCGTGGTACGCCTCGGTGAAGACCTGCTGCACCCGCTCGTCGACCTCCTTGATCACCTGAAGCAGGTCGGCCCGGGTCTTCTTCAAGTCTTCAAGCTGTTCGCTCAGGAACTGGTGCCGCTCCTCCAGCGCCGCGAACTCCTCCAGCGCCAGCGGGTTCACCTTCCCGAGCTGCTGATACGCCCGCTCAGCCGCCTTGAGCCGCTTCTCCTGCTCGGCGCGCACGAAGGCCACCGGCTGGTTGCGGGGATCGTCGGGGTCCTCCGGCAGCACCTCGCCCTCGGCCGGCGGCGACGGCGGTACGGGCTGCTCGGGGCCGTACTCCGACACCAGCGCGGCCGGCTCCACCCCCAGCTCCTCCAGCGACCTGGACTCCAGCTGCTCGATCCGCAGCCGCTTCTCCGCGCCCAGCACCTCGCCGCGGTGCACCGAGTCCGTCAGCTTGTCCAGCTCGGCCTTCAGCTCCCGGGAGACGTTGCGCTCGGCCACCAGCGCCTGCTCCCGCTCGGCCTTGGCCCGCTCCGCGGCGCCCCGCTCGCCGTCGGCCCGTACGACCGACACCTCGACATGCGCCAGCAGCTGCCGGGCCCCGGAGGCGACCGCCCCGGCCACCTCCGCCTCGTGGCGCAGCCGGGCGCGCCGCCGTTCGGCCCGCGCCCGTGCCTCGCGCTCGGCGCGCGCCCCCCGGTCCAGCCCATCCGCCCGTCCGGCCAGCGCCTTCACCCGCTCCTCGTGCGTACGCGCCTGAAGCCGGGCCTCCATCTCGGTCTGCCGCGCATTGGCCCCGTCGGCCGCCAGCCGGTCCCGCACGGAGGTGTCGGGCTCCTCGTCGCCGGCGCCCGGCTCCTCCTCGGCCACCGCCAGCCGCTCGGCCAGCTCCTCGGCCTCCTCGGTGGCCCGCACCAGCGCCTCCTCGGCCCTGGCGGCCGCCGCGGCGGAGCGCTCGGCCTCGCCGGCGGCGGCCCGCGCCTGCCCGCCGAGCCGCCCCAGGTCCCCGGCGACCTTCGACTTCTCCCGGTCCGCCGCCCGCCGCCGCTCGGCCAACTCCTCGACCAGCGCGGCACACTCCGTACGGCGCTCCCCGGCCGCCCGCTGCGCCTCGGCCAGCTCCTCGCAGCGCGCCGCCAGCTCCTCCAGCTCGGCCGCCGCCTCGTCGACGGATGCCTGCACCTCCAGCAGACTCGGCGCTCCGGCGGAGCCGCCCTGCGCGAAGTGCGCCCCGAGCAGATCGCCCTCACCGGTCACCGCCACCAGCTCCGGCCGCGCGGCCACCAGGTCCTCGGCGTCCTCCAGCGTCCCGACGACCACGACGTCCCGCAGCAGCCGGGCGACCGCGGCGGTCAACTCCGGCGGCCCCTTGATCAGTTCACCGGCCGCCACGGGCGCGGAGCGCGGGCCGGGGACACGGTGTACGGCGGTCTCAGGGGCATCACCGGCACCACCAGCATCACCGGCACCATGTGCCCCAGCAGTCCCAGCGCTCCCGGCCCTCGCCGACACCGCAACGGCCTCCACCGCCTCCGTGGCCGCCTCCTCCACGGCCCGCGCGGGCCCGGGCACCAGCCCGGTGGCGCCGCCGCCGCGGCTCCGGCCGTCCCCCAGCAGCATCGCCGCGCGCCCCGCGTCCTGCTTGCGCAGCAGCCGGATGGCGTCGGCGGCGGTGGCCGGCCCGTTGACGGCGACGGCGTCCGCGGCCGCACCGAGGGCGGCCGCGACCGGGATTTCGAAGCCGGGGGTGACGGCCAGCAGCTCCGCGGCCGGGCCGAGCAGCCCGCCGAGGTGGTCGGCCGCCGCCAGCAGGGCCCCCGTACCGTCCTTGCGGCGCAGCCCGAGCGCCAGTGCGTCGTGCCGGGCGGCGGTCGCGGCGCGCTTGCGCTCGGCCGCGGTCAGCGCCTCACGCGCGGCGCCCAGCGCGGCCTCCGCCTCCGCCAGCTCCCGACGGGCCGCGTCATGGGCCGCCGCGCTCTCCTCGTCGTCCGCGTCCAGCCCCTCGACCTCGGCCCTGAGCTGCTCGTACTCCTCCTGGGCGGCGGCCGCCCGCCGGCGGGCGCCGTCCCGGGCCTCGGCCAGCCGCCCGATCTCCGCCTGGGCGGAGGCGGCCCGGCCGCGGGCCGCGGTGACCTGTCCGCTCAGCCGGGCCAGGCCCTCGCGCCGGTCGGCGATGGCGCGCGCCGCGTCCCGCAGCCGCCGCTCCTCGTCCGCCAACTGCCGCTCCAGCCCGGCACGGTGTTCGACGGTGTCCTCCAGCGCCCGGCTCGCGGCCTCCAGCGCGGCCGCCAACTCCGCCTCCTGCTCGCGGATCCGGGCCGCCTCGCGCTCCATGTCCTCGGGGTCGCGCCCGCGCCGCTCCTCCGGCGGGGCCGCCGTGGCGCTCTTGACCCGCGCCTCGGCCAGCGAGATCGTGCCGCGCACCCGCTCGGCGAGCTGCGAGAGCTCGTACCAGGTCTGCTGCGCGCGCTGCACCCGCGGGCTGAGCGTACGGACCTCCTCCTCCAGCGCCGCCTCCCGCTGCTGGGCGGTGCGCAGCCGCTCCTCGGCGGCCTGCTTGCGCTCCTTGAGGGCCGCCTCGTCGGCGATCTCGGCGCGCAGCGCCCGGCGCAGGGCGACCAGGTCGTCGGCGAGCAGCCGCAGCCGGGCGTCGCGCAGATCGGCCTGGATGACGGCGGCGCGCCGGGCCACCGCGGCCTGCCGCCCCAGCGGCTTGAGCTGGCGGCGCAGCTCGTCGGTCAGGTCCTGGACGCGGGCGAGGTTGGCCTTCATCGCGTCCAGCTTCCGCAGCGCCTTCTCCTTGCGCTTGCGGTGCTTGAGGACGCCGGCCGCCTCCTCGATGAACGCCCGCCGGCCCATCGGATCGGCGTGCAGCACCGAATCCAGCTGCCCCTGTCCGACGATGACGTGCATCTCCCGGCCGATACCGGAATCGGAGAGCAATTCCTGGATATCGAGCAGTCGGCAGGTGTCCCCGTTGATCTGGTACTCGCTGCCGCCATTGCGGAACATGATCCGGGTGATGGTGACTTCGGCGTACTCGATCGGCAGTGCACCGTCGGAGTTGTCGATGGTCAGCGAGACCTCGGCACGGCCGAGCGGCGGCCGCCCGGTCGTCCCGGCGAAGATGACGTCCTCCATCTTCCCGCCGCGCAGCGACTTGGCCCCCTGCTCGCCCATGACCCAGGACAGCGCGTCCACGACGTTGGACTTGCCGGAACCGTTGGGGCCCACGACGCAGGTGATACCCGGCTCGAACCGGAGCGTCGTGGCGGAGGCGAAGGACTTGAAGCCTCGCAGGGTCAGACTCTTGAGATGCACGCCGTTGGACTCTACCGGCCCCCTCCCGGCGGGCGGCCCCAACATTCCGGGTGCGGTCGCCGGCGCCGTACGTCCCCCGGGTATCCGCGCCGTTCATTTTCGGTTTCACCAAGGAAAGCGAAGGGCACATGTTGCGGTAAGGAAGGGGCGGCACGGCCGAAATGGCCGCTGGGTACGCGATCGAAGTGCCGGAAAAGGCGGGCGGGGAAACGACGAAGGGACGCCGAAGCGTCCCTTGCAGATCTTGAAGAGAGCGGTGCCTCAAGCGGCTGGCGAGCAGCCCTACCGGCCCTGGGGTGGGGGTCAGGTGAGCGCGGGCTCCGCCTGGGGTACGTCGATGTCGAGCATCGAGTCGTCGCGACGTGCGGCAGCGGACAGCATGTCGTTCTCGGCCTGCATCCGGATAAGCTCGGATTCGAGGTCTTGAACGCGCTGCTGAAGCCGTCGCATCTCGGAGAGGACTCGGGGGTCGGAGCCGCCGACGTAACCGAGAAGCGCCTTTGCCATGATGGATGGTCCTCCACAATGAGTGACCGACCGAAGCGGTGTGGGTCGTGAGGGATTCGCACCCGCGGTGCTTGTCATTCTCTGGTGTACTCAATGCCAAACAGCTAAGGTGCGCGGGGATTCCAGAGTCTCACCAAACGGTTTGACGGTCAACACGATCACGCCCCGTATCCTCGGGCACCTGAGAGTGCGCGGCCGCGAGGGCTCTGCGCCGACTCCCCAGAAAGGTCCCGCGGGGGCGTGGAGATCATCCGTACAGCGGCAGCCTTGCACGGGTCGGCCGAGTTGGCAACCACCAGGGCTTATCTCCCGTAAGCGGCTGACAAAGACACACCGGCAAGATCGCCTGCGATGGCCTTGCGGAGGCCCGCGGCGGGCCGTGTCAGCGGATCTCGAAGCCGTCGTAGCCGCCCCTGGGCGTGTCCCAGATCTCAGTGACTCCGTCGACCCGCCCGGGCGTGTCTCCGGTCCGCAGCCACTCCAGCAACTGATCGCAGTGGTCCTTCGGCCCTTCGGCGACCACCTGGACGCGGCCGTCGCCGAGATTGACCGCGAATCCGGCGAGTTCGCCGATGCGAAGAGCGTTGGCGCGGGTGAACCAGCGGAAGCCGACGCCTTGGACCTGACCACGCACCCACGCGGTCACACGGACATCTTCGTTCATGTGTGCACGTTAACCGGCCAATTGCTCAACGGGCACGTCGCCCCCTTGGACCATGGCGTACAGTCCCCCGTCAGCGAGACTCACCCGTTCGGGTGAGTTTCCTTGACGCCGAGGGAAGCTGTGCGGCGGTAGCCGCTCCAGCGGAGCCGGTGCTTGCACCGGGGGAAGGACGACAGCGGATGGGCCGCCACCGACGCTCTGCTCCCCAGACGCCCGAAGCCCCGAGTGCGGAGGCTTTTGACGCCCCGACAGCTGTCCGGCACGGCGCGCCGACCCCGGCGGCCCGGCACCGCTCGCACCGCGCGGCGCGCGACCGCGGTCTGCCCCCTGTACGCACCGGACTGCTCGGCGCCTCCGCCGCGGTGGCGATGGGAGCCGTGGCGGTCGCCTCCGGACTGATCCCCGGCGGCGGCCAGTTCGACGGCGAGGGCGATGACGGCCGGGGAGACCGGGTCCGCGCCGGCGCCCTGCCGGAGACCACCGCGCCGATGGGCGGCCTCTCGCGGACCCCGACCGACCGCGCCACCGACACGGCGAGCCGCGGCGGCGGCCGCCCCACCGCCCCGCGCAGCGAACGCCCGTCCACCCCCATGACGCCGTCCACGTCCCCGTCCCCGCAGCGGCCGACCAAATCCCCCACCCGGGAGACCGGTTCGCGGCCCTCCGCCGAGCCCACCGAGCGCCCGTCCGCCGACGCGCCCCCGCGCACCGCGGCCCCGTCGAAGACCCCCGACGCGAAGACGTCCGCCGAGGCCCAGGTCCTGGCGATGGTCAACCAGGAACGCGCCCAGGCGGGCTGCTCGCCGGTGACCGCGGACAAGGAATTGGCCGGACTCGCACAGCGGTTCAGTGACGACATGGCCGAGCGCGGCTTCTTCGACCACACCGACCCGGACGGCCATACGCCCTGGGACCGCGCCCGGGCGGAGGGCATCGCCGACCTCGGCGGCGAGAACATAGCCCGCGGCCAGGCCAACGCCCAGTCCGTCATGGACTCCTGGATGAACAGCCCCGGCCACCGCGCCAACATCCTCAACTGCGAGTACCGGACCCTCGGCGTCGGCGTCCACTTCGGCCCGGGCGGCCCGTGGTGGACCCAGGACTTCGGCTTCTGACCCCGGCGTCCGCACGCGTCGCCGGCCGCCTCACCCCTGGCGCCGTGCTCCCGCGCCGCTCGGCCGGAGTGTCCCTCGAACGGCCGTGCCGGTGGGTAAGGTCGCGGGCAGAAGCTTGATCATCGGATGCTTCCCCGGCTCAGGGCTGCGGCTGGTCGATCGGCCAGCCGCGCTTCGCGGACAGCCGGGAGACCCGTTCGGCCAGTCCTTCCGGTATGTCCACGCCCATCCGGCGCGCGGCGCCGAGGCGGTGTCGGACGAGCCCGAGGATCCAGTCAAGCTGGTCATCGCTGCGCGATGCGTACTCCTCAAGCGCCTCCTGCATGAGCTGCTGCCGGTCGATGCTCGCGGCGTCCTCTGTCATGTGCGCTGAACTTACCGGGCCCCCTCCGCCGCGGTACATCCGCGGCGGGCAGGAGTTATCCGACTGCTACGTTCAGCCCGTCCGCGGCGGGCGCTGGCAGCGGGGGCAGAAGTAGCTGGAGCGGTTCATCCAGGCGCGGCGGCGGAGAGGGGTGCCGCAGCGGCGGCAGGGCTCGTCCTCGCGGCCGTAGGCGTCCAGGGAGCGGTCGAAGTACCCGGACTCGCCGTTGACGTTCACATAGAGGCTGTCGAAGCTGGTGCCGCCCACGGCGAGCGCCGCGTTCATCACGTCCCGTACGTGGCCGAGCAGCTCGGCGGTGCGCGGGCGGGTGAAGGTGGCGGTCGGCCGGTCGTAGTGGAGCCGGCTGCGCCACAGCGCCTCGTCGGCGTAGATGTTGCCGACGCCGCTGATCAGGGTCTGGTCGAGCAGGGCCCGCTTGATGGTGGTCCGGCGGCGGCGCAGCGCGTCGTGGAAGGCGGCGTCGTCGAAGGCCGGGTCGAGCGGGTCGCGGGCGATGTGGGCGATGGCGTCGGGGAGCTGCTCGGCGTCGCCGGGGACGGTGTCGTGCAGCGAGAGGCCGCCGAAGGTGCGCTGGTCGACGAAGCGGAGTTCGGTGCCGAGGTCGTCGGCGAAGCGGACGCGGATGCGCAGGTGCTTCTCGTCGGGGGCGTCGTGCGGCTGGACCAGCAGCTGGCCGCTCATGCCGAGGTGGGCGAGGATCGCCAGGCCGTGGGTGACGGACGGTGTGACGACGGGCGCGAGGCCCTCGGCGGCGGTCTGTGCGGCCGGGCCGCCCCCGGTCACCGGGAGCCAGAGGTACTTGCCGCGCCGGCGGGCCGTGCCGATGCGCAGCCCCTCCAGTCGGGCCGCGAAGTCGGCCGCACCGGCCGTGTGCCGGCGGATCGCGCGGGGGTGGCGCACCTCGACGGTGTCGATCGTGCGGCCGGCGACCCAGCGCTCCAGTCCGCGGCGGACGACCTCGACCTCGGGCAGCTCGGGCACGGTGGGCTCCTCGGGAAAGACTTCTGACCCCGTCCGGGGCGACGCTCGGCCGCCCCGGGCGGGGTCAGAAACGGTGGTTCAGTGTGCCGACGACGAGCCGTCGCCGGCCGGAGCCGAGCCGTCGGCCCCCTGCGACGCATCGTCACCGGAAGCCGCCGCCTTGGCCGCCTCGTCCGCCGTGGCGCGGATCGCGCGCCATGCGGACTCGGCCGCCTGCTGCTCGGCCTCCTTCTTGCTGCGGCCGGTGCCGGTGCCGTACGAGACACCACCGACGCGGGCGGCAGCAGTAAAGGTCTTCTCGTGGTCCGGTCCGGTCTCGGTGACCAGGTACTCCGGGACGCCGAGACCTTCGGTCGCGGTGAGTTCCTGGAGGCTGGTCTTCCAGTCCAGGCCCGCGCCCAGGCTGGAGGACTTCTCGATGAGCGGGTCGAAGAGCCGGTGCACCAGCTCGCCGGCCGCGTCGAGGCCCTGGTCGAGATAGACCGCGCCGATCACCGCTTCGAGGGTGTCGGCGAGGATGGACGCCTTGTCCCTGCCGCCCGTGCCCTCTTCGCCCCGGCCGAGGCGGATGAAGGCGCCGAGGTCGAGGCCGCGGCCCACCTCGGCAAGCGCACGCGAGTTGACCACCGCGGCCCGGAGCTTGGCCAGCTGGCCCTCCGGCAGGTCGGGGTGGATGCGGTACAGCGTGTCGGTGACCACCAGGCCGAGCACCGAGTCCCCGAGGAACTCAAGCCGCTCGTTGGTGGGCAGACCGCCGTTCTCGTATGCGTACGAGCGGTGCGTCAGCGCACGCACCAGAAGGGCGGACTCGAGCTTGTACCCGAGCCGCCCTTCCAGAAGCGTGTGAGACGAGGCCGTGTCCGCCGGAGTCGGTTCATCCCCGCGTGAGCGGGATGTCGATGTGGCGTCTGACATAGAGCCTGTCACCAGCCGCTCAGACCTCGAGGACCTGGCGCTTGTTGTAGGTGCCGCAAGCGGGGCACGCGATGTGCTGCTGCTTGGGCTCGTGGCAGCGCTCGCACGCCACCAGGGTGGGGACCGCAGCCTTCCACTGCGACCGGCGGTGGCGCGTGTTGCTGCGCGACATCTTCCGCTTCGGAACAGCCACGGCTACTTCTCCTGCTTCTCGTCGACGCCCGCTTCGGCGCCGCCCATGTTGTCCTTCTCGCCGTCCTTGACGGTCCCGGCGAGTCCCTGCAGTGCCGCCCAACGGATGTCGACGGCGTCGTGGTGGTGGTCCGGGTCGTCCGCCAGCCGCGCTCCGCAATCGGAGCACAGGCCCGGGCAGTCGTCCTGGCACACCGGCTGCATCGGCAGTGCAAGCACCACCGCGTCCCGCAGCACGGGTTCGAGGTCGAACAGGTCGTCCTCGAGGGAGAGGGTGTCCTCCTCATCCTCGGCGTCGTCGCCGGCGTCCTTGTCGTGGACCCTGGCATCGGCGTCGGGGTAGGCGAACAACTCCTGGAAGTCGCTGTCGAGCTCTCGCTCCAGCGGCTCCAGACACCTTACGCACTCCCCCTTGACGGTTGCACGGGCGGTACCTGTGACAAGCACCCCGTCCATGACCGACTCCAGGCGGAGGTCGAGCTCGACCGGTGCGCCCTGGGGCACGCCGATCACCTCGTTGCCGAGGTCCCGGGGGGCCTCGACGGAGCGGGAGACCCTCTTGAGCGCACCTGGACGCCGGCCCAGCTCACGTGTGTCGAACACGAGAGGGGAGCGGTGGTCGAGGCGGGCGTTGATGGCTTCCTGCTTTCTCCGGGGATTTCACGCCGCCCGTACTCCATCGTGGAAATTCGGGCAGCCGAGATCGCGTACATACGCGCGACCGAAGAGCCAGGATACTGGACGGGCCCCGATAGGCCCAATCCGCTCCCGGCCGGCCGGTCCGGCAGCGCGGTCGCCTACTGGCGCCCCTCCTCGTACTGCCGCAGCTGATCGAGGCTGATCATGCTGGTGTCGAAGAGGCTGGTCTCGTCCAGGGCGCCGGGCTGCGCGCTCTGGTCGTGCGGGGCGTGCTGGGGCTGCGCGGGCACCTGCTGCTGGAGGTAGGCGTTCGGGTCGTAGCCCTGCTGCTGCCATTCGTAGCCGTAGGCGTTCTGGTGCTGGGCGTCCTGGGAGTACACGACGTCGTGGGGCTGCTGGTAGCCGTAGACGTCCTGCTGCTGGTAGGCCGCCGGGTCCGGGTAGTAGCCCTGCTGCTGGGGCTGGAGCGGCTGCTGGTGCTCCTGGGGCTGCTGCTGCGGCAGCTGGGGCGCCTGCGGGTCCTGGTCGGCGCCGATGCCCGCCAGGCCGGCCAGGTACTCGGCGTCGGCCTGCTGCGGCAGGGCGGAGTGCGGATCGTCGCTCTGCGCCGCCAGGTGTGCGCCCAGCTCGTCGACCGCCCGGGCGCCCTGGAGCTTGTCGCGGCCCCGGCCCACCGCCTCCAGCGTCTTGGTCAGTACGGCCTGGAACGCCCCGAACTTGGCGTCCACGTATACGTCGGCGCGCTGCCTGAGGGTCTCCGGGTCGGCGCTGCGCTCGGGGGCCTCGGTGCCGTCCTCGTCCGGGTACCCCTGATCGTCCAGGCCGTTGCCGAGGCCGAGCAGCTTCTCGCGGCCGCGGTCGACCGAGCCGATGGTCTTGGTGAGCACGACCTCGAAGTTGGCGAGCTTGCTGTCGACGTAGTCGTCGGCCTCGGCGCGGATCTCCTCCGCCTCCCGGCGGGCCTCGGAGAGGATCCGGTCCGCCTCGTCCTGGGACTGCCGGGCGACCTCGGTGTCGGAGATCAGCGAACCGCGCTGGGCGTGCGCCGACTCGATGATCCGCTCCGCCTCGGCGCGCGCCTGCTCGACCATCTGCTCGCGCCCGCCGAGCAGCTCCTGCGCCTGCGCGAGGGAGCCGGGCAGGGCCGCGCGCACCTCCTCCAGCAGGGCGAGCAGCTCGGCGCGGTTGACCACGCACGATGCCGACATGGGCATGGACCGGGCACCGGCGACGGTCGCGACGATGTCGTCGAGCTTCTTCTGCACGTCCACCTTGGACTCGCCACTCTCTGGGGTGTTGGAACGACGGAACGGGTCGACTGTACGTCCACGGGCCCTGCCCCCGACACCAACTGACTACCCGTCAGCCAAGCGTCGCGGCCGGTGCGCCGGGGGCGGGGTCAGTCCTTGTTGCGCAGCCGCTCGGTGAGCGCTTCGAGGACGAACGGCGGGACCAGGTGGGAGACGTCACCGCCCCAGGCGGCGACCTCCTTGACCAGACTGGAGGACAGGAAGCTGTAGGTGGGGTTGGTGGGCACGAAGAGGGTCTCCACGCCCGACAGACCGTTGTTCATCTGGGCCATCTGCAACTCGTAGTCGAAGTCGCTGACGGCGCGCAGCCCCTTGACGATCGCGGGGATGTCGCGCTGCTTGCAGAAGTCGACGAGCAGGCCGTGGAAGGACTCGACCTCGACGTTGCCGTACTCGGCGGTGGCCCGGCGGATCAGGTCGATCCGCTCCTCGACCGTGAACAGCCCCTTCTTGGACTGGTTGATCATCACGGCGACGTGGACGACGTCGTACAGCTTGGAGGCACGGGCGATGATGTCCAGGTGCCCGTTGGTGATGGGGTCGAACGACCCCGGACAGACGGCGCGGCGCAACTCGGGTTCCTCGCTCTCCGATCCGGTCATGACACGCTTGTTGACGTCGATTCGGCGGACGTCGAAGCGGCGCGACCGTACCAAAGCGTCCCCTCGCCGTAGCGACGGGCCTTGATCGCTTCAAATCCGTCCGGCCATGGGAACGCGCCGCCTCGGGTGCTGCGTTCCACGGTGACGAGTGCCTGCTCGGTCAGCCACCCCTGACCACGGAGTGTGAGCAGGATCTCGCACAGTTCCTGGTCGGTGACCGCGTAGGGCGGGTCCAGGAAGACGATGTCGTACGGGTCCCCGGCGGCCGGTGCGGCGGCGGTCTGCTCGGCCTTGCCGGCCCTGACCTCGACGCCCGGGAGGCCGACCGTGCGGACGTTGTCGCGGATGGTGCGCACGGCACGGGCGTCGGCCTCGACCAGCAGGACGTGTGCGGCGCCGCGGGAGAGCGCCTCCAGCCCGACGGCGCCGGAACCGCCGTAGAGATCGAGCACCCGGGCCCCGGCCAGCGGTCCGTCGAGCGACTCCCAGGTGGAGAACATGCCCTCGCGCGCCCGGTCGGAGGTCGGGCGGGTGCCGTTGCCGGGGGGTACGGCCAGGCGGCGGCCGCCGGCCGTACCGGCGATCACGCGGGTCATGGGCCCGTCCTTACGTTGCGCGTGGTCGGTGTGGAGTGCTGGTGGAAGCCGGTCGGGCTCCGCTCCTCCACGATATTCCGTCGACCGGCGGCGAGAGGCCGTCCGGGGCGCCGTGCGGGGGCCCGGGCCCGTGATCGATCTCACGGCCGAGCGGCGCGGAGGGCCCCCGTCCCGCGCCCGGTGAGCGGCACCGCCCCGCTCGTCGCTTCCCCCTCAGCCCTTGTCCAGATACTGCTCCCGCTCCTCGTCCAGCAGGGCGGAGAGCGCGATCCGCAGCTCCGGATAGCCGGTCAGCTCCGGATCGTCGGCGACCAGCGCCGTGGCCTCCTCCCGGGCGGACGCGATGATCTCCTCGTCGTCGATGACCGTGAGCATCCGCAGCGAGGAGCGGACGCCGGACTGCGCCTGTCCGAGGACATCGCCCTCGCGCCGCTGTTCGAGGTCGATTCGGGAGAGCTCGAAGCCGTCGAGGGTGCCGGCCACGGCGGCCAGCCGGGCCCGGGCGGGGCTGGCCTCGGGCATCTCGCTGACCAGCAGGCACAGGCCGGGCGCCGAGCCGCGGCCGACCCGCCCGCGCAGCTGGTGCAGCTGGGAGACGCCGAAGCGGTCCGCGTCCATGATCACCATGGCGGTGGCGTTCGGGACGTTCACCCCGACCTCGATGACCGTCGTCGCGACCAGCACGTCCAGCTCGCCGGCGGCGAAGGACCGCATCACCTCGTCCTTGTCGTCCGGCGCCATCCGGCCGTGCAGCACCGCCACCCGCAGACCGGCGAGCGGTCCCCCGGAGAGCTGTTCGGCGATATCGAGCACCGCGAGCGGCGGGCGCTTCTCCTCGGCGTCCTCCGGCGAACTCGCCTTGGCGGCGGCCCCCTTGGCGCCCGATCCGCCCTTCTTGCCGCCCTTGGGTGCCTCGTCCTCGTCGTCGCCGATCCGCGGGCACACCACATAGCCCTGGTGCCCGGCGGCCACCTCCTCGCGGACCCGCTCCCAGGCGCGGGCCAGGAAGTGCGGCTTGTCCTTGGCGGGCACCACATGGCTGGCGATCGGCGAGCGCCCGGCGGGGAGTTGGTCCAGGACGGAGGTGTCCAGATCGCCGAAGACCGTCATGGCGACCGTGCGCGGAATGGGCGTGGCCGTCATGACCAGCAGGTGCGGCGGCTGCTTGCCCTTGCCGCGCAGCGCGTCGCGCTGCTCGACGCCGAAGCGGTGCTGTTCGTCGACGACCACCAGCCCCAGGTCGTGGAACTGCACCTTGTCCTCGATCAGGGCATGGGTGCCGACGACGATGCCGGCCTCGCCGGTGACCAGATCGAGCAGCGCCTGGCGGCGGGCCGCGGCCCCCATGGAGCCGGTCAGCAGCACCACCTTCGTCCCCTGTTCGGCCCCGCCCAGCATGCCGCCCTCGGCCAGCTCGCCCATCATCTCGGTGATGGAGCGGTGGTGCTGCTGGGCCAGCACCTCGGTCGGCGCGAGCATCGCGGCCTGGCCGCCGCTGTCGACCACCCCGAGCATGGCGCGCAGCGCGACCATGGTGTTGTGGGTGACGGTGAAGTGGTCGGTCACATAGGCGTGGTCGGGGTGCGCGACGCTGATGCACTGGACGGGCTTGCGGCCGATGTGCTCGATGGCCTCGATGGTGCGGCGGAAGCGGGCATCGCCCGGGGGCCGCCGGGGCGTCGGGTCCGTCCCCCCGGAGAGCGGGTAGGCGTCGGGAAGCGCCACGGCGACGTCGTACCAACCGTCCACTCCTGCCGTGGGGACCAGGCGAGCGCTGCCGCCCAGGGAGCGCACGAGCCAGGCGAGGTCATCGGCCAGCGGGGCGGGGGCAGCGCGGAACGCCGTCCCGTTCCCGACGCACTCGCCCCCCGCGTCGATCAGGCCCCGTACCACCGCCAGCCGCTCCTTGAGCGGTGCGTTCCGATAGGCGTCCGGGACCCGGCTCCCGTTGTCGGCCAGCGCCCTGCCCAGCTCGTACGGATCGCGCGGGCGGAGCTCCCCGCCGTCGAGGTCCACGGGCACGGCCGGCGCGATGGACCACTTGGGCCGCCCGTCGGCGCCCAGCAGATCGCCGCGCAGCTCGCGCGTCGTCAGCACCCGCTCCTGCGTGTCGCGGGCCCCGACGATCCACAGATGCTCGTCGTCGCACTCCACGGCGCTGCCGTCCGACAGCACCAGCCGCCACACCTCCCGCTCCCCCTGCGGGAAGACCCCGTCCACCACGGCGGTCTGGCCGCTCGGCACGACCACCTCCGTGCCGACCGCCATCTCCCCCATGGGCCGGAAGCCGCGCGGCGTCAGCACCAGGGCGTCCAGCGGCTGCGCCTTGCCGGAGCCCACCTCGCCCTGGAGGAGGCGGTGCATGGGGTGTTCGGTCGCCAGGTCGTCGAAGATCTCCCGGCTGACCTTCTGCTGGCCGTCGGTGAGGGTGAAGGGCAGCTTGGCGTCGAAGGCGTCGAGGATGCCGCCCTTGACCGACTTGCGGGCCACGGCGGGGAGTTGGGTGTCGGCGAGGCGGCGGCGGGCCAGGGCGACCTGCATCACGAACGCCTCGTCCCACTTCAGCCGGGCCCGCGCATCGGCGATATCGGCCTTGCTCCCCGGCCGGTGGATCTTGAGCAGCGCCTCGGTGAGCGGGACCAGGGCGCGCCCCTCGCGCAGCGCCTCGGGCAGCGGATCGACGGCGTCCTGCGCGCTGGGCAGCACCGCGTCGACCGCCTTGGCGATCTTCCAGGACGCCATCTGCTGGCAGGCCGGGTAGATCGGCATCAGCTGATGGGCGAACGCGCTGGCCGCGTCGGCCCCGTCGCCGGCGTCGCGGTCGAGCAGCTCGTACTCGGGGTGGGCGAGCTGCAGTTTGCGGTTGAAGACCGACACCTTGCCGGCGAACATCGCCCGCCGACCCGGCAGCAGCTCCTTGTGCGGCTTGTGGATGCCCTTGCCGAAGAAGACCAGCTGGAGCCGGCCGCTGCCGTCCGTGAGCGTCACTTCCAGGCGCTGGCCCCGGCCGGCGTTGAACTTCAGCACCCGGGAATCGGCGACCTGCGCGAGGACCGTGACGTGTTCGTCCAGCGGGAGATCCGCGAGGCGGGTCAGCTCACCGCGCTCGGCATAGCGGCGCGGGTAGTGGTGCAGCAGGTCGCCGACCGTGTGCAGGTCGAGCTGCTCGGCCAGCACCTTCGCGGTGGTACCGCCGAGGATCTTCTTCAGGGGTTCGTCGAGCGCAGCCACGCGTCTATTGCACACCACGCCTCTGACAATCGCCGTTCACCCACCGGCACGGTGCGCTCACTCCACGCCGATGAGCAGCGGCGCGGCGTACTGGCCGCCCTCGTAGACGACGGTGTCCACGGCGAGATGCCGCTCGCGCACATGCCGCTCCAGCCGCTCGGCGAGGGAGTCGGGCGCCTCGGCGCCCAGGACCAGGGTGACCAGTTCCCCGCCCGCCGACAGCATCCGGTCCAGGACCGTCATCGCGGTGCGGGTGAGGTCCGAGCCGATCACCGCGACATCGCCGTCGATCAGGCCCAGGACGTCGCCGGCCTGGCAGACCCCGGCCATCGTCCACGACTGCCGCTCGGCGCGGGCCAGCTCGGCGTAGCGGGTGGCGCCCGCTGCCGAGGTCATCGCGACCACGTCCTCGTCGAAGCTGCGGTCCGGCTCGTGGACGGCCAGCGCCGCGAGGCCCTGGACGGCGGCGCGGGTGGGGATCAGCGCGACCCGTACGCCTTCGGTGCGGGCCTGTTCGGCGGCGGCCGCCGCGGTGTGCCGCAGTTCGGGGTCGTTGGGCAGCAGCATCACCTCGCGGGCGTGCGCCTGCCGGATCGCCTGCACCAGTTCGCCGCTGGCGGGCGGCTCCCCGGGGCGTACGGAGACCGGTGTGGCGCCGGCCTGCGCGCACAGTCCGGCGAGTCCGTCGCCCGGCACCACCGACACCACGGCCCGGGCGGCCATCGCGGGCTCCTTGGCGCGGCCGGCGCCGCCGAAGTGGGTGATGCGGATCCGGTACGGCCGGCCCGCCTCGATACCGGCCTCCACGGCCGCGCCCGCGTCGTCGACGTGGACATGGACGTTCCACAGGCCGTCCCCGCCGACCACCACCAGGGAGTCGCCGAGGGCGTCGAGCCGGGTGCGCAGCCGCGCCACGGCCGCGTCGTCGGCCTCCAGCAGGTAGATCACCTCGAAGGCCGGCCCGGCCGGGTCCCCGCAGCCCTCCGCTGCCGTCCGGGCGGCGGCCTCGCAGCCGGCCGCCTCGGGCAGCGGGGCGTCGGCGCGCACCGCGACCGGGGTCACCGAGACCTTCCCGCTGAGCGCGTCGGCGAGGGCCCCCAGGAGGGCGACGAGTCCGCAGCCGCCGGCGTCCACGACACCGGCCCGGCCCAGGACCGCCAGTTGCCCGGGGGTCGCCCGCAGGGCGCTGCGGGCGCCCTCGTGGGCGGCGTGGGCCACCTCGGCCGCGCCGCCGCTCCCCCCGGCGATCCGCTCCGCGGCGTCGGCAGCCGCGGTCGCGACGGTCAGGACGGTGCCCTCCACGGGGTGTGCGACGGCCTCGTAGGTCGCGGAGGCGGCCCGGCGCAGCGATCTGCGCAGCGCGTCCGCTCCGCCGTCGTCTCCGCCGTCCGCGGCCGCCAGCACCTCGGTCATCCCGCGCAGCAGCTGCGCCACGATGGTGCCGGAGTTCCCGCGCGCCCCTATGAGGGCGCCGTGCGCCATGGCGCCGATGGCGTCGGCCAGACCGGGGGCGGTACCGGCCGAGGCGTGCCCGTCGAAGGCCGCCTCGACCGCGCGGGCGGCCGATTCGAGCGTCAGATACAGGTTGGTGCCGGTGTCGCCGTCGGCCACCGGGTAGACGTTGATCGCGTCGATCCGCTCGCGTTCCCGGCCGAGCGCCTCCAGGGCCAGCCCGCACCAGGAGCGGACCGCGGCGGCGTCGAGCGGGTACGGCACGTCGTCCTCCTGGGTCACGGGATGCACCGCACAGTAGCCGCGACCGGGCGGAGAGGCCGGGGCGGGGGCCCTGGGGTGCGTGATAGTTTCGTTCTACGGGAGCGGTCGTTGTATGCTGCTCCGGTTGCCCGATGCGAATCGGGCCATTTCTCTCCTGACGACGCCGGCCGGGCAATGCACTCGGCTCGTCGGGATTTCACCGTAAGTGCATCTGAAGTCTTTGGAGTGACCCGTGGCTGCCAACTGCGACGTCTGCGGCAAGGGGCCGGGCTTCGGCAAGAGTGTCTCGCACTCGCATCGCCGCACCAACCGTCGTTGGAACCCCAACATCCAGACGGTTCGTGCAGTGATCGGGCGCACGCCGAAGAAGCTGAACGCCTGCACCTCGTGCATCAAGGCCGGCAAGGTCTCGCGCTGACGCCTTAGCCGTAGCGCAGCCCGACCGGTTGCTTAGGAAGCCGGTCCACCTCCGTGGTGGACCGGCTTCTGCCGTTCCCGGGGCCGTTCCCGGGGCCGTTCCCGGGGCCGTTCCCGGGGCCGCGCCCGGTGGGCGTCGGGCTCAGTGCGCCTCGCGCAGCCGCCAGCCGTGGTCCACGGGGCCGATGCCCGCACCCAGCCGGAAGCCGGCCGCGATCGCGCCGGTGACGTACTCCTTGGCGGCCGCGGCGGCCTGCGGGACGGTGTCGCCCCTGGCCAGCCGTGCGGCGAGGGCGCTGGCGAGGGTGCAGCCGGTGCCGTGGGTGTGCCGGTTGTCGTGGCGGGGGGCGCGCAGCCAGTGCTCCTCGGTGCCGTCGGTGAGCAGATCGACGGCCGTCTCCCGGGCGCCGCCGTGCCGGTCGTCCTGAGCGGCCGGCAGATGGCCGCCCTTGATGAGGGCCCAGCGCGGCCCGAACTCCAGGACGGCGGCGGCCGCCCGGCGCATATCGGCCTCCTCCCGGACGTGTACGCCGGTGAGCTGGGCGACCTCGTCCAGGTTGGGGGTGGCGACGGTGGCCGTCGCCAGCAGCTTGCCGCGCACCGCGTCCAGCGCGGAGGCGGCCAGCAGCGCATCGCCGTGCTTGGACACCCCGACGGGGTCGACGACGACCGGGACCGTGAGTTCGGCGAGCAGCTCCGCGACGGTTTCGACCAGCTCCGCCGAGGAGAGCATCCCGGTCTTGACCGCCTGGACGCCGATGTCGTCCACGACGCTGCGGAACTGGGCCCGGACGGCCTCGGCGGGCAGCTCCCACGCGCCCTGGACGCCCAGGGAGTTCTGGGCGGTGACGGCGGTCAGCACGCTCATGCCGTGGGTGCCGAGCGCCAGCATCGTCTTCAGGTCGGCCTGGATGCCCGCGCCGCCGCCGGAGTCGGACCCGGCGACGGTCAGGACGCGTGGGGGTATGCGCATGCCGCCGAATCTACTCGCCCGCCCGTCACCCGACCTCCACCCCCAGAAGACGCCGCTCCGCGCCGCCCCCTCTACTCGTTGTCCCCGAAGTGGTCCCAGCCGGCCTTCGCCCAGGGGGCGCCGTCCACCGTCACCTGCGGCAGCGCGGACGGGTTGAGCACCTCTCCGATGACCTTCCACCGGGCGGGCAGCTTCACATCCGGCGGGAAGGTGGCCACGATCGCGTGGTCCTCACCGCCGTTGAGCACCCACTGCATCGGGTCCACGCCGACCGCCGTGCCGATGTCGGACATCTGCGAGGGGATGTCGATCGCGGCGGACCGCAGATCGATCCGGACCTTGCTGGCCTCGGCGATATGCCCCAGGTCGGCGACGAGCCCGTCGCTGACGTCGGTCATGGCGGTGGCGCCGAGTCCGGCGGCCGCCGGGCCCGCGTGGTACGGCGGCTCGGGGCGGCGGTGCGCCTCGACGAAGGCCCGCGGTGAGCGGAAGCCTCGGGTCAGCACGGCGTGCCCGGCGGCGGACCAGCCCAGCCAGCCGGTCACCGCGACCACGTCACCGGGCTGGGCGCCGGCGCGGGTGACCGGCTCCTGGTTGCGCAGGTCGCCGAGCGCGGTGATGGCGACGGTGATGGTGTCGCCGCGCACGACGTCGCCGCCGACGACCGCGGCCCCGGCCACCTGGCACTCGTCCCGCAGGCCGTCCATCAGCTCGGTCGGCCAGGTCGCGGGGAGCTCGGCGGGGACGACCAGGCCGAGCAGGATCGCGGTGGGCACCGCGCCCATCGCCGCGATGTCGGCGAGGTTCTGTGCGGCGGCCTTGCGGCCGACGTCGTAGGCGGTGGACCAGTCGCGCCTGAAGTGCCGGCCCTCCAGCAGGATGTCGGTACTGGCGACCACCCTGCGGTCCGGCGCGGTGACGACCGCGGCGTCGTCGCCCGGCCCGATCCGTACCGCCGGAGTGGAGGTGAGCCGGGAGGTGAGCTCCCTGATCAGCCCGAACTCCCCCAGCTCCCCCACGGTGCCCTTCATGCTGTTGCCCTTCCCATGTGTACGGACGGTCCGTACGTGGCTGACGGCTGCGCCCCACTTCTCCTGTTCACCGCGCGGGTCTCCCCGCTCCGCGCGGTGACGCGGTACCGTGGCGTCCCTTCTTCCCACATGATCCTCGTAGCCGCCCTGGAGGTTCCGTGGTACAGGCCTACATCCTGATCCAGACCGAGGTCGGCAAGGCCTCGGCGGTAGCGGAGGTGATCTCGAAGATCTCCGGCGTGCTGCAGGCCGAGGACGTGACCGGCCCTTATGACGTCATCGTGCGCGCCCAGGCCGACACCGTCGACGAACTGGGTCGGATGGTGGTCGCCAAGGTCCAGCAGGTGGAGGGCATCACCCGCACCCTTACCTGTCCGGTCGTTCATCTGTAGCTCCCCCGTATGCTCGGCCGGGTGATCTGTGCACGTCGCCGGTACCTGGCCCTGCCCTTGCTCACCGTGCTGGTCGGCGCGGTGAGCTGTTCGTCTTCCCAGGACGTGGCCGTCCCCTCACCCCCCGGTGAGGCGGCACGGCACTGCCGGGCGCTCCACAAGGAACTGCCGCGGACCGTGGACGGGCTGGCGCGGCGTGCCGCCGAGCCCGTTTCCGACTTCACTGCCATATGGGGCGATCCTGCCGTGAAACTGCGCTGCGGGGTGCCGAAGCCCGACGTCCTGACGTACGGGAGTGAACATTACAACCCCAAGGCCGACGCGGCGGAAGTCAACGGCGTCGAATGGCTCTTCGAGAAGCAGGACGACGGCTACCGCTTCACGACCGTGCTGCGCAAGGCGTATGTCGAGGTGACCGTCCCGGGGAAGTACGCCCCCGAGGTCGATGTGCTCACCGACCTCGCGGGCGCCGTGCGCAGGACCGTGCCCAAGGGCGTCTAGCGCAGCCCCGTCGAGCGCCGCAGTGCGGCCTGGAGCAGCCGGTCGATCAGCTCCGGGTAGCTCACACCGCTCTCCTGCCACATCCGCGGGTACATGGAGATGGGCGTGAACCCGGGGAGCGTGTTGATCTCGTTGATCACGAACTCGCCGTTCTCCTGGAGGAAGAAGTCCGCCCGCACCAGGCCCTCGCAGGAGGCCGCCTCGAAGGCCGCGACGGCCAGCTCCTGGACCTTGGCGGTCTGCTCGGCGGTCAGCGGCGCCGGCACGATCCCGGTGGCCGAGTCGATGTACTTGGCCTCGAAGTCGTAGAAGTCGTGCGCGGTCACCGGCGGGATCTCGGCCGGGACACTGGCCCGCGGGCCGTCCTCGAACTCCAGCACCCCGCACTCGATCTCGCGGCCGCGCAGCAGCGACTCCACGAGGATCTTGGGGTCGTGCCGGCGGGCCTCCTCGATGGCCTCGTCCAGGCCGGTGAGGTCGTCGACCTTGCTGATGCCCATGGAGGAGCCGGCCCGGGCGGGCTTCACGAAGAGCGGCCAGCCGTGTTCCGCGGCGAAGTCCACGATCTTCTTGCGGGCGGCGGCGGGATCGCGGTCCCACTCCCGCGGGCGGATGACCTCGTACGGGCCGACCGGCAGCCCGAAAGAGGTGAACACCCGCTTCATGTAGTCCTTGTCCTGGCCGACGGCGGAGGCGAGTACGCCCGAGCCGACGTAGGGCACGCCGGAGAGCTCCAGCAGGCCCTGGAGGGTGCCGTCCTCGCCGTAGGGGCCGTGCAGGACGGGGAAGACCACGTCGACCTCGCCGAGCGCCTTGGGCACCGAGCCCGGCTCGCTGTAGACGACCTCGCGGCTGGTCGGGTCGACGGGGAGCACCACGGAGCCGTCGGCGGACTCGGCGAGCGCGGCCACGCTGGGCAGCTGCCGGTCGGCGATGGCCATCCGGTCGGGGTCGTCAGCGGTCAGCGCCCAGCGGCCGTCGGTGGTGATGCCGATGGGCAGCACGTCGTACTTCTCGCGGTCGATGGCGCGCAGCACGGCTCCGGCGGTGAGTACGGAGATGGCGTGCTCGGAGCTGCGTCCGCCGAACACGACGGCGACGCGGGGCTTGTGGGAGGAGGTCTGGCTGCTCATATCGCGTTGAGGGTACCTGCTGGTAGTGGCTGCGTCAGTGCTGCGGCGGCCACTGGTGGCGTGGCGGTGCCGGGAGGGCCTTTCAGGGACCTGCCTGAGGGCTTTCCGGTAATCCCCGGTGGATCAGCGCACGGCGTCAGATGCACGGCGTTCTCCCCCACGCCTTGAGAGCGCGGGAGGGGTCCCACCGCGAACTCCGTCTCGGCCCTTCGTCCGTTCCTTGGAAGCCGAGCCGCATCGCAAGGCGGAGGGGCGTCCGGACACTGGGCGTATCCGGACCGGGGATTACGGGAGAGCCCTTAGTGCCGCTCGGACTTCGCGGTGCGCGACATCAGGTCCTTGAGGGCCACCATCGGGGGCTTGCCCTCGTGGACGATGTCCACGACCGTCTCGGTGAGCGGCATGTCGACGCCGTGCCGGCGGGCCAGATCCAGTACGGATTCGCAGGACTTGACGCCCTCGGCGGTCTGCTTGGTGACCGCGATGGTCTCCTGAAGCGTCATCCCGCGGCCGAGGTTGGTGCCGAAGGTGTTGTTGCGCGACAGCGGCGAGGAGCAGGTGGCGACGAGGTCGCCCATACCGGCCAGGCCCGCGAAGGTGTGCGCGTCGGCGCCCATGGCCAGGCCGAGCCGGGTGGTCTCGGCGAGCCCCCGGGTGATCAGGGACGCCTTGGCGTTGTCGCCCAGGCCCATGCCGGTGGCGATGCCGACGGCGAGCGCGATGACGTTCTTGACCGCGCCGCCCAGCTCGCAGCCCACCACGTCGGTGTTGGTGTACGGGCGGAAGTACGAGGTGTGGCAGGCGGTCTGCAGCCGTCGGGCGACCGACTCGTCGGTGCAGGCGATGACCGCGGCGGCGGGCTGCCGGGCCGCGACCTCCTTGGCGAGGTTGGGGCCGGTCAGCACGGCGACGCGCTCCGCGGGGGCCTTGGCGACCTCCTCGATGACCTCGCTCATGCGCTTGGCCGTACCCAGTTCGACGCCCTTCATCAGGGAGACCAGGATCGTGTCGGAGGGCAGCAGGGGCGCCCACTCGGCGAGGTTGCCGCGCAGCGTCTGGGAAGGGACGGCCAGGACGGTGAACTCCGCGTCCCGTGCCGCCTGTGCGGGGTCGGTGGTGGCCCGTACGGACGCGGGGAGCTCGACCCCCGGCAGGTAGTCGGGGTTGGTGCGGCCGCTGTTGATGGCGTCGACGAGGCCGGCGCGGCGCCCCCACAGGGTCACCTCGCATCCCGCGTCGGCCAGCACCATCGCGAATGCGGTGCCCCAGGACCCCGTGCCGTAGACGGCGCAGCGCGTCACTTGCCTTCATCCTCCTGTGCCTGCTGGGTGCTTCGGGCCTGCTGCGGGGCGGCGGCGCCCTCGGTGGCGGCGGCCGGCTCGGCGGCCCGGTCCGTCACGGCGGTCCGGCCGGTCCTGGCGGCCTCCCGGGCGGCGCGGCGCTCCTGGGCGATCGCCTTGCGCCAGTCGTACGGTTCGGCCGGCGCCGGCTCGTCGCGGAGCTCGGCGAGCTGCTCGGTGATCGCGGCCATGATGCGGTCGGTGACGGCCCGCAGCACCTCGGCGGTCGGCTCCTGGTCGTAGTACGCGCTCAGGTCGACCGGCGGTCCCGCCTTGACCTTCAGGGTCTTGCGCGGGAGCAGCTGGAGCTTGTTCTCCTTGGCGTACGGCGGCATCGCGTCGTTGGCGCCCCACTGCGCGACGGGGATGACCGGCGCCTTCGTCAGCAGGGCCACCCGCGCGGCACCGGTCTTGCCCTGCATGGGCCACAGCTCGGGGTCGCGGGTCAGGGTGCCCTCGGGGTAGAAGGCGACGCATTCGCCCTTGTGGATGGCGGTGACGGCGGCGCGGAACGCGGTGGCGGCGTCGGTGGTTTCCCGGTAGACGGGGATCTGGCCGGTGCCGCGCATCATCAGACCGACAAAGCCGCTCTTGAAGAGTCCGGCCTTGGCGAGGAATCGGGGGACCCGCCCGGTGTTGTACTGATAGTGCGCATACGAGAGCGGGTCGAGATACGAGTTGTGGTTGACCGCGGTGATAAAACCGCCGTCGGCTGGAATGTGTTCCATTCCCCGCCAGTCCCGCTTGAACAGAACCAAGAGCGGCGGTTTGCAGATGACCGCGGCCAAGCGGTACCAGAAGCCGATTCTGCGGCGGGACACTGGGACACCCTCCTTGTGGGACCTGTGATGCTGCTGCGGGCCGGCAGCCGCACAAGTGTCGCCCCAGGTACCCGCTATGTCGAGGACACCGTAACCCCGGCGCTCCCGGAGAGCGGCGGCAGCGGGTGAGAATGGCGCCGATGCGAAGAGACGGAGCGGATGTGGGCTGGAGCCTGGTCGTGCCGCTGAAGCCGCTGGTGCGGGCCAAGAGCAGGCTCTCTGGGGCGGCCGGCGAGGAGTTTCGGCCCCGATTGGCCCTGGCCTTCGCCCTGGATACCGTGACAGCGGCGCTGGCCTGCGAAGACGTACGGGATGTGGTGGTTGTCACGGATGATCCGCTCGCCGGGGAGCGTCTTACGGCCCTCGGGGCGCGGATCGTGCCCGACACACCGGCGCGCGGGCTCAACGCGGCACTGGCCCATGGGGCGAGCACGGTGCGGGCGCACCGGCCGGGCGCGCCGGTCGCCGCGTTGAACGCCGACCTTCCGGCACTGCGCCCGACCGAACTGGAACTGGTGCTCCATTCCGCTTCGCTATTTCCCCGTGCATTTCTCGCGGATGCGGCGGATATCGGGACAACACTTCTGACCGCGACTTCCGGAGTGGAATTGGCACCGGCATTCGGCGGCGCCTCGCGGGCCCGTCACCTGGCGTCCGGAGCGCGGGAGATCACCACACCGGACGTGGTGTCGGTACGCCGGGACGTGGACACCGGGGAGGACCTGCTGGCCGCGCTGGCGCTGGGCGTGGGCCCGCACACGGCCCGCCAGGCGCCGCGGCTGCCGCCGCCGGTCAGAGCGTCTGGAGCGTGATCAGGTCGATATGCCGGGCGTCGCCCTCGCCGGTGACCTCGATCCGGACCCGCTGACCGGGCCGCAGCAGCAGCAGACCGCCGGCGTCGAAGGCCGCCGCGTCGAAGGGCAGCGGGGTGCCGTCGTCCAGCAGCACGCTGCCGGAGCGGGTGTCGGAGTCGTACGTGTACGCGGTGGCCTGCATGGCACAGAGCCTAGACGGCGCCCGAACGCACCGCGGGCCGGGCTCCCCGGAGGGAGACCGGCCCGACGCATGGCGTCGCCGCTGCTGGTTACCGCTTGCGGGCGGTGGTCTTCTTCGCGGTGGTCTTGCGGGCGGTGGCCTTCTTGGCGGGGGCCTTCTTCGCCGTCGCCTTCTTGGCGGGGGCGGTCTTCTTCGCCGTGGCCTTCTTCGCCGTGGTGGCCTTCTTGGCCGTGGTGGCCTTCTTGGCGGTGGTCGCCTTCTTGGCGGTGGTCTTCTTCGCCGTCGTCTTCTTGGCGGTGACCTTCTTCGCCGTGGTGGTCTTCTTCGCCGCGGCCTTCTTGGCGGTGGTCGCCTTCTTCGCGGCGGCCTTCTTGGCGGTGGCCTTCTTCGCGGCGGCCTTCTTGATGGCCGCACCGCCGGTCAGGCTGCCCTTGGGGGCCTTCTTGACGGCGACCTCGCCGCCCTTGGGGAGCTTCTTCGAGCCGCTCACCAGGTCCTTGAAGCCCTGACCGGCGCGGAAACGCGGCACTGAGGTCTTCTTGACCCGCACGCGCTCACCCGTCTGCGGGTTACGGGCGTAACGGGCCGGACGGTCGACCTTCTCGAACGAGCCGAATCCGGTGACCGAAACACGGTCGCCGGTGACAACTGCGCGGACGATTGCGTCGAGTACCGCATCGACCGCGTCCGCGGCGTTCTGGCGGCCGCCGAGCTTGTCGGCAATGGCTTCTACGAGCTGCGCCTTGTTCACGTCTTCCCCTTCGGAGACATTGCTGGAACGAAAGTTTCCAAGCTTTTTCGCACGTTAGGCAGATATATACCGCAAATCAAACACGAAACGGGCTAATCACCCTTGTGCCGCAACGAACTCGACCTTCACGGACTTCCGTCGGCGTGCACATCTTCGGGATAACGACCTTCGTCGAGGTCTTCCATGAACCACTCCAGACGCCTTGCCGCGTCCGCAAGATCGTGTTTAGCCGCGGCCGTGATGACGAGCAGCTTCCGGTTCAGCGCCATCCGTACGCCCTCCGGGACTTGCAGTGTCCGCACTCTTGCGTGTGCGTCCTTGAGACGGTCGGCGACGAGACCGTAGAGCTTGAGTTGGTCGTCGCGTTCCATGCGCTAATTGTGCCATCTGCGGCGAGTTGTCGCTTCACGGGGCCTCAACAGCAGCCTGAACAAGCAGATGCGCCCCCTGCCAACTGCACAGGGGGCGCATCGTACGCAATATGGCTTTGAGCCATAAAACCCGAGGTCAGACCTCCATCGTACGCGGCTTGAACGACGGCCGGTTCGCCTCGTACGCCACGATGGAGGGCTCCTCCCGAAGGGTGAGGCTGATGTCGTCCAGCCCCTCCAGCAGACGCCAACGGGCGTTCTCGTCCAGCTCGAAGTCGGCGGTGACGCCCTGCGCGCGGACCTGCCGGTCGACCAGGTCGACGGTCACCTCGGCGGTCGGGTCGGCCTCGACCAGCTGCTGCAGCCGGTCCACGGTCTCCTGCGGCAGGACCACCGTCAGCAGCCCGTTCTTGAGGGAGTTGCCACGGAAGATGTCCGCGAAGCGCGAGGAGATGACGGCCTTGAAGCCGTAGTTCTGCAGCGCCCAGACGGCGTGCTCGCGCGAGGAGCCGGTGCCGAAGTCGGGGCCGGCGACCAGCACCGTGGCGCCCTTGTACGCCTCCTGGTTGAGGACGAACTCCGGGTCCTTGCGCCAGGCCTCGAACAGCCCGTCCTCGAAGCCGTCGCGGGTGACCTTCTTCAGCCAGTGGGCCGGGATGATCTGGTCGGTGTCGACGTTGCTGCGGCGCAGCGGGACGGCCCGGCCGGTGTGGGTGGTGAAAGCTTCCATGGTTCAGACTCCCGCGGGCGTGGCGACGGCGACGTCGGACAGGTCGGCCGGTGAGGCCAGATGGCCGAGAACCGCCGTCGCGGCGGCGACCTGCGGCGAGACCAGGTGGGTACGGCCACCCTTGCCCTGACGGCCCTCGAAGTTGCGGTTGGAGGTGGACGCGGAGCGCTCACCGGGCGCCAGCTGGTCGGGGTTCATGCCCAGGCACATCGAGCAGCCCGCATGCCGCCATTCGGCGCCGGCCGCGGTGAACACCTTGTCCAGGCCCTCGGCGACGGCCTCCAGGGAGACCCGCACCGAGCCGGGAACGATCAGCATCCGTACGCCGTCGGCGACCTTGCGGCCCTGGAGGATGGCGGCCGCGGAGCGCAGGTCCTCGATGCGGCCGTTGGTGCACGAACCTACGAAGACGGTGTCCACGGTGATCTCGCGCAGCGGCTGACCCGCCGTCAACCCCATGTATTCCAGGGCCTTTTCGGCGGCCAGCCGCTCCGAGGCGTCCTTGTACGAAGCCGGGTCGGGGACGCTCGCCGAAAGCGGCGCGCCCTGGCCGGGGTTGGTGCCCCAGGTGACGAACGGCGACAGCGAGGCGGCGTCGATATGCACCTCGGCGTCGAAGACCGCGTCGTCGTCGGTGCGCAGCGTCTTCCAGTACGCGACCGCGGCGTCCCAGTCCTCGCCCTGGGGCGCGTGGTCGCGGCCCTGGAGGTAGTCGAAGGTGGTCCGGTCGGGGGCGATCATGCCGGCCCGCGCGCCCGCCTCGATCGACATGTTGCAGATGGTCATCCGGGCTTCCATCGACAGCTTCTCGATGGCCGGGCCGCGGTATTCCAGGACGTAGCCCTGACCGCCGCCGGTGCCGATCTTGGCGATGATCGCCAGGATCAGGTCCTTGGCGGTGACGCCCTCGGGCAGCTCGCCGTCGACGGTGATCGCCATGGTCTTGAAGGGGGCCAGCGGCAGCGTCTGGGTGGCCAGGACGTGCTCGACCTGGCTGGTGCCGATGCCGAACGCCAGGGCGCCGAAGGCTCCGTGGGTGGAGGTGTGGCTGTCACCGCAGACCACCGTGGTGCCGGGCTGGGTCAGTCCCAACTGCGGTCCCACGACGTGGACGACTCCCTGCTCGACGTCTCCCAGCGGGTGCAGCCGGACGCCGAACTCCGCGCAGTTCTTGCGCAGCGTCTCCAGCTGCGTGCGCGAGACCGGGTCGGCGATGGGCTTGTCGATGTCGAGGGTCGGGGTGTTGTGATCCTCGGTGGCGATGGTCAGGTCCGTCCGGCGCACCTGGCGGCCGGCCTTGCGGAGGCCGTCGAACGCCTGCGGGCTGGTGACCTCGTGCAGCAGGTGCAGATCGATGAAGAGGAGGTCGGGCTCGCCTTCCGCGCGCCGGACGACATGGTCGTCCCAGACCTTCTCCGCGAGTGTCCGTCCCATCGCTTTCCCTCCGGCCGGCCGCTTTGCCGGCCTTGCTCGTCCATGCGCGGGTGCCCGCAGAAATCCCCCTGCCGGGCCTTACGCCGGGCCCTGGTCGAGGGCCACACCTACAGATTGACGACTTCCCTGGAAAATTGAACTTGCGTTTCACAGTGTGAGACGCGAGTATCGTTGCATGGACAACTCTAGCGGCGTCGGCGTTCTCGACAAGGCGGCTCTGGTTTTGAGCGCCCTGGAGTCCGGTCCGGCCACCCTCGCCGGGCTGGTCGCGGCGACAGGGCTTGCACGACCCACGGCCCACAGGCTGGCCGTGGCTCTGGAACACCACCGGATGGTGGCGAGGGACATGCAGGGCCGGTTCATCCTGGGCCCGCGGCTCTCCGAGCTGGCCGCGGCGGCCGGCGAGGACCGCCTGCTGGCCACGGCCGGGCCGGTGCTCACCCACCTGCGCGATGTGACGGGCGAAAGCGCCCAGCTCTATCGGCGGCAGGGCGATATGCGGATCTGCGTGGCGGCGGCGGAGCGGCTGTCCGGACTGCGGGACACCGTCCCGGTCGGCTCCACGCTCCCGATGAAGGCGGGCTCGGCCGCCCAGATCCTGATGGCCTGGGAGGAGCCGGAGCGGCTGCACCGCGGCCTCCAGGGCGCGCGCTTCACGGCCACCGCCCTGTCCGGCGTACGGCGCCGCGGCTGGGCCCAGTCGATCGGTGAGCGCGAGCCGGGCGTGGCCTCCGTCTCCGCCCCCGTGCGCGGCCCCTCCAACCGCGTGGTGGCCGCCGTCTCGGTCTCCGGACCGATCGAGCGGCTGACCCGCCACCCGGGCCGGATGCACGCCCAGGCGGTCATCGACGCGGCGGCCCGCCTCTCCGAGGGCCTGCGGCGAAGCGGCTGACCTCCCCGCGCCGGTGCGGAGCGGGGCGGAAGCCGTTGTCGGTTGCGGTCACACCCGCCAAAAGGGGCGGCCTCGTGCGGATGATCCGTACAGGGGCCGCCCCCTTTCGACTCTGTCGCCCCGCCTCAGTCCCCCAGGCGCTGTGCCGCCCGCTCCCCGCGGCGGCCCACCGGCACCAGGCCGCGGGCCCGCCCCAGGCCGTGCGGCGGCATATCGCCGTAGATGGTCTCGTACGAGCCCGCCGGCACGACGTAGGTCTCGTGCCAGATGCCGACCGCGTCCCCGCCCGCGCGCGCCCGCCGGTTGAAGGCGGCCCAGGCCGGCCGGTGCTCACCGTTCTGGTCGCTCGCGTACGCCAGCAGCTTCTCCTTGGACTCCCAGTACTGCAGGACCGAGAAGTTCCGCAGCCCCGGCATGGGGCGGACGCCGAGCAGCCCCCGCGCCGGGTCCTGCGCCAGCTCCTTGAGCATGCGCGGCATCGCCCGGAACACCGGAAGCCAACTGCGCACCGCCCGCCACTTGTTGACCCGCATACCGATGAGGAAGATCACCACCCCGTCGGTACCGTCCGCCGTCATCCGCCCCTGCACCGGCTTACCACCCATGACAACCCCCTTCGTCACGCCGCCCGGCGTTGGATAGCGGCGCTATCCATGTTTGGATAGTGCCACTCTCTAATGAAGGGCGCAAGAGTCATGCGACTGGCAGAGCTCAGTGAGCGCAGCGGGGTGTCCACCGCCACGATCAAGTACTACCTGCGCGAGGGGCTGCTGCCTCCGGGCCGCCGGATCACCGCCACCCAGTCCGAGTACGACGAGGAGCATCTGCGGCGGCTGCGGCTCGTCCGGGCCCTGATCCAGATCGGCCGGGTGCCGGTGAGCACCGCCCGCGAGGTGATCACCGCCGTCGAGGACGACTCCCACGACCAGCTCTCCCGCCTGGCCACGGCCGTCGAGGCGCTCCCGACCGGCCGGGGGCCCGAGGAGCGCGATCCCTCGACGGACCTGGCCCGGCACACCGCCGCCGAGCTGCTGGAACGCGTCGGCTGGCACTACGGGCTGGCGATCGCCGACCACGCCCGGGCCTTCCAGACGCTGGTCGCGGCCATC
The DNA here is from genome assembly GCF_055567415.1 of Streptomyces sp. NPDC026575. Lineage (NCBI taxonomy): Bacteria > Bacillati > Actinomycetota > Actinomycetes > Kitasatosporales > Streptomycetaceae > Streptomyces > Streptomyces sp. NPDC026575. The sequence goes on from NZ_JBVHQM010000017.1 coordinate 170,251, forward strand.
GCCGCGCTGCACCGCCTCGGCTACCCGTGCGGCCTCGCGGATCTGCTGCCCTACGCCCGCTCGGCGGCCGGGCTCGCGGTGAGCGAGCTGGACCTGGTCGAGGAGTACCGGACCCCGGCGGAGCGGGTGGAGGCGGCGGTGGCACTGACCGTGCTCTACGAGCCGGTGCTGCTGAGCCTGCGCCGGCTGGCGGAGGCCGAGGAGTCCAACAAGCGCTTCGGCGACGGCCCTTGACGCGGAAAGGCCCCCCGCATGATGCGGAGGGCCTTCCTCTTCTGTACCCCCGACCGGATTCGAACCGGCGCTACCGCCTTGAGAGGGCGGCGTGCTAGGCCGCTACACAACGGGGGCAAGTTTTCCTGCAGTTGAGCCTGTCACGAGGACACGCTGCGCTGGGCTACCAGGACTCGAACCTAGACTAAATGAACCAGAATCACTCGTGCTGCCAATTACACCATAGCCCATGGTGGTTTAGACCAGTACCCCCGACCGGATTCGAACCGGCGCTACCGCCTTGAGAGGGCGGCGTGCTAGGCCGCTACACAACGGGGGCCCTAGCGATCCTGCATGAGTGACAGTGGGTGCGACCCGGACTGTCTCCCTGGGAAGGATCTGTACCCCCGACCGGATTCGAACCGGCGCTACTGCCTTGAGAGGGCAGCGTGCTAGGCCGCTACACAACGGGGGCTTTGCAGATGAGCTCTGCGAGCTGGCCTACCAGGACTCGAACCTAGACTAACTGAACCAGAATCAGTCGTGCTGCCAATTACACCATAGGCCATCAAAGCGCAACCCCCCTCGGGGGGCTGATTTGATCTGCGCCTCCCGGCCGGACCTTTCGGCCCTCTCGGGCGGCGCAGGAAGAACATTACCTGATCGTGGACGGGGCTCCAAAACCGATAACTCCGCGCAACAGCTCGGGGAGCTCCGCCAGGCTCGCGATCCGCCGGATGCCCGGTGGCAGCTCCTCGCCGGTGTCCGTGCGGTCCAGCCATACGGCGGCCAGCCCGGCGTCCCGGGCACCGAGCGCGTCGATGTCGAGCCGGTCGCCGACGTAGAGCACCTCCTCGGGCGGGAGGCCGAGCGCGTCGCAGGCGACCGTGAAGGCTTCGGGGGCGGGCTTGGCGTGCCCCAGCTCGTCGGCGCACAGCACGGCCTCGAAACGAAAGCGGATCCCCAGGGCGGCCAGCTTGCGCTCCTGGTTGGCGGTGGAGGAATTGGACAGCACCGCCTGGCGGACCAGCGGCGCCAGCGCCTCCAGGGCGGGTGCGGAGTCCGGGAAGAGCACCCAGGACGCTTCGTAGTGCGCGACGTACCGGGCGAACCAGGCGTCCGCCTCGTCGTCGCTCAGCTCGGTGCCCAAAAACCTCCGGGCGCGCCCTCTGCGGTGGTCGAGGAACCCCACCTCACCTGCGAGGAGGCGGGCGAACTCGGTCTCCATGGCGGCGCGCCAACGCGCCAGCGCCGCCTCCTCGCCGCCGTACGCGGCCAGCAGTCCCTCCGCCTTCAGGTGGCGCAGCGCACCGGCGCGGTCCGACCCGGTGTAGTCGAAGAGGGTGTCGTCGATGTCCCACAGGACGGCGCGGACGGGCATACCGGCAATCTAGCCCGAGCCGTCCGGGTACGCCTCGGGCCCGGAAGCCGTGCGGCGTCCGGGCCCGAGGGGTGGCTGCGAGGTCAGCCGGCCAGCTTGGCCAGGGCCGCGTCGATGCGCTGGAGGGTGCGCTCCTTGCCGAGGACCTCCAGGGACTCGAAGAGGGGCAGGCCGACCGTGCGGCCGGTGACGGCCACCCGGACGGGGGCCTGGGCCTTGCCGAGCTTGAGCCCGTGCTCCTCGCCGGCGGCCAGCACGGCCTCCTTGAGGGGCTCGGGGCCCGCGGTCCAGTCGGCGGCGTCGAGCTTGGCGCGGGCCGTGGTGAGCAGCGCGACCGGGTCGCCCTTCATCGCCTTCGTCCAGGACGCCTCGTCCTCGACCGGCTCCTTGCGGAAGAGGAAGTCGACGTTGGCGGTGATGTCGGAGAGCACCGTGAGGCGGGTCTGGGCGTGCGGGGCGATGGCCTGCCAGGCGGCCTCGTCGAAGTCCTCCGGGGCCCAGTCGGCGAACGGGGCCTTCAGCCAGGGCTCGCAGGCCCTGATGAAGTCCTTCACGTCCAGCTGCCGGATGTGGTCGGCGTTGATCGCCTCGGCCTTCTTCAGGTCGAAGCGGGCCGGGTTGGCGTTGACGTCCGCGATGTCGAACTTCTCGATCAGTTCCGGCACCGAGAAGATGTCCTGGTCGGCGGAGAAGGACCAGCCGAGCAGCGCAAGGTAGTTCAGCAGGCCCTCGGGCAGGAAGCCGCGGTCGCGGTAGAGGTTGAGGGATGCCTGCGGGTCGCGCTTGGAGAGCTTCTTGTTGCCCTCGCCCATGACGTAGGGCAGGTGGCCGAAGGCCGGGATCTCCTTCGCCACGCCCAGTTCGATCAGGGCCCGGTAGAGGGCGATCTGGCGGGGGGTGGAGGAGAGCAGGTCCTCGCCGCGCAGGACGTGGGTGATCCCCATCAGGGCGTCGTCGAGGGGGTTGACCAGGGTGTACAGCGGGGCGCCGTTGGCGCGCACGATGCCGTAGTCCGGGACGTTCTCCGGGGTGAAGGTCAGCTCGCCGCGCACCAGGTCGGTGAAGGTGATCGGCTCGTCGGGCATCCGGAAGCGGATGATCGCGGTGCGGCCCTCGGCCTCGTACGCGGCCTTCTGCTCGGCGCTCACCTCGCGGCACTTGCCGTCGTAGCCCGAGGGCCTGCCGGCCTTGCGGGCGGCGTCGCGGCGCTCGTCGAGCTCCTCGGTGGTGCAGTAGCAGTGGTAGGCGTGGCCGGCGGCCAGGAGCCGCTCGACGATGTCCCGGTAGATGTCCATCCGCTGGGACTGGCGGTACGGCGCGTGCGGGCCGCCGACCTCGGGGCCCTCGTCCCAGTCGAAGCCGAGCCAGTGGAAGGAGTCCAGCAGCTGGTTGTAGGACTCCTCGGAGTCGCGGGACGCGTCGGTGTCCTCGATCCGGAAGACCAGGGTGCCCTTGTTGTGCCGTGCGTAGGCCCAGTTGAACAGGGCCGTACGGATCAGGCCGACATGGGGGTTGCCGGTCGGGGAGGGACTGAAACGGACGCGGACGGGGGTCGCGTTAGCCACGCTTGATCACCTTGTTGGTGAGAGTGCCGATGCCTTCGATGGTGACGGCGACCTCGTCGCCGACGTTGAGGGGGCCGACCCCGGCCGGGGTGCCCGTGAGGATGACGTCACCGGGGAGCAGGGTCATCGCCTCGGTGATGTGGACGATGAGGTCCTCGATCGGGCGGACCATGTCACTGGTGCGGCCGAGCTGGCGCTGCTCGCCGTTGACGGTGCACTGGATCGCCAGGCCCGCCGCGACGTCCGCCGGGGTGAGCTCGGTCTCGACCCAGGGGCCGAGCGGGCAGGAGCTGTCGAAGCCCTTGGCCCGGGCCCATTGCTTCTCTCGCCGCTGGACATCGCGCGCGGTGACGTCGTTGGCGCAGGTGTAGCCGAGGATGACGTCCTTGGCGCGCTCGCGGGGCACCTCGCGGCACATCCGGCCGATGACGACGGCCAGCTCCGCTTCGTGGTGCACCTCCTCGGAGAACGAGGGGTAGGCGATGGGGTCGCCGGGGCCGACCACCGAGGTGGACGGCTTGAAGAAGGTGACCGGCACGTCAGGGACGTCGTTGCCCAGCTCGGCGGCGTGCTCGGCGTAGTTGCGGCCCACGCCCACGACCTTGTTGGGCAGGACGGGCGGCAGCAGCCGGACCTTGTCCAGCGGGACCTTCTGCCCCGAGCGCTCGAATTCCGCGAAGGGATGCCCCTTGATGACGTCGAGTTCGTCGCCTTCGACGACGCCGAAGCCGACGTTGCCGTCGATGGAGAATCTGGCGATGCGCACGGGTTGCCGCTGCCCCTCATTGATCACTGGCCGGAGTTGACACTCCAGGCTATCGCGGGGCCGCGGCCCGTCCGCAGCGCGATTACGCCGGGACGCCCTGCTCCGGCGCGTCCATCAGGACCGTGCGGCGGGGGTTGGCGGTCTGCTGGGGCAGCTCGACGGTGTGCTCCGGCACCTCGGGGGCGGTGGCGCCGAGCTCGTCGGCGTCGGTGAGGTGGGCCAGGGTGGTGCGCCGCGGATTGGCTATGTTGCGGAACATCATCGTCGTCTTCACTGCTGCATGCCTCGCGAAGGTCAAAGGGACGGAAAGAGGTCGCGGAAAGCCGTCTTGTCGTTTCCGGCAACCGTGTAAAGCGTCAGGCTATGCGGGCTATTCCCTGCGAAGTGATGGAGAACTCGACGATCTTCCTGTGAGTTTGCTCACGAACTGTGTGACAAATGCCGCATTTTCCTTGATCAACATCCTTGGGCGAATCGGACAATGGCGGATTGAAGCGCACGTTCCGCTCCCGATCACCGCACCTGGGACAGCGGGTGAGGGCGATCGACTCGCGGGCAAAAGTCCGTTATCTACCGCAGAAACCTCTACAAGTCGTGACGTGGTCCATACATTGCGTCACCCATGTCACAGCGGACGCCTCCGCTCTTGTTGGAGGTCCTGCACTGTGCTGGAATTCCACGGACCGCCGCATGTTTCAACCGGCGTGCAGGGCGCAATGTGGCGCCGCGCGGTGGTGCCGCTCTCTCGGCCAGAGAGGGAAGCCCGCCGGTCACTCACGACCGCCTTGGGGGACTTAAGCGGTCCCCTATTACGACTCGACACCGTCCCGCCGAGGTGGGACGCCTGGTCCAGAGGTTGCGACGCTAGTGCAGGGACGTTTCAAGAGGGATGGCAGCGCTGCGGCGGACCCGGAGCTCCGCGGCGGGACCGACCGCGGCTCCTCGCCCCAGCGCGCCCAGAGCAGCGGATCCGCCGGGGGCACACTGCCCGTCGACGGGGGCAGCCAGGCGCCGGGCGGCGACGCCGCGGACGGCGGCAAGCGCTCCGCCTCGAAGGGCCCCAGCGGCCCCGGCTCGCGAATAGCGCTGCGCAACTGGCGCATCAGTACGCGCCTGGTCTCCCTGCTCGCGCTTCCCGTCGTCGCCGCGACCACGCTGGGCGGCATGCGTATCGGCACCCAGCTGGAGAACATCGACCAGCTGGACAAGATGCAGCTGCTGACCGAGATGACGCGTCAGGCGACCGAGCTCGCCGACGCGTTGCAGGTGGAGCGGGACAAGTCGGCCGGTCCGCTGGCCGGCAGCGGCAACGTCAAGGACGACGCCAACGTCGTCGCGCCCCGCGAGGCGACCGACCGCGCCAAGCTGTCGTTCAACCAGGCCACGGACGACATCCGGGGCCAGGACTCCACGATGGCCGGTGTCCGGGCGACCGTTCTGGAGATCGCCCGCCAGCTCAACAACCTCAACGAGATCCGCGCCGACGCCTACCAGGACGAGGGCAACGCGGCGCGCACCGTCACCAGCTACAACCAGCTGATCAACTCGCTGCTGTCGCTCTCCCAGGACATGGCGCAGGCGACCAGCAACCCGGAGATGATCCGCTCGACCCGTGCGCTGGCGGCGTTCTCGTCCGCCAAGGAGTACGCGTCGATCCAGCGCGCCCTGGTCAGTGCCGGCCTCGCCCACGACGGCGGCCCGGAGCTGTCCTCCAACGACCGGCAGGCCGGCCGTAACGCCGAGGACAGCGAGAAGGCGGCGCGCGGCCGCTTCCAGCAGATCTACGCCAACGACGCCGGCGCGCTCACCCGCGGTCTCGACGGCAACAACGACGAGATCAAGGCCGCGGTCGCCTTCGCGCACCGCGCCTTCGCCAGCAGCTCCGGCATCCGCAGCCAGGACTACCGCTACCTCGACTGGTACGACTCCGACACCGTCAAGATCGACGAGATGTCGCGGATCGAGACCACGCTGCTGTCCGAGATGGAGCAGAAGTCCCGCGAGCTGCGCAACGAGGCGACGCAGGACGCGATCATCAACGGTGCGGTGATCCTGCTCGTCCTCGGCGTCTCGCTGGTCGGCGCGTTCGTCGTGGCGCGGTCCATGGTCCGCTCGCTGCGCCGGCTGCAGGACACCGCGCAGAAGGTCGCCCAGGACCGGCTGCCCGAGCTGGTCAAGCAGCTGTCGGAGTCCGACCCGCAGGACGTGGACACCTCCGTCGAGTCGGTCGGTGTGCACAGCCGGGACGAGATCGGCCGGGTGGCCGCGGCCTTCGACGACGTGCACCGCGAGGCGGTCCGCCTCGCCTCCGAGCAGGCGCTGCTGCGAGGCAACGTCAACGCGATGTTCACCAACCTCTCGCGCCGCAGCCAGGGCCTGATCCAGCGCCAGCTCTCGCTGATCTCCGAGTTGGAGTCCCGCGAGGCCGACCCGGACCAGCTGTCCTCGCTGTTCAAGCTCGACCACCTCGCCACGCGTATGCGCCGTAACGGTGAGAACCTCCTGGTCCTCGCGGGTGAGGAGCCGGGACGCCGGTGGACGCGGCCGGTTCCGCTGGTCGACGTGCTGCGCGCGGCCGCCTCCGAGGTGGAGCAGTACGAGCGGATCGAGCTCAACGCCGTTCCGCAGACCGAGGTCGCCGGCCGGGTCGTCAACGACCTCGTGCACCTGCTCGCCGAGCTGTTGGAGAACGCCACCTCGTTCTCCTCCCCGCAGACCAAGGTCAAGGTCACCGGTCACGCGCTGCCCGACGGCCGGGTGCTGGTCGAGATCCACGACACCGGTATCGGCCTGTCCCCCGAGGACCTGTCGGCGATCAACGAGCGGCTGGCCAGCCCGCCGACCGTGGACGTCTCGGTGTCCCGGCGCATGGGTCTGTTCGTGGTCGGCCGCCTGTCGCTGCGGCACGGCATCCGCATCCAGCTGCGCCCCTCCGACTCCGGCGGCACCACCGCCCTGGTCATGCTGCCGGTCGACGTCGCCCAGGGCGGCAAGAAGCCGGCGCCCAGCAACGCCAAGAGCGGTTCCGGCGAGGCCGGCGGCACGCCCTCCAGCCGACTCGCGGGGCTCCAGCCGCGCGGTCAGGTCGGTGCGGGTCCGGCGTCCGGCCAGCGCCCCGCGCTGCCCGCCCGCGGGGGCCCCGGCGGCGCACCCGGTGCGTTCGGTTCGCCGGCGCCCGGCGGCCGCACCGGTGGTCCCGGTGCGGGCACCCCGAACGCCTCCGCGCCGACCGGCGCCCGCCCCGGTGGGGCGCGCCCGCTGCCCACCCGTGGTGCCGACGGCGGCCCGGCGGCCACTGTGGCGCCGCCGACCGGCGCACCGCGCCGCGAGGAGCGTCCGCAGCTGCCGCCGCGGAGCGCCGCGGGCGAGCTGCCGGGCGCCGCGCCGGCCGGTGGTCAGGGCGGCCAGGACGGCCGCGGCGGTCAGCAGCCCGGCGGTACGAGCTGGGGTGCGCGCCGTGAGCGCGGTGGCTCCGACGACTGGCCGATGGCGCCCCGCGAGACGCAGGACCAGCCGCGCGGCCACGAGGAGCCGGAGCGCACCGGCAGCTTCGAGCGGCCCGCGCCGAGCGGCGGCCCCGGCGACACCGCCGCGTTCGCCCGCCCCGACTTCTCCGGCCCGCCGCCGGCCGCGGACGCCCCGCAGGGCGGTCGCCCGGCCGGCCGTGGCACGGCCGCGGACTCCGGTGACACCGGCCAGTACGCGCGTCCGGACGCCGACACCGGCCAGTACGCGCGTCCGGACGCCGACACCGGCCAGTACGCGCGCCCGGACAGCGACACCGGCCAGTACGCGACCGGTGAGTTCCCGCAGCTCGCCGAGCCGGACCCGTACGAGACCGGACAGCTCGACGCCCGCCAGTTCCAGCAGCAGTCGGACGCCGGGCCCGCCCCGTACGTCGGCGAGCGGCAGAACAACGGCCAGTTCCAGCAGCCGCAGCAGCCGCAGGGCCGCGGTGTGCCGGACGGCGATGTGCTGGGCGGCGCGGACGCCGGTCCCGGGGACGGCCGTACGCCGATCTTCGACACCATCGAGTCCAACTGGTTCAGCCACCCGGCGTCCGCCGCCGCGGGTGTGCCGCCGCAGGGCACCGACACCGCCGACGCGGCGCCGCTGCCGCGCCGCGGGTCCGCGCCGGACGCCGGTGCCCGCCGCGAGGCACCGGTCGACGCCGCGCGCAACGAAGCGCCGGCCGACCCCTCCGCGCAGTGGCGCAGCTCGCCGAACGACGAGACCTGGCGCCAGGCGGAGCAGATCCGCCAGCCGGCCTCGGGTGGGATCACCACCTCCGGGCTGCCCCGGCGGGTCCCGCGTGCGAACCTCGTCGCGGGCACCGCACAGCAGCAGCAGTCCCACCAGAGCGGTCCTCAGGTCTCGCGCTCGCCCAGCGACGTGCGCGGCCGGCTGACCAATCTGCGTCGGGGTATCCAGCAGGGCCGACAGGCCGGGACGTCGACCACCGGCACCCACGGCACCGTCGATCCCACTCACCAGCAGGAGCGTTAGTTGAGTCCGATGAGCCAGGCGGCGCAGAACCTGAACTGGTTGATCACCAACTTCGTGGACAACACCCCCGGGGTGTCGCACACGGTGGTGGTCTCCGCGGACGGGCTGCTCCTCGCGATGTCCGAGGGCTTCCCGCGCGACCGCGCCGATCAACTCGCGGCGGTGGCCTCCGGGCTGACGTCGCTGACCTCCGGCGCCTCCCGCATCTTCGAGGGCGGAACGGTGAACCAGACCGTGGTGGAGATGGAGCGGGGGTTCCTCTTCATCATGTCCGTCTCCGACGGATCGTCGCTGGCCGTGCTCGCGCACCCCGAGTGCGACATCGGCCTGGTCGGCTACGAGATGGCCCTGCTGGTCGACCGCGCGGGAACGGTGCTGACGCCGGACCTGCGCGCCGAACTGCAAGGCAGCCTGCTGCACTGAGGCGTCCGCAGCGCCGTACCGTCCAGCACCCCACCATCCATTCGAGCCGCCACCCCCCACCGGCCCAACCCGACGACAGAGCTCTGTCCCGTCCGGAGGACCCATGACCCCGCCACCTGCCACTTCCGGCCCGTACGGCGCCTACAGCCAGGCGCCGTACGGGAGCGAAGGTGATCAGCCGCTGGTGCGCCCGTACGCCATGACCGGAGGCCGGACCAGGCCGCGCTACCAGCTCGCCATCGAGGCGCTGGTCAGCACGACCGCCGACCCCTCCCAGCTGCCCGGGCTGCTGCCCGAGCACCAGCGCATCTGCCACCTGTGCCGCGAGGTGAAGTCGGTCGCCGAGGTCTCGGCGCTGCTGCACATCCCGCTGGGTGTGGCGCGGATTCTGGTCGCGGACCTGGCGGAGGCGGGGATGGTGGCGATCCACCAGCCCGGCGGCAGCGGTGAGGCCGGCGGCACGCCGGACGTGACCTTGCTGGAGAGGGTGCTCAGTGGACTTCGCAAGCTCTGACAGCGGTTACTCCGGGGGCGCGGCGCGCGCCACCACCTCCGCGAAGATCGTGGTGGCGGGCGGCTTCGGCGTGGGCAAGACCACGTTCGTCGGCGCGGTCTCGGAGATCAATCCGCTGCGTACCGAAGCGGTGATGACGTCCGCTTCGGCGGGGATCGACGATCTCAGCCACGTCCAGGACAAGACCACGACGACCGTGGCGATGGACTTCGGCCGGATCACCCTGGACCAGGACCTGATCCTGTACCTCTTCGGTACGCCCGGTCAGGACCGCTTCTGGTTCATGTGGGACGACCTGGTCCGCGGCGCCATCGGCGCGGTGGTGCTCGTCGACACCCGCCGGCTCGCCGACTGCTTCCCGGCGGTCGACTACTTCGAGAACAGCGGTCTGCCGTTCGTCATCGCCCTCAACGGCTTCGAGGGCCAGCAGCCGTACACGCCCGACGAGGTCCGTGAGGCGCTCCAGATCGGCCCCGGGACCCCCATCATCACCACCGACGCACGGCACCGCAGCGAGGCCAAGAGCGCGCTCATCACGCTGGTCGAGCATGCGCTGATGGCCCGGCTCCGGTAGGGCCGACCCCAGGGCCCGCGCCTCATCAGGCGCGGGCCGTGCGGAAGTTGGCTTCCGTTGGCCCGCGCGGTGCGCCGGGCCGGTTCCCGGCATGCGCGAATGGATCTGTGTCCTTCGACACGCCGACAAATTTGCTTCATAACGTTTCGACAGTGAATCGTCGACGTTTCGACACCCCATGCGCATGCCTGGCTTCGCTGCGCGCACAGAGCGCCTGCATTTTGGCGCGGCTCGCCCTTAACGCCCCTTTTATCTAAGGCGCTTCCGGGCCTTCCCCGGCTTTGTCCAGTGTTTGGAACGCACCGCCCTGACGTGCTGAAATTCGCTGAACTCCGGAGTAGGAACGCCCAGAAGAAACGGCACAGCAGGTAGTGCCGGCGCCGAGAGGTTGTTGGTCGAGTGAGGCGAAGCAAGTCGAGCCCCGAGCCGCAGGAGCCGCGGCGGGGCAACTTCACCCCGCCACCCAGAGGTGGCGTACCGGCTGCCGACGCGTCCGATAACACGGTCGCCAAGCCTCCGGTCAGCGGCGGTAAGTACTCCCCGCGCAACTGGCGCGTGGCGACCCGCCTGAACGCCATTCTGCTGATCCCGGTGCTGGTCGCACTGGTCCTGGGTGGCCTGCGGGTGGACAGCTCGCTCACCACCTGGCGGGACGCGCAGGACGCGGAGAACACCGCGAAGCTCGTTCGCGCCGCGCTTTCCTACAGCAACGCCCTGATCGACGAGCGGGACCGCACCGCGGCGCCGCTGCTCCAGGGCAAGAAGGACGACCCGGTCGTGCAGCAGGCGCGGGACGCCACCGACGCCGCCGCCGACGCCTTCCACCAGGCCGCCAAGGACATGCCGGACAAGCCGGGCCTCAACCGCCGGCTCGCCGCGTTCGAGAAGACCGAGCCCAAGCTCCAGCAGCTGCGCGCGGCCGCCTTCACCTCCAAGCTGCGCGGTGTGCAGACCGAGGAGGGCTACGTCGAGGTCCAGCACCCGCTGATGGAGTTCGCCAACGAACTCGGCCTGGGCACCGGCAACATCACCTCCTACGGCCGTACCGTCTACGCCGTCGCGCTGGCCAAGGCCGCCGTGTCGCTGCAGCGGTCCATCGGCACCCACCTCCTGGTCGACCCGGCGTCCCCGCAGGGCGGCAAGGAGCACAAGCTCCAGCTGACCGCCTTCGCGTCGTACCGCTACCTGGAGGGCATCGCCATCGGCGAGTTCACCTCCGGCGGTACGCCCGAGGACGTCGCGCGGCTCAAGGCGGACGCGGCGGCGCTCAAGCAGGCCGCCAAGCAGAAGATCGCACGCGCAAAGGAACAGGCGCAGGCCGCCAACCAGCCCTTCCGCACCCCGCCGTCGATCGACCAGATGGGCACCTGGATCGGCACCGGCGCGGCCCCGGAGGCGCTGAGCCCGAAGGGCATCACCTCCGACGCCTACTTCACGGCCGCAACCGGCAAATTCAACATGTACCGGTCCATCGAGAAGGACCTGGCGAACAAGGCGGTGGACGAGGCGGCGCAGATCTCCGCCGACGCCCGCCAGTCCACCTTCGTCGACTCCGCGATCGTGCTGGCCGCCCTGATCATCGCGTTCGTCGTGGCCGGGCTGATGGCCCGCCGGATGAGCCGCAACATGCGCCAGCTGCGCAACGCCGCCTTCGGCGTCGCCGAGCAGCGGCTGCCGATGCTGGTCGACCAGCTCTCGCGGACCGACCCCGGCCGGGTCGACACCCGCGTCACGCCCATCCCGATCGCCACCACCGACGAGATCGGCGAGGTCGCCCGCGCCTTCGACCAGGTGCACCGCGAGGCCGTCCGGCTCGCCGCCGAGCAGGCGCTGCTGCGGGGCAACGTCAACGCGATCTTCACCAACCTCTCCAGCCGCAACCAGGGTCTGATCGAGCGCCAGCTGGAGCTGATCACCGACCTGGAGAACAACGAGGCGGACCCGGACCAGCTGGAGAGCCTCTTCCGGCTGGACCACCTCGCCACGCGTATGCGCCGCAACGGCGAGAACCTCCTGATCCTCGCGGGCGAGGAGCCCGGCCGCCGCTGGAACCAGCCGGTTCCGCTGGTGGACGTGCTGCGCGCGGCGATCAGCGAGGTCGAGTCCTACGAGCGAATAGACCTCACCGGCGTCCCCGAGAGCGAGATCCACGGCACCGCCGTGACCGACCTCGTGCACCTGCTGTCCGAGCTGCTGGAGAACGCCACCACGTTCTCCTCCCCGCAGACCAAGGTGCGGGTGGCCGCCACCCGGCTGCCCGACGGCCGGGTGATGATCGAGATCCACGACAAGGGCATCGGGCTGACCCCCGAGGACTTCGCGGACATCAACCACAAGCTGGCCAACCCGCCGAGCGTGGACGCCGCGATCTCGCAGCGCATGGGCCTGTTCGTGGTCGGCCGGCTGGCCGACCGGCACGGGATCCGGGTGCAGCTGCGCCCCTCCGGCGAGCAGGCGGGCACCACGTCCCTGGTCATGCTGCCCGAGGCGATCACCCACGGTGGTGGCGGCGAGGAGCAGTTCGAGGACGACTTCACGGTCTCCCGGATCGTGCCCGAGCACCAGCACGCGTCGTACGACAGCGGGCAGCGCACCGCCGCCGAGCTGGGCTTCGACGACAGCCGCTACGGCCGGCCGGACGGCGCCGACCTGGACATGGTGGGCCGCTCGCTGATGCGCGAGGAGCGCCGGGCGGCTCTGGAGGCCCAGGCGGGCGGCGAGCAGCCGGCCGACGGCCAGGGCGTGGGCAACCCGCTCTTCCGCGACCAGGTGTCCTCCACCACCGGTTACCAGGACTTCCCGTCCCAGGATTTCCCGTCCCAGGACTTCCCGTCCCAGGATTTCGCCCCCCAGGCGTATGCGGAAGCCGATCAACCGCTCTACGACGACCGGTCGCACGGCAACCAGGCATTCGGCGATCCGCGCCCCTCCGAGACCACCGGCCAGCAGCCATACGTCTCGCACGAAGCGGCGCAGCCGGACGAATGGGCCGAACGTCCCGCATTCGAGGGCTACTTCGGCACCGAAGCGGAATCTGACCGGAATACCACTGCCGCTCCCGCTGACGCCCCTGAGCGCGTACCATTCGAGCGTCCGGGCCCCACACCGAGCGACGCCCCCTCGCTGACGGACGTCGGCCTTCCGCGCCGCGGAGGCCGCGACCAGCAGGTACCGCAGGTTCAGCAGCAACGGGGCACGCCGGAGACCGGCCAGGACGGCTCGGACTGGCGCAGCTCCAACGACGAGCGCTGGGAGCGGGCGGAGCGGCTGCGCGAGCCGAAGGCGGGCGGAGTCACAGCCTCCGGCCTGCCCCGGCGGGTGCCCAAGGCCAACCTGGTCGAAGGCGCCGCGGAGCAGACCCCGCAGGGCGGCCCCCAGGTCTCCCGCGCCCCGGAGGACGTCCGCGGCAGGCTGAGCAACCTGCGCCGCGGTGTCCAGCAGGGACGCAGCGTCGGCACGGACCCCTCCGGGGTCCCCCAGAATGACCAACAGGGCTTCGGCCCCGGCAGCACCTACGATCAGGAGCGTTAGTGTGAGCCCGATGAGCCAGGCGGCGCAGAATCTGAACTGGTTGATCACCAACTTCGTGGAGAACACCCCCGGGGTGTCGCACACGGTCGTGGTCTCCGCGGACGGTCTCCTCCTTGCCATGTCCGAGGGCTTCCCTCGGGACAGAGCCGATCAGTTGGCGGCGGTGGCCTCCGGCCTGACGTCGCTGACCTCCGGCGCCTCCCGCATCTTCGAGGGCGGGAGTGTCAACCAGACCGTGGTGGAGATGGAGCGCGGCTTCCTCTTCATCATGTCCGTCTCCGACGGATCGTCGCTGGCGGTGCTCGCGCACCCCGAGTGCGACATCGGTCTGGTCGGCTACGAAATGGCCCTGCTGGTCGACCGTGCGGGTAGCGTCCTGACGCCGGACCTGCGCGCCGAACTGCAGGGAAGTCTTCTCAACTAACAGACAGGCAGTGCGTTTCCCGCCCCCGCGCCTTATGGTTCGGTGGCGCGACCGGCGTCAGACAGCAAGTTGGAGGAGGAGACGTGGCAACGCCCCCGAGCGGATACCCGTACGGTTCCGGGCAGGAGTCCGGACCTGTGGGCGAGACCCATAACAACCGCTTCAACTTCCCGTCTGCGCCGAGCCGCCGGCCGCAGCGGCTCCAGCCGCCGCAGCCACCGCAGCAGCAGCCCCGGCCGTACGGTTCCCAGCCGTACGAGCCGTCGGTGTACGACGAGCCGCAGGCACCGCGCATCCAGCCGGTGCAGCCGCAGCGGCGTGCACCCGAGCCCGCCCCCACCGGCGCGAACAACCCGCTCGTTCGCCCGTACGCCATGACCGGAGGCCGGACCAGGCCGCGCTACCAGCTCGCCATCGAGGCGCTGGTCAGCACGACCGCCGACCCCGCCAAGCTGCAGGGCCAGCTGCCGGAGCACCAGCGCATCTGCCACCTCTGCCGCGAGATCAAGTCAGTTGCCGAGATCTCCGCGCTTCTCTCCATCCCCCTCGGCGTCGCCCGGATCCTCGTCGCCGACCTGGCGGAGGCCGGACTCGTCGCCATCCATCAGCCCGGCGGGGACGAGACCGCCGGCGGACAGCCAGATGTGACACTGCTCGAAAGGGTGCTCAGTGGACTTCGCAAGCTCTAGCGGTGCAGCCCGCTCCACCACCTCCGCGAAGATCGTGGTGGCGGGCGGCTTCGGCGTGGGCAAGACCACGTTCGTCGGGGCCGTCTCAGAGATCAATCCGCTGCGTACCGAAGCCGTGATGACCTCCGCCTCCGCGGGGATCGACGACCTCACGCACGCGCCGGACAAGACGACCACGACCGTGGCGATGGACTTCGGCCGGATCACGCTGGACCAGGACCTGATCCTGTACCTCTTCGGTACGCCCGGTCAGGACCGCTTCTGGTTCATGTGGGACGACCTGGTGCGCGGCGCCATCGGCGCGGTGGTCCTGGTGGACACCCGCCGCCTGGCCGACTGCTTCCCGGCGGTCGACTACTTCGAGAACAGCGGCCTGCCGTTCGTCATCGCCCTCAACGGCTTCGACGGGCACCAGCCGTACACGCCCGACGAGGTCCGTGAGGCGCTCCAGATCGGCCCGGACGCGCCGATCATCACCACCGACGCCCGGCACCGCAGCGAGGCCAAGAGCGCGCTCATCACGCTCGTGGAGCATGCGCTGATGGCCCGCCTGCGCTAGTCGAGGCCGTCTCCGGCGGCCCCAGGGACACCGCAGCGCCGCGTCCGGGCTCCCCGTGCCCGCTCGCGCCGTACGAAAGGCCCCCACACCTTCTGGGTGCGGGGGCCTTCGTCGTACCCGTACGGGCCCGTACACGGCCGTACAGGGGCCCGGCCGTCAGCGCGGCGGGGTCACCGGCGTGCGGGGCACTGCTTCCAGGAGAAGTGGTACATGGTGTTGATGCTGCCGTCGGTGGAGTCCATGGCCATGAAGCTGGTGGCCCTGGGGTCCGCGGACTTGCCGTCCACCCGGAGCTCGGTGTTGATGTTGAAGTAGCGCTCCTCGCCGCAGGGCGCGTACACCAGGGCGTCGATGTCGGTCTCGTCCGACGTCTGCCAGTTGTTGTCGTAGGGGCCGGCGAAGGAGTGGCTCTTGCGGGCCGTCTCCTGCTGGCCCTGGAAGTAGTAGTTCGCCTGCTCCATGCCCTTGGCGCCGGGGGCCAGGGAGGCGTAACCGCGGTAGTCGGCCCGGGCGATGGCGTAGGTGAAGCCCTGCGGGACATGGACGTTCAGGGCGATCTGGCAGTTCTTGCGGGCGTCGGTGGGCTTGCTGGAGCCGCCCGCCTGGGCGAGGTACTCGCTGTAGGTGACGGTGAAGGCGGTGTTGTCGGGGGCGATGGCCACCGCGGCGCTGCCGGGTCTGCAGCCCGATCCGTTGACCGTGGCGACGGTTATGGTGATCTTTCCGGTGGGCGGTTCGTCGCCGAAGCGTGCCGGCGTGGTGGGGGATGCCGATCCGGCGAGGAGCAGGGATGCCACTGCGGCACCAGCACCGAGCGTGCTGAGCATGGGCACTTCCTTCCGGTCGTCCTAGGGCCCGCGGCGCGGGAGCACCAGGAGTGGGATGACGAGCGCATGCCAGCACGGGGAGCTCGGCTTGAACAGCTCTGCTCCCGATGATTGGGGCGAACCTACGCCTTGATTCGGACGCCCCCTGCCGAACCGGAACACCGCGTCCGATAAGCGACGGAGCCGCATATCGCGGCGGTGCGGGTGGGGTTCACAGCCGCCCGGGAAACGCCGAGGGGCCCCGCAGTGGTGCGGGGCCCCTCGGTCACTTCCTGATCGTTCAGCGCTGCCAGCTGGTGGCGCCGTGGAAGCCGCTCTGGCGCTCCAGGCGGCGCCAGCGGGCGGCGGTGGCGCGCGGGCCGGCCGGGGCGGCCGGCCGGTGGGCGGCGCGGGCCAGGAGGACGGCGGTCAGGGCGGCCAGCTCTTCCTCGCTGGCCTGGCCCTTCTCCACACGGATGGAGTCGGTGCGAGGGGCAGGGTTCACGGTGTCTTCTCCGTCGTCGCGGTGGGCGTGGTGCCGGGTGCGGTGCGGGATGCGGTTACTGGGGCGGGTTGCCGTGCTTACGGGCCGGCAGGTCCGCGTGCTTGGTGCGCAGCATGTCGAGGGCGCGGATGAGGGTGTGGCGGGTGTCGGCGGGGTCGATGACGTCGTCGACCAGGCCGCGCTCGGCCGCGTAGTACGGGTGCATCAGCTCGGACTTGTACTCCTTGACCATGCGGGTGCGCATGGCCTCGGAGTCGTCCGCCTCGGCGATCTGCTTGCGGAAGATGACGTTGGCGGCGCCCTCGGCGCCCATCACCGCGATCTCGTTGGTCGGCCAGGCGTAGGTCAGGTCGGCGCCGATGGACTGCGAGTCCATGACGATGTACGCGCCGCCGTAGGCCTTGCGCAGCACGATCGAGATCCGCGGGACGGTGGCGTTGCAGTAGGCGTAGAGCAGCTTGGCGCCGTGCCGGATGATGCCGCCGTGCTCCTGGTCGACACCGGGCAGGAAGCCGGGGACGTCCAGGAGGGTGATGATCGGGATGTTGAAGGCGTCGCACATCTGGACGAAGCGGGCGGCCTTCTCGGACGCCTCGATGTCCAGCACACCGGCCAGCGACTGCGGCTGGTTGGCGATGATGCCCACCACCTTGCCGTCGAGTCGGCTCAGCGCGCAGATGATGTTGGTCGCCCAGCGCTCGTGGACTTCGAGGTACTCGCCGTCGTCGACGATCTCCTCGATGACCTTGCGCATGTCGTACGGGCGGTTGCCGTCGGCCGGGACCAGGTCCAGCAGCGCGTCGCCGGAGCGGTCGGCGGGGTCCTCGCAGGCGACCGTCGGCGGGTTCTCACGGTTGTTGGCCGGCAGCAGGGAGAGGAGGTAGCGGACCTCTTCCAGGCAGGTCGTCTCGTCGTCGTAGGCGAAGTGCGCCACGCCGGAGGTCTCGGCGTGCACGTCGGCGCCGCCCAGGCCGTTCTGGGTGATCTCCTCGCCGGTCACCGCGCGCACCACGTCGGGGCCGGTGATGAACATCTGCGAGGTCTCGCGGACCATGAAGACGAAGTCGGTCAGGGCGGGGCTGTAGGCCGCGCCGCCCGCGCAGGGGCCGAGCATGACCGAGATCTGCGGGATGACCCCGCTCGCCTTGGTGTTGCGCTGGAAGATGCCGCCGTAGCCGGCCAGGGCGGACACGCCCTCCTGGATGCGGGCACCGGCGCCGTCGTTCAGGGAGACCAGCGGGGCACCGGCCTGGATGGCCATGTCCATGATCTTGTGGATCTTGGTGGCGTGCGCCTCGCCGAGCGCGCCGCCGAAGATCCGGAAGTCGTGTGCGTAGGTGAACACGGTCCGGCCGTGGACGGTGCCCCAGCCGGTGATCACGCCGTCGGTGTAGGGCTTCTTGGCCTCCAGGCCGAAGCCCGTCGCCCGGTGCCGCCGCAGCGGCTCGACCTCGTTGAACGAACCCTCGTCCAGCAGCAGCTCGATCCGCTCGCGCGCCGTCAGCTTGCCCTTGGCACGCTGCGCTTCGGTCGCCCGCTCGCTGGGTCCTCGCCGGACCTGCTCACGGATGGCGTGCAGCTCGGCGACACGCCCGCGGGCGTCGGTGGCGCCGGCGGGCAGATCTTCGACAGTGGTCATGTATCGACGGTACGTGTGCGAGGCGCCGCACACCGATGTCGGTTTCGTACAACGTCCCATGCGTTTTGGTGGGCAGGCAGTACAGAACCGTCCTGTGCCGGGCCTGCGTCCCGACGTCCGTTCGGGTGGCGGGAGCGCTCCTGCGCTGTATGGGCCCGACAAACGACGGCGGAGTGGCGTTGTCGTGTCCGGCGCAGGAAGGGAGCGCGACGGACCGGGTCAGCCCCACCGCACCGTGCAGCCGTGGGTGGCGCAGCTCCGGCCGGGAGCCAGCCGCAGCCGCAGGGACCGCCCCGTGGCCAGCACCTCGATCGCCGGATCGTGGCCCAGCACCTCGCGCACCGGCCGCGTCCAGGTGATCTCCAGCGTATCGCCGGAGCGGTCCGGGGCGGCCACGCACAACCGGGCCGTCCGCCCCCGCGCCATGGACCGCCGCTCGCGCACCAGCACGCTCGCCGGACCGCTGCTTTCGAGCGGCCCCGCCCGGCCGGCCCGCCAGAAGTTCGCCGCCGTTACGCCGAGCGAGTGGACCGCGATCGCCTGCCGCCCGGCGTCGTTGCCGAGCACGGTAAGCCAGCGCCGGTCGGCGGCCCGCCGTGCGACGGCACCGGGGGTGGCGCCCGGCATCAGGAGGTAGGCGTAGCGGGCGTCGGCCGGGTCGGTGCCGTGGTCGTGCCAGAGCGTGAGGTAGCGGCGGGTGAACGGCTCCCGGGAGGAGGTGGCGTTGATGTCGTGCCAGGAGCCGGTACGGGCCTCGCGCAGGGCGTTCAGGGCGGCGCCGCCGGGGAAGACGTAGCCGCCGTGCCCGGCGAGGTGGGCCCAGTGCGCACAGCGGAAGGCGGCGCGGTGGCCGAGCGCGGCGGGCTGGGCAGCGCCGTCGACGGTGAGCGCGTGGGTGCCGTGCTCGCCCAGGCAGCGGTTGTCGACGACGGTCTCGGCGGGCACGCCGTCGCCGGAGGTGATGCCGGCGCCCAGGCAGACGACGCAGTCCGCCAGCGCGAACCAGGACTTCCGCGCGGTCAGCGTCGAGGACAGGCCGCGCAGGTCCTGGCCGATCGCGGCGAACTCGCCGTCGGTGGTGCCGCCGACCCAGCGCGCGGTGGGCTTGGGTTCGCCCCAGCCGCCGCCCTCGTTGTCGGCGAGCCGCTTGGTGGACACGGTGGTTCCGGGGAGCCGGTAGGGGTCGACGGTGGGCCAGAAGGCGTCCGTGTACTGGTCGCCCCCGAAGTCCGCGCCCCACCAGTAGAGCATCCCGGCGCCGGTGTGCCAGCCCCGCGGGTTCTCGCCGTTGCCGTTCTCGTAGTACGTGATGCGGTCCGAGGCCATGGCCAGCCCCGCGGCCCAGCCGGGGCGGCGGTGCACGGCGCGGTCCATGGCAGGGAAGAGGCGGTGCCCCACGGGCTCGGGGGTCGCGGCCACCGGACCGTCGGCGATCTTGTGCAGCCGGGCGAGGTCGGCGACGCCGTACTGCCGGTCGGTGCGGACCGGCAGCGTGGTGTCGCGGGCGATCCAGCCCTTGATCATGCCGTGCCAGCGCGTCCGCTCGGCGCCGCTCGCGGCCTCGGCGAGCAGCGCGACGGCGGCGATCAGCGCATGCCCGTGGTAGTGGTCGCTGCGCAGCACCCGCCGCTCGTCGCCCTGGAGGTAGCCGCGGCTGACGGCGCGCCCGTTGACGCTGTCCATCATCAGGCCGTTGTGGAGCAGCGGGGCGTATGCGCGCTCGACGCTGTCGAAGATGATCTGCCGGGCCGGATCGGTGATCGGCCAGGGCGAGTCGCCGAGCAGGGTGAACAACCGGCCCAGGCCGTCGAGCAGGACATAGCCGTAGGTGCCGGAGTAGGCGACCCAGGAGTGCTGGACGAAGGAGCCGTCGGCGTAGAGGCCGTCGCCCTCGGTGACGTAGGGGAAGACCGGCGAGAGGGCGTCCCGGGCCAGTGCGATCTTGGCGGGGGCGCGGCCGAGGACGCCGCGCAGCGCGACCACCCGGCACAGGTCGACGCGGTTGGCGCCGGTGCTGGTGCCGGTGTAGTCGCCGAGCATGGCGTCGGGGACGAAGTGGTCGACGGCGGCCAGGCAGCGGTCGCGCAGCTCCCCGGGCAGCCCGTCGCCGGGCAGGCGGTCGGCGAGGATCGCGAGGGTGTCGAGGAGGAGTCTGGGGCTGCCGATCTGCCACTCCCACCAGTTGCCGTAGCGGGTGGTGCCGGTGTGGTAGACGGTGGCTTCGAGGTGGTCGAGGCCGGCGAGCAGGCCGTCGGCGAGACCGGGGTCGCCGGTGCGGCCGGTGCCGGGCTGGGCGTAGGCGTGGGCCATGGTGCACAGCCGGCCGTAGCTCCGGGTGATGCCGGACGGCGGATCGTAGGGGCAGTCGTCCCAGAGCGAGTGGGCCGCCGGCCGCATCGCCGACCGATGGGCGGCCGCGAGGTCGCCGGTCTCCTTGAGCACGGCCGCGTACGGCGGCGCGCCGGGGTCGAAGCCGGTGCCGAGCGTCAGCCCGCACCAGCGGCCCCGGAGGGCGTCGTACGGATCGGCCGCCGCTCCGTGCGCGGGGCGGGCCGCGGTGAGGCCGAGCGCGCTCGCGGCGGCGAGGAATCCTCTGCGTGACCAGACGGGCGGGGCGGGGTCGGGCGACACGGTCGGTCCTCTCCATGGCGTCAACTGGGAGGTGGCGCTGCGCACTTGGGAGTTCCCGATGGTCTAGCACGGGCCCGCGCACGGCGGCAATGACCAGGCGGCAGCTC
Organism: Streptomyces sp. NPDC026575; assembly: GCF_055567415.1. NCBI lineage: Bacteria > Bacillati > Actinomycetota > Actinomycetes > Kitasatosporales > Streptomycetaceae > Streptomyces > Streptomyces sp. NPDC026575. The sequence continues at coordinate 191,084 of NZ_JBVHQM010000017.1, forward strand.
CCCCCGACCACCCGTCCGGCCGAGCCGACCTCCCCCCACCCCTCCCCAAGAGGTTGAACATTGAACTAAATCACGCTACAGTGGCACCCATCTCGTTGAACATTAAACAAAACGCTGCCCACAGCATCCGTTCCGAAGGAGGAGCCATGGCTCTGTTCCACCGCAAGCGCACCACCGCCCCCGCCGCCGTCCTCGACGCGGACCCCGCGCTGGCCGCACTGACCGGCGACTACACCATCGACCCGGCCCACAGCAGCATCGGCTTCACGGTCCGGCACGCCATGGTCACCAACGTCCGCGGCGGCTTCGGCGACTACGCGGGCACGCTCAGCCTCGACGGCGGCGACCCGTCCCGGTCCACCGCGTCGCTCGACATCAAGATCGCCAGCATCGACAGCGGGATCGCCGACCGCGACGCCCACCTGCGCAGCGCCGACTTCTTCGACGCCGAGGCATTCCCCCTGATGACCTTCCGCAGCACCGCCGCCGAGCGCGTGGGCGGCGACCGCTACCGCATCACCGGCGACCTCACCCTGCGGGACGTCACCAAGCCGCTCACCATCGACCTGACGTTCAACGGCTCGGCCACCGACGTCTACGGCGCCGAGCGCGTCGGCTTCGAGGGCAGCGCCGAGATCCTGCGCTCCGACTGGGGCCTGACGTGGAACGCGGCGCTGGAGACGGGCGGGGTGATGGTCAGCGACAGGGTGAAGCTCAGCTTCGACATTTCGGCGGTCGCGGCGAAGGGTTGACCGTCCGCTGCGCTTGGGGGTGCTTCCCACGTTGTCGGCTGTCCCGCCGTGGGGGTTTCTCTGGGTTCGCCTGCGGCGGGCTGGGGCCGCTGCGCGGGGCTGTTCGGCTGCCGGTGTCGGGTCGGAGGGGTAGGGGTGTGGGACTGCTGCGCTTTACGTCCCACACCCCTACCCCTCCGACCC